>CAMEKR010000085.1 GCA_945921515.1 uncultured Clostridia bacterium | reverse complement strand
CAGTCAATCAGATAGAATCACCACAATACTTTTTTGATTGTAAATAGGTTTTTCGCTATTGGCATTACTTGTCGGGAGCCGTCATTTGCGGATATCTCTTTTTCATTATTGCTATTGAGTGGAAGAATGCAGGGAAGAGGAACAAGTCGGCAAGCACCCACGCCGCAGGGCTTGCAAGGCACACTGCGGTATATCCGAACACCGGCACTAAGCATATTGCTACGCCGCCTCTTGCTATCATCTCAAATACGCCTGCATATACGGCAAGCTGAGAATTGCCGAGTCCCTGTATGGAAAAGCGAATAATGTTTACGAATGCCAGAGGAATATAGAATATTACATTAAGTATAAGAAACTGCTTTGACAGCTCAAGTATTTCGCCTTGAGAACCCTCTATAAACAGCTTTGCAAACTCGCCGCCGAATAACAATATCACCCCGAGTGCAAAAACCGCATAGCATATACCGAGAAACGAGCATTTCTTTACGCCATCCTTTATTCTGTCCACTCTGCCTGCTCCGATATTCTGTCCGCAGTAGGTAGCCATAGTTGAACCCATAGCGTCAAAAGGACAGCACAAGAACTGCGTTACCTTGCTTCCTGCGGTCACCGCCGCTATATATGTCTCGCCGAGCGAGTTTACAGCCGACTGCAGAAGTATGCTTCCTATAGCGGTTATGGAATACTGCAGTCCCATAGGTACGCCCATTGCGCACAAACGCTTCATAGCTGTTGCATCGGGCTTTAAATCGCTTGCGGAGAGGTGGAGTATATCAAACCGCTTTATCATATACACAAGGCAGGCAATGCCCGAAATCAGTTGTGCAAGCACAGTAGCAAGGCCTGCTCCCGCAACGCCCATACCGAGTACCAGAATAAACAGCAGATCAAGACCGACGTTTATCACGCTCGATATGATAAGTATGACGACGGGAGATTTTGAATCGCCGAGCGAGCGGATAAACCCGGATAATATGTTGTATAAAAAGGTCACGGGTATTCCGAGAAAGATAACAAAGATATAGTTATACGCTTCATCAAACACATTTTCCGGCGTATTCATCCACTGGAGTATATTTCCGCAAAGCAGGCAGGTTGCGACCGTCATTACTGCCGCAAAACCGATGCCGAGCCATATTGTATTTCCTGCGAATTTTCTTAGTCCGTCAAAATCCCTTTCACCGAACTTCTGTGCAACGGGTATGGCAAAACCGGCACATACGCCTATGCAAAAGCCGAGTACAAGAAAGTTCACCGAACCTGTCGAGCCGACCCCTGCAAGTGCTTCAACGCCGAGAAACTGTCCTACCACAACAGTATCGACCATATTATAAAATTGCTGAAATAAAAGGCCTAAAAGCATAGGGAGCATAAATCCCAGTATAAGCTTCATAGGCGAGCCTTTTGTAAGATCTTTTGCGGCAGCCATATAGTTCTCCTTTCAGAATTTGCGGATGCATTGCTTATCGTTTAGCTATTATACAATATCGGCTTATCGGTTTCAATCGGTAAAATACACAACGAAAATCCGACTTTTTGCTTAGTTCAGTACAAATTGCAATGCCGTATCATCTTATTTCATATCCTGTCATTCACTGCAGTAATATCTCATTTGAAAAAAATTCAAAAAATGCTTGACAAATAAAAGCAAGGTGATTATAATAAAAGCAGAATAGCAAAACCTATGAGTGAGAGTAGTAGCTCCCGTCACTGTATGACAGAGAGTCGCCGTCAGGTGTAAAGGCGATGATACATACGCTTGCGAATGGACTCACGAGGGCAAACCGAGAGCAGATATGCTTTAGGGGCGACGGAGATTCCCGTTACGAATCGCACATATGATAGTATGTGTAGCGAGTGACGACATTTGTCGTAATTTGGGTGGTACCGCAGGTAATATCTCCTGTCCCAATCGGGACGGGAGTTTTTTGTTTTCTGCAAGACCCTTCGCTTATTCATTACACTATCAGCTATCAAAGAACAGACGGCAGAGCCGACCTAATGCCTCCTGTCCGAAAATATAATCACGGTCGGTAAAACGGCAGTGCCTACGGCACAGAAAGGAAAACCGATATGGCAAACAAAGAGATCCCCTACAAAATCTATCTTGAAGAAAGCGAGCTTCCCCGTCAGTGGTACAATGTAAGAGCAGATATGAAGAACAAGCCTGCTCCGCTGTTAAATCCTGCTACACATCAGCCCTGCACGCTCGACGAATTAAGTCATGTATTCTGCGAAGAGCTTGCTAAACAGGAGCTTGATGACACTACTCCCTACATCGATATCCCCGATGAGATACTGAGCTTCTACAAGATGTACAGACCTGCTCCTTTAGTAAGAGCATACTGCCTTGAAAAAGCACTCGGCACACCTGCAAAGATTTACTACAAGTTTGAAGGTAACAACACAAGCGGCTCACACAAGCTCAACAGCGCAATAGCTCAGGCATATTACGCTAAGAAGCAGGGACTCAAGGGTGTAACCACCGAGACCGGCGCAGGTCAGTGGGGTACGGCTCTTTCAATGGCTTGTGCATATTTAGGACTTGACTGCAAGGTATTCATGGTAAAATGCTCATACGAGCAGAAGCCTTTCAGACGCGAGGTTATGAGAACCTACGGAGCAAACGTTACTCCTTCTCCCTCAATGGAAACCGAAGTCGGCAAGAAGATAAACGCCGAATTCCCCGGCACAACAGGCTCGCTTGGCTGCGCTATATCGGAGGCAGTTGAAGCCGCAGTAACAAACGAGGGCTACAGATATGTATTAGGCTCGGTACTGTCTCAGGTACTTCTGCACCAGACGGTTATCGGTCTTGAAACAAAGACAGCCTGCGACAAATACGGCATCAAGCCCGATGTAATTATCGGCTGTGCAGGCGGCGGCTCTAACCTTGGCGGTCTTATCTCTCCGTTTATGGGTGAAAAGCTCAGAGGTGAGGCTGATTACGAGATAATCGCAGTAGAGCCTGCTTCATGTCCTTCGCTGACAAGAGGCGTATATGCTTATGACTTCTGCGACACCGGCGCTGTATGCCCCCTTGCAAAGATGTACACTCTCGGCAGCACATTCATTCCCTCTGCAAACCACGCAGGCGGACTTCGTTATCACGGCATGAGCAGCGTCCTCTCACAGCTGTACCACGACGGATATATGACAGCTCGTTCTGTAGAGCAGACCAGCGTATTTGCGGCAGCAGAGCAGTTTGCAAGAATCGAGGGTATACTCCCTGCTCCCGAGAGCAGCCACGCAATAAGAGTAGCTATAGACGAAGCTCTGAAGTGCAAGGAGACAGGCGAAGAGAAGACGATCCTCTTCGGTCTTACCGGCACAGGCTACTTCGATATGGTTGCATATCAGAAGTTCAACGATGGCAAGATGGGCGACTACATCCCGACCGATGAAGAGCTTCAGGCAAGTATTGACCGTATGCCTAAGGTTGACTGATAAAAGAAGCTAACATTGTCCTTTATAAAAAGCGCCACCGCCGCTGAGGGTAACCTCTGCGGCGGTCAGACTGTCGATAAACCCACGCACCGCAAAAACACATTTTTTTGCAAGTAGTTGGATTTATCTACGAGGTAATTATTATTAAATTTTCGGAGAGCCTCAAATCGGCTCTCCGAAAGTGTTTTTGCTTACTTTGTCAAGAGTCACCTACCGTACCTTTGTACGCCGACGGTGACTCTTTCCTCGTCTGCGTGTGTTTCTCGCAGTCTAACAGCTTGTCGAAAAATACTTTTTCGACAAGCTGGCCGCCGCAGAGGGTAACCTCTGCGGCGGTGGTGTTTTCCGCTTATAATCGTATTTTAGCTCTTAAATATCTTTCTTTGACAGCACACTTAACTGCCGTGAAATATGTTGACAAATGTCGTATACGATGGTATAATCTTATATAGTATACAAAATTCGGGGTGCTTATTTCAAAAAATTTGTTCCTTTTTTAAACTTTATTGCTGAATTATGTAAATTTTGCGTGAAATAAGCGAAAAAGCGCCGTGAGATGCTTTTGTGCGATTTTGTATTAAAAAATTATCTGTGAGGAAATAATATGGCGATTTTCAGATGCAAAAGCTGCGGTGATAATCTGAATGTGACCGACGGTGTCAAGGTAGTAGAATGTGAAGCCTGCGGCACAAGGCAAACGGTTCCTGCGGCCGACAATGAGAAAAAAGTCAACCTGTTCAACCGTGCGAACAGACTGAGAATGGAGTGCGAGTTCAGCAAGGCGGAGAGCCTGTATGAGCAGATATGCACCGAATTTCCCGATGAAGCTGAGGCATATTGGGGACTCTGTCTTTGCAGATACGGTATTGAATATGTTGACGACCCCAAAACGGGAAAGAAGGTTCCCACCTGCCACCGTTCATCCTTCGAGAGCATATTTGACTGCGAAGATTATCAGAACGCCCTTGACAAGTGCGATGTTGTAGCCCGTGAAGTTTACAAGGAACAGGCTACCGAGATAGACCGTCTTAACCGTGAGATACAGAAGATAGCAAGAAACGAACAGCCCTACGATGTCTTCATCTGCTATAAAGAGACGGACAGCAATAAGGAGCGCACCAAGGACAGCGTAAGAGCGCAGGAAGTGTACAACGCCCTTACCAAAGAAGGCTATAAGGTATTCTTCTCAAGAATTACACTTGAAGACAAGCTCGGTCAGGAATATGAGCCTTACATATTCTCGGCTCTTAACACCGCAAAGGTCATGCTTGTTATCGGCTCGTCGTATGAAAACTTCGAGGCAGTATGGGTCAAGAACGAGTGGACACGATTCCTTGACCTTATGACAAAGGACAACTCAAAGAAGCTGTATCCCTGCTACTTTGACATTGATCCTTACGATCTCCCCGGCGAGTTCAGAATGCTTCAGGGGCAGAGCATGGACAAGATCGGCTTTGAACAGGATCTTGTAAGAAATATTCAGAAGATAATCCCCCTTAAAAAGCAGGAAGCGTTCCCTCAGGGAATGGCGATGTACGGCAATATGGCCTTTGACAATCTTGACAGAGCCGGTAAGAACGCCGAAAAGCTTATTGAACTGGGAAATATCAACGGCGCCCGTGAAGCATATACAGAAATCACTAAGTTGCATCCCGAGAGCTATTTAGGCTGGTGGGGACTTATCCGCACGGCAACAGACGATCTCAAGACCTTCAACGAGGATGAAGACGAGAAGGTAAAAGAGTGGTACGGATATGTCTGCAAGACCGCTACCGAAGATGAGATGGCGCAGATAAAAGGCAAATACATTGATTATCTTCACATCGTAGCCCAGAGCGATATGCAGGCTATGTCCGACAACTACAGAGAATATATCGAAATAGCTCACAATCTTCAGGACAGGACCGAGAAAAACAAGCAGGAAGAGCTGAGAAAGCAGAATAACTTCAACGGTTCGTACGAATCGACCCGTTCTGACCTGGTAAGCCAGCTGCAGTCCTGCTCATCGGACATCCTTATGGTGAGATCAAAGAGAACAAAATCGACCGTATTTGCGGTGCTTATTGTTCTTACAGTTATCATAGTTATCTCTCTTACAGTTTTTTTCTGCAATATAAAAGCAAAGGGAAATGAATTTTTGGGCGTAGTTTATTTTGCTTCAATTATTCTGCTTATCATTTTCGGCTGCTGCAGAAGGTCAATAACCAAGCGCTTCGGCTCAAGAAGATATATGGCGTCGATGCTGTATGAAATGGAAAGCAATCGGAACATATTGCAGAAAAATATCTCCGGTCTTGACAGCGATAAAGAGGCAAATGATAAGGCGGTTGAAAGAAATCTTTCCATACTTGCTTCACGCAAAGAGAGAATGCAGTTCTCCATTGACTGTATGAACGAGGCTAACAACAGCCTGCCTCTTCTCAGAGAGCCGATATACTTTATGAATCTTGCTGTAGATGTCACACATGACATCCCCGAGATAGACGAGCATATCAACAGAATAGAAACTCTCGCTATGATAGAGTCGGATTATGTCGCATCGGTAGACGAAACCGACAACTGGGATCACAGCCCGTTTGAAGTGAATTTTGACGCTGTGCGTGAGCTTTATCATTACGGCAAAAACGAAGAAGTGGTAAACAACGGCTTTGAGCATCTGCCGCAGGCAGAGGATGCAAATCCGCCCGAGCCTGTTGCTTCTGCAGAGCCTGTAGCTCCGCCCGAGCCTATTGCTCAGCCTGTTCCGTCTGATATGGGCAGCGATCAGAATGCCAATCCTGCAGTAAACCCTTCGGGCTGGATTTGTCCCAATTGCGGTAACAAAGATCTTACCGCCGACGATGCGTTCTGTGCTTGCTGCGGAACAAAGAGACCCTATTGATTTTCAAATAAATACAGGAGGACAGTACCCCAATGAATGTCAAAGAAAAAGATACCGGCAAGGGCATGCTCCGTCTTATCGAATGTGATAAGGGAAATGATATTTTCGTATGGAAAAGCCCTATTGAAGACTTCAACTACGGCAGCCAGCTTGTAGTACATGAATCGCAGGAGGCTATATTCTTCAAGGACGGAAAGGCAATGGATACCTTCGGTCCCGGACGATATACGCTTTCTACCCAGAATCTGCCTATAATAGGCGGCGCTATAAAGATTCCTTTCGGCGGCGAGAGCATATTCCGTGCAGAAGTATACTTCGTAAATATGACCACCCAGATGGGCATAAGATGGGGCACGGATACAAGAGTCAGACTGTTTGATCCGGCATCGGGACTTTATGTTGAGATAGGCGCCTGCGGAAGCTTCAACCTGAGAGTTTCCGATCCCAGAAGACTGGTTGTAAAGCTCGTCGGAACAGAGGGTATGTTCACCCAGAGCGAGATTTTTGCAAACGGCGTAGGCGACGGCGATCCTGCCAATGCAAACGGCAGAGGCAAAATCGGCATGATAGGCAAGTTCAAGACGATGATAATAAGCACCGTTAAGGCTAATCTTGCCCGTGCCATCAAAGAAGCAAACATCAATATTCTTGAGATAGACGCATATCTTGACCAGCTTGCCGCAATGCTTCGTCCGATAATTAACGAGGCTCTTGCAGAGTACGGTCTTTTCATCCCCGAGTTCTACATATCTTCTATCCTCACGCCCGACGATGATCCTAACTATCGCCGTCTTAAAGAGCAGTTTGCCGCAAAGACGCTTAACGTCCGTGAGGAAGAGATAAAGAAAGCTACAGCGGAAGCCGCAAGAGAGAGAAAGCTCGTTGAGGCTCAGACAGACGCTCAGCTTAAGATAATCGAGGCTCAGGCAAGTGCAGAGGCTTATAAGACAAAGGCTTATGCAGAGGCTGAAGAGATGCGTGTCAAGGGTTACACATATCAGCAGGAAACTGCTCGTGAGGTCGGCCTTGAGGCTATGAAGAACGGTATATCAGGCGGCTCGGGCGGCGGTATCGGCGAGGTCGCAAGTCTCGGTATCGCTTTGGGAGCTATGGGCTCTGTAGCAGGAATGACCCGTGACGCATTGAATCCTATTGCCGACAGCACATCGGCCGCAATGAGCCCTAACGCACCTGCCGCTTCGGCAGATGCATGGGATTGCTCCTGCGGTGAAAAGGGTATCACCCGTAAGTTCTGCCCCGAATGCGGCGCAAAGCGTCCTGCACCCGTAGAAACTTGGGATTGTGCCTGCGGTGAGAAGGGCATTACACGAAACTTCTGCCCCGAATGCGGTGCAAAGCGTCCTGCACCCGCACAAACTTGGGATTGTGCCTGTGGTGAAAAGGGTATTACACGCAACTTCTGTCCCGAATGCGGCGCAAAGCGTCCCGCTCCCATTGAAACCTGGGATTGTGCCTGCGGTGAGAAGGGAATAACAGCTAAGTTCTGTCCCGAGTGCGGAACAAAACGCCCCGAAAAGACCGAGGAGGAAAATGCAAATGAATAAGTCATTTAAAATATATCCGCTTATCGTTTTTGTTGCGATACTTGCCGCTATAAATGTGATTTACTACCTTGCCCCCATACCTAAGGTGACGGCGTCGCCCTGGATCGCTTACGGATTCACAATGTTCTCGGTGCTGTTCACCTGCGGTGTTCTTTACTTCTCGTTCTTCAAAAACGAGCCGGTAAAGTCTAAGGCATACGGTTTTCCGTTATTCAGATGTGCACAGATATATATGATATTCCAGGTTATATTCTTTGCTGTAGTATGCATTTTCTCAACGACAATACCGGAATGGATCACGCTGATCGTCTGCATACTTGCTTTGATATTTGCGCTTATAGGAGTTCTTTCGGCAGAAACCGCAAGGACTATAATCAACAACCAGGAACAGCGTGACGCTGTAGCAACAGCGCAGAACACCTATTTCCGCCTTGATGCGGCGGCAATTCTTAATAAGTGCACCGATCCTGCGGTAAGACCCGAGCTTGAAAAGCTCGCCGACGATATCCGCTACAGCGATCCTGTTTCAACTCCTGCGCTCAATGATGTTGAGAGCTATATTTACAATCAGATGAGAGTGCTCGACGCTCAGGTTAACGCCGGCAGCGAAACGGCATTAACGCTGATTGCAGATATCAGAAGAGCGATTGCCGACAGAAACCAGAGATGCAAGATGCTTAAGAGATAAGAAAACGCAATCGAATAAAAATAAGACGGAACGGGTAAAACCGTTCCGTCTTTTACGGTATCGGGATAACACTTCCGCAAATATGTCACCGGCATATTTGCGGAGATGAAAAAGCATTTCGGGCAA
>CAMEKR010000084.1 GCA_945921515.1 uncultured Clostridia bacterium | reverse complement strand
TTCATTACGATGAATGCCCATACTGCCATACCAAAACAAACGGAAATTCATCCTTCTGCGAAAGTTGCGGAAGAAACTTTACAAATTCGGATAACAACCGAAAGGAATAACAATAGATGAAAGTCACAGAGCTGTTTTTTCACGGAGTAAATGAGATAAAAAACCGTCTGCCGATAGGCGCGGTGACAAAATCCTGCCGACTGAGCATTGACGGCAAAAGCGGCAAGAGCCTGCTGTCTTCCTGTATATCACGCTATAACTGCCGTATTATCCCGATAGCGTCGGTAGTAATTATAATATGCATATTTTTGAGTATATTGTTTGAAGACATTGTTACAAGCGGCGGAGGAGCAGAGATAGCAGGAGAAGTGCTTTTGCTGTTTACGGCTGTATGTGCAATAGGCTTCGGCTTTTATTTCAGCGGAAAATATCCTGCGTATTATCCTTATGTATTCTGGGCGCTGTTTTTGCTGTCATACGGCATTAAGGTCACAGGCTGTGCGCAAGGTGCGTCAGGCTTTGCACAGACAGCGATAACGATAGCCGTATTTGCGGCTGTACCGCTGTTTTCGCCTGCAGCATCGGCTTTCTTTATTGGATCGATACCCCTGTGGTATACCGTTATCTGTGTGATAAACAACATTTCCGTATATTATTCCGTTACGGCGTGGGGGATAGCCGCTCTGGGCTTTATTTCTTCCTGTTCGGCTTACAGCCTGTATTCCGCAAGGATGCTTAATTCTAAGCGGATAAAAGAGGATAAGCAGAGGATGAAGCTGTCTGCCGTTATGGATAGCCGCACAGACCTTTACAACAGAGCATACGGCATTGAAAAAGCAACCGAACTTTTAAACGAAGGAAAAGACATAGCGTTGCTTCTTGTTGACATAGACGGCTTTGCACAGTACAACCGCCTTTACGGAAACGAGCGTTCTGACGAGGTGCTTGACAGAGTATCAAACTGCGTAAAGATAATCTCAAAGCCTCATACGGATATCATCTGCCGATATGAGAGCGATACCGTGCTTGTCTGTCTGCCTGCAAAATCGGATAAAGAGGCGATAGTGCTGAGTGAGGAAATAAGAAGCGCTATTAAGGATATGAAGATACCGTTCCCCGAGGCAGAGCGTTATCGCTGTATAACCGTTACCGTCAGCGCCGCAAGAGGTACTAAGGGCGATAACTTCGACAGCGTATATGATAAGGCTCTGCGCTCGCAGAACGCCGCAAAACGCATAGGAGGCAACTGTATAGCGTTTAAAGAGCATACCTTCCGCCCCGAAGGAGAAAAATAATAATAGGATTGGCTGCCGCAGGTGCAATGACATTTGCGGCGGCTTTTTATTTGGTCAGCAGATTTTACGCTCGGAATCGGGCAAAGCAAGCTTATTTACATTTGCAAATTGCCCCGATATGTGATAAAATTGTACCGAAGGAGTGATGAGCTTGGAGAAAAAACTTATTATCGTAGTATCACCGCCTGCGTGCGGAAAAACCTATGTATCAAAACAGCTTGCAAAGCGGCTTTGCCATGTGGTATATCTTGATAAGGACACGCTTATTCCGCTTTCAAAGCAGATATTTGCGGTGGCAGGAGAGCCTTATGACAGGAGCAGCGACTTTTTTGAGGAGAACATCCGCAATTATGAATATGACTGTATTCTGGCGCTCGCTTTTGAGGCGCTCGACTATGACGATATCGTTCTTATAAATGCGCCGTTTTCTCGTGAAATAAGAAACGCAGAGTATATAAAAGATCTAAGAGCAAAGCTCAGTGAAAAAGGCGCAAGGCTTGTATCGGTATGGGTGGAAACATCGCCCGAAATAGTGCACGAGCGTATGATAAAGCGTAATTCCGACAGGGATACATGGAAGCTTGCCCACTGGGATGAATATATAGCAGGCTGTAACTTCTCCGTGCCTAAAGAGCTTGACGATCCTGCCGAAAAGGGCGACTTCATAGTTTTCAAAAACAACAATGATGAAGAATTTGAAGAGTCAATGAATCGTTGCCTTGAAATATTGGAGAACGGTTGAATGTTTTATCTTCGTTTTATTTCCGCTGTCAGCGTATCAATAAGATAAATAAAACATAGTAAAAGGCGGCTTTGCCTGTCGGGGAACTCGACCGGTGCAACCGGCAAATCGGAATTTGTCGGGTGTATCCGACACGGTGGTTTGGAGGTAAAGAAATGATTGGATTAAAACGAGGGACTGTACAACTGTACGATCACGAAAAAGACTGGGAAATTGAGGCTTGCAATACAATATCTCGTTTGAAAAAGATATTGGGCAATGTCATTAAGGATATTCAACATGTTGGCAGCACATCTATACTTTCGATAAAGGCAAAACCTATTATTGATATTGCTGTTGCAGTTAATGATTTCAATGATATTCTTGCTTTTGAAAATGAGCTGAAAGACAATGGCTTTTTCTACCGTCCGAAACCAGATGCTTCTTTAGGAGAACAGTTATTGTTTGCTTGCGGTAGCTATTATGATGGCACAGGGGATTTGCAAACCCATTTTATCCATGTTGTTCTTACAAACAGTATGGATTGGATAAACTACATAAATTTCAGGGATTATCTTAACAGCACACCTTCAGCTGCGAAAGAGTATGAAGAGCTGAAGATGTCTCTTGCACAGAAATTTCCTGTTAACGGCAGGAAAGAGTACCTCAAGGGGAAACACGATTTCATTGTCTGTACATTGAAAAAAGCGCTTGATAACAATATGCGTATTTAAAACAATGTAACAACTTCCAATTTATCAATCAGATTGCTAATAGAACAACCGACCAAAGAAGAAGCTTTCTTTGGTCGGTTTTGTTTTTGTATTCACGCTCAGAGCGTATATTTATCTCCGCTGTTTTTTATCTTGCCTGTCGATACTGCTTTATCGATCGCATTCTCCACAGCGGCTGTCATAACTGCGCCCAGTCTTGTGAAGCCGAACTTCTGGGCGGTCTCACGGATAAGGTCCGCTTTTGTCAGCCCTATCTGCTCTGACAGCACCTCTTTAGCGGCAACGATGATTTCTTCCGAGGGTATCTCGGTAAGCTCTCGCTTGTTGCCCTGATTGTCGGCGGTACGGTATATATCATAGCTGTTGGGGTCTTGCGAGCCGAGCCAGAAGAATGCGTTATCGCCGTCAACGGTTATGCGCTTGTCAAGCTTCTTGAAAACGCCTGCTATTACAGCGTCAACTCTGTCGCCTGTTCTTGTGATACCCCATGCGCCGAGCAGTTTTCGTATCAGCGTGTTGCGGCTTACGGGAGCTTCCGCATTCAGTATTCTAAGCGCTATCGACTCTATCTTGCCCGTGTTCTGCGGAAGATAGAACTCATCGGAAGTGCCCATAACGGGAAGCACGGCTGTGTTGTATGCCGTTGCCTTGCTCTTTGACGGGGCTTTTTCTACCGTTTCAAAAACGAGGGGAGTGCGTGTCTTTTGCTCGGCAGGCTTTTCTTCGGGATTCTTTGCGTTTATTGCCGCCTGCTTTATCTCGGCAAGCACCATTGATGGATCGTCAAGCCAGTCAAGCGACCATATACGCATTATGTTCCATCCGAGCCCCTTCAGCACGCCCGGCTGAACGACAAATCTGTCACGGGTAGAAGCGCTTGCCTTGCAGTTCTCACCGTCAAGCATTATGCCGAGAATGTATGAGTCGGGGTTATCGGGATCGACAATGCCGATATCCATCCTGAACTGTGAACAGCCTATGTTGCACTTTGTCTTGTATCCGAGCTTTTCGATCTCTGCGGCTATAGTTTCTATAAGATGATCGCTGCTGTTACGGATAGAATCGGTACGGCGTGCAATTACTCCCGTTCCTCTCTCGGCAAACTCAAGGAAGCCCTTAAGTCCTGCCACGCCTTCAGAGCGTGTCCTTGAAAGGTCTATCTGCTCGGGGCGGAGTACTGAATATACCAACATCTCTTTTCTTGCTCTTGAAATGGCGACATTAAGTCTGCGCCAGCCGCCGTCACGGTTAAGCGGGCCGAAGTTCATCGACACCTTGCCGTTTTCGTCGGGGCCGTAGCCTACTGAGAACAGAATAACATCACGCTCATCGCCCTGTACGTTTTCAAGGTTCTTAACAAATACGGGCTCTTCACAGCTTGCGTCAAAATCGGCAATCTCGGGGTGCTTTGCAAAAGCGTCCACCAACATATCATCAATAAGATTCTGCTGAACGGAGCTGAAGGTTACAACGCCGATGCTGTTGTGTTTAAGATTCTCGTCGCTCAGTCTGCGGATTATCTCGTTTACGATAGCCTCAGCCTCAGCCTTGTTCTGCTTTGACCTGCCCTTGTCATAATAGCCTTCGGGACGGATGAGCTTGACCTGCGATACAAGGTCTTTGGGAGAAGGGAAGGTGTACAGCTTGTTATCGTAATACTTCATATTGCTGTACGCAATAAGGCTCTCATGGCGTGAACGGTAGTGCCACTTGAGGTACATCTGCGGCATTGATATAGCAAGGCAGTCATCGAGCAGGCTCTCAAGGTCTTCCATCTCGCAGTTGTCCTCGTCAATATGATTGCTTGAGAAGAACGAGGTGGGCGGAAGCTGTTTCGGGTCGCCTACTACGACTACGTTTTCGCCTCTTGCTATAGTGCCTACCGCCTCGCTTGTAGGAAGCTGGGACGCTTCGTCGAAGATGACAAGATCGAATTTCGGGAAAGAGGGATCGATGTACTGTGCTACCGAGATAGGACTCATCAGCATACACGGACACAGCCTGCGCAGAAGCGTGGGTATCGAGTCGAACAGCTTTCTAAGCGGCATCATTCTGCCGTTGTTCTTGATGGCTCTTTTCAGTATACCCATTTCGGAAGAAGCGGCGCTCGTTCCGTCGCTTGAGGGAACGTTTGCGGAGAGCCTTGCCACAAGCTCCTGAATGGTAAGCCGCTGATATTCCTTGACAGTCTGTCTGTACTCTGCGGCAAGTGCGTCATACTGCTTTCCGCTGAAAGCCGCAAGCCTGCTGTCTGCCGATATTGTTATCAGCGCAAGACAGTAATAAAGCTCACAGCTGAATGCGCTGTTAAGATTATCCGGCGTTACCGAGCCGTTCCTGTATGCCTCGCTGACAGAAGATAATCCCGCTTCGCAAAGCTCTTTTTCGGCAAGGTTGTATTCAGCTTTGCTTCTTACAAGAGAAATGTTGTCTTTTATAGCGGTAAAGATGGAATTAATAGCTGTGAGCCAGTCGGATGACTTATCTATATTGGCATTTATGCAGTATTCCGAAGTTATCCTGTCGGCTTGCAGGATATAATTGCCGACAATCCTGAGCTTAGCCGCACAGTCCTCTATACTCTGTAAAGGCAGAGTGATAAAGCTGTCTTTGATATGCTGTTTTTCGCTGTCCGAGAAGATATTGCCACATAATGCATTGTTTACGGCAAGCGTTTTTTCAGCCGCCGCAGATAAAGCGTTGCGGTCGGTAGCCGTGCCGTTAATCATATTGCTTATATTTCCGAGAGTTGCCGAAAGCGCATTTATGCTCTTTTCCTTTTCTGAAAGCGCTATCAGCTTGTCGTAAGCAGGACACACATCCGTCTTTGCAAATGAAGGATTCTTGCTGTATACCTTTAGCTGTTTAAACAGCTTGCTCTGACCGAGCATCTTCGGTAAAAACCACTTAGCTTCCGCTTCTTTCCATTGCAAACGGGCGGATTCGGCAGGGAAGCTCAGCACCGAGCTGTCAAATTCCGCTTCTATCTGCGTGCGTAAAGCGGTATACTCATCTATCTGCGTGCAGAGCGAACGGATGCTGTTTACCGTTGCCTCACAGCCGTCTGTACCGATTATCTGCAAGAGCAGGGGAGCTGTACTGCGGCAGGCGTCTGTAAGAGAAGCGGTAGCTTCATATTTTTCACGGCTGATATTTCCGTCAAGACCTACAGCCGACGCCGCCGCACTAAGTGCTTCGTCAGCCGATATGAACAGGGCGGTTATCTGTTCAAGATCGTTTTGCATAGTATTGCGAAGCTCTATCGAATAATCGCATCCGCCGTAGCGTATTAGCGGATGAGCCGAATATACGCCTATCTCATTAGCGGCAATAATGTATCTGCCGAGCAGTTCAAACCAGCGTGCTATCCTGTCTGCGTCTGCATTTTGCAAAAGCTCCTTTGACAGCGATATTTTGCCTTTTTCAGATAAGTTTCTCTCGTAAAGGTCTATTGCATTGTAAAGAGAAGCTCCAAAGGCTCTTGTTTCATGCATCGCTTCGATAACGCTGTTGAGCTTTGCTTTTTCCTGCGCTAACTTATCGGCGGTGGCGGCGTGCTGTTCGGGTGATTTCACCTGCGCTGTTTCAAGCGCCTTGTTAAGCTCAGAGAGCACCGCAGATTTATTTGTCTTGTTGGAATGAAGCTCAAGACAGAACGGATCGAGTCCGATATTTGCAAGCCTTTTCTGAACGACTTTAAGCGCCGCCATTTTTTCGGCAACGAAAAGCACACTCTTGCCGTTAAACAGCGCATTGGCTATCATATTGGTGATAGTCTGCGATTTTCCCGTTCCCGGAGGGCCGTGCAGGACAAAGCTCCTGCCCGAAGCGGCGGCGGCAACAGCGCAAAGCTGTGAAGAATCGGCGTCTACGGGTACTGCGATACTTTTGAGCGAGAGCTTGGTATCAATATCCGTATCTGCGATAAATTCTCCTGTGAGCGCTTCGGATACCTTGCCTTCCATAAGGCAGGATACCACCTTGTTTGCTTTAAGCTCGTCACTGCGGTTTCTTATATCGTTCCACATTACGAACTGACCGAAGCTGAACAGACCGATAAAGCTGTACTCAAGGATATTCCAGCCTTTTTTGCCCATTACAGCCTGCCTTACCGTATTGAACACAAGCGGCAGGTCGATGCCGTGCTCGTCCTCGGGCAGAGGATCAAGTCCGTCTATCGATATTCCGTGATCCTGTCTTAAATATTCTATCAGCGTGATATTCATCTGAGCGTCTTCCTGACGGCTTCTTATAATATAGCCTTTGTCACGGACATTTCTGACGATATCTATAGGTATAAGCACAAGGGGTGCATATCTTGCCTTTTCGGAAAGATCGCTTTCAAACCACCTGAGAAGTCCGAGTGAGAGAAACAGAGTGTTTGAGCCGTTTTCCTCCATGCTGACCTTTGCCGAGCGATAAAGTCCTTTGAGCGCCGTTTCAAGCTCCTCTGCACTAAGAAAAGTCCTTATGCGCTTGTTCTTAAATTCTTCGGATGCGATATTCTTTATGAGATCCTTGTCGTTTTCAATCTCATACATCTTTGCGTCACGCATTGATATCGTCCACTCGGAAGGTACTTCCATAATGCGAAAATCCGTTCCGCTTGCCAGCTTGTCTTCAAGCACAGCAAGGTCGTCAGTCATAAGCTGTACGGCGTTTTTCGTCACTCTGAAGTTGAGTAGAGAGTTACGAAGCGAGAAGTCGAGCAGTTTGCGCTCCCAGATCTTCTGCTTTGTAAGCGGCTCGTTACTGCCTTGTGCCACCTTGCCGTAAAGCGAAGTGTCAAGTTCGGCAGGTGCGCTGAAATCGGCGGTCTTGGCAGGCGAAGAATCGGCATTGCCTGCTGTGAGAGCTTGTTCAAGCTTAAGCGGTATAGGTCTTATGCCGCTTCCTCTCGTGCGCCTTATATCTACAGCACAGATAAACTGAGCAGGATCGCTGATATGATCCTTGCCGTGCTTTATTGCCTTGTCGAAGTCTGCCTGCGAGGATGCAAAGTCGGTGCATTCGACCAGTATAAGCTCCTCTGCCGAAGTTGCTATGCGCTTTTCTATTGCAGAAACATCATCGGTCGCACAGTCGGCAAAGGTTTGTTCTTCAAGATGACAACCGCAGAAAGCGTGACCGTCTGTGAAGATTATCAGGGGGTGAAGTCCTACCGCTTCAAGACAGGAGGCATACAGCACCGCAAGGTCAAGGCAGGTGCCCTGCTTTTGCTGTAATACGGTGTGGGGCATTCTAATCTTCTGACCGAGATATTCAAAGCTTGCAGGGGGCATATTGTAGGTTATCTGCCTTGCACACAGTGCGGCATATATTGCGCCCATCTGCTGTTTTACAAAGTTCGGATTCTGCCGCTGATATGCGCTGAATGCGGAGGTATCCGTCCACTTCTGAAGAATCTGCGAGGCTTCGGCAATCACCTTTGCAATCTCCGGATGATTGGGCGTTACAAAAGCGGCAATCAGCTCGGGTACAAACGAAAGACCGCTCCACTCGTTGTAGGCAAGAAGACTTATTGGTTCGTCCTTGTGATAAAGCTCTTCTTCCGCTTTTGTAAGCGAGAAGCTGACCGTACCCGAAACCGCCTCGGTTAGCGAGAACAGAGTTTCGGTGCTGAGGATAATTTTCAGCGGAGATATCTCTACCGACTGCCCGGCAGGGATAATATTTATATCATAGGCGAATGTCTTGGCAAATGCAGGATCGAATGTAATCGTCAGTTTTACATCCGATATGTCTTCATCTCCCTCGTTATTGACTCTGAGGTCTCGTATGAAGGGTATGTAATTTTGCTGCATGGCAAAATTTATCTTCGGGAACATATTGCATCCGATACTGAGAACCGTACTCATAAACACCATCCTTGTAAATTTAAATAGGTATGACCGTATAGTAAGATTATACTACTATATGAAGTTACTGTCAAATAAAAAAGTGACAGGTGTACGGAAAA
>CAMEKR010000083.1 GCA_945921515.1 uncultured Clostridia bacterium | reverse complement strand
GTGTGTTTCTCAAAGTCTGACAGCTTGTCGAAAAATACTTTTTCGACAAGCTGAGACCGCTGTCAATAAAGAACAGCGGTCTTTGCTTTTATGAATTTGTATTGAATGTTTTGCCTTTGCCGCCAAGCTTTACTCTGCTGTAGTAGTCGATCTTCTTTTTATCCACTTTAAGCGACTCAAGCTCTGCTTTGACATCTTCATAGCTCTGGCGAACGACCGCTGTGACTTTCTTATCCTTCTGGTCGATATCGCTCTTAATGTCATGCAAATGTCTCATCTTTGCCTGAAGCTGTCTTAGCTCATAAGACAAATTATCGCTGACGGGCTTGTTGTTCAGTATATCACGGATAAGTTCACGCTCCGCAGGTACCTGCGAATTTGCCACATCCATTATCGACTGCTTTACCTGCCGCATCTTATCCATTATCTCGTTGCGTGACAACAGCACCTGCTGAATGACTTCAAGATCGTTAGTCACCATTTTGTCGGTACGACTGTCGTACTCGGTCATTAGCTCCGTCAGCTCATCCATGAGCGCAAGCAGCGTCTGTGCATCTGCCTTTTTCATTATGTAGGATTCCTTTCCGCAGCGGATAGCTGACCTTATTATGCCTGCTCGGCTATAGCGTTTTCAGCCGCCTTTTCCTGAGCTGCCATCTGCTCCTTGCTCATGTTGTTTATTTCTGCAAAAGCTTCACGAAGCTCGGCTATCATAGGAAGCAGTGCGTCTACCTTAGCCTTGTCCTTCTTTACATTCGCCTCTACTATTTCTCTGTTGAAATACTCATAAAGCGAGTCAAGATTCTTTGACAGCGGTATCTTCATATCAAGGCAGGAACGCAGAGCGTTTATAACATCCTGCGCCTTTATAAGCGCTTTGTTTGTTTCCTCGTAGTTCTTGAGGGGGATGTAATATGAAGCTCGATTGAGCTGTCTTTCAGCCTCCATATAAAGCCTTACTACTATCTCACCGGGTGTGAGCGTTGTAACAGACTGTTTTTTATATGCAGAAAATGCGTTATTCATATCGTATTCCTTACGCTTTGTGTTATTTAGGGTTTATCAGAACTGCATCAGCTGCTGAATGTAGCTGGTCTGACTGTTCAGGTTGCCCATCATCGTTTCAAGATTTGAGAACTGCTTCCAGTATCTGTCCTGCTGCTGCTCATATCTGTCTTCAAGAGAAGATATCAGCGTGGATATGCTCTTTAACTGGTCGTATATAGAGTTGTCCGTTGCAGATGTACCTGTCTTTGTGCCGGCAAGCTGTACCAGCGTACCTTTGTCTTTTCTTGCGCCGGTAGTCTTTACAGCGCCAGTCAGAACATCATCGAGCTTGTGCATAATACCGGTTTTTACGGTGTTGCCGTTTTCGTCTACCGATGTGCCTGCAAACAATTCTCCGATCTGGTCCGAATACTGCTCAAATGCGGCTTCAAGCTTGGTTTCGTCTATCTCAAGCTTGCCGTGATCGCCCCAGTCGTCGCTTGTTGTGATACCCATGCTGAACAGGCTGAAGGTCTCGCCGTCTGCGGTCTTAACCGTTGAGTAGAGAACAGAACGCATCTTCTGCATTACCGAAGATACTGCGCTGTCGTTATAAAGCAAGCCCTGCTTTGCCTTAGTTTCCCACTTTTCCTGCTGTTTTTCCGACAGATCCATCTCCTCGATATCGTCATCGGTAAGAGCATAGTAGTCGGAGTCGGGCTTCTGGTCAAGCTCGGCGTAAACTTCCTCTATTATCTTGTTATAATCTTCTACAAAGGACTTGATAGCTTCTATTGCGCTGCTGTTGTCCTTCTTTACTTCATAAGTAAACTCTGCGCCCTGTGCCGCCGAGGTGAAGGTCATTGTAGTACCGTCTGCGGTGAAGCTGTTGGAAGATGTCTCAACCTGCTGACCGTTTATTTCAAGCTGGAGGTTGCGTCCCTGTACAAATGTACCGGATGTGAGTCCCATTGTGCTGAGAAGCTCTGCACCCTCGCTGCCGTCTTCTGCCGAGAACTCGATTGAAGCCGCTGTGCCATAGCCGGAAGAGCTTAACGAGAAGCTGTTTGTCAGCGTGCTGAAGGTCATTGTAGCGCCTGCCGCTTTGCTGGCGTTTATCTCGCTCATCATCTTTGCTACGGTATAATCCGAAGTAAAGGTGAACTTTGTGCCGTTTATAGTAAATGTTGCGCTGTCCTCTACACCAAGCTCACGGAGTGTTGTTGCCGTTGTAACCTGTGCGGTCGTTGTCTTTGCCGAAGAAGCACCGAAGGAGTTTGCACTTGCGGGATCAGCCGCTACAGACAGCTTACTGCCGTTTTCTGCTGTAAGTGTACCGTTTTCGTCTATTACAAGTCCCGTGCCGTCGGAAAGCTTTACATTGCTTATCGCCTTGTCAAGCTCGTGCTTGTTAGCGTAAACAGCAAGGTCTTCGTTTGACAGTCTGTAAGCGTCCTTGTCAAGCGTGTCCTTATATGCTGTATATTCGTCATAATTCTTGTCAAAGTCAGCTCTGAAGGCTTCTTCGTCAAAGTCCTGCGCATACTGCTCGTCAAAGGCTACTTTAAAGGCGTTCTCATCAAATTCGCTCTGAGTTGCCTTCCAGTCTTCAAAGCTTGTGCCTTCGGCAATAGAGCCGTCCTTGATGCCCTCGTCATAGCTTGCCTTTAGCTCTGCTTCATATCCTTCTTTTGCCTTTTCAAGCTGAGCGTCGTACTTGCTGTCGTAGTCAGCCTGCTTTGCCTTATCGTATGCCTGCTGTTTTAAAGCGTCTGAGTCTATCGTGCCGTTTGCTACAGCCTGCTCATAAAGCTTTGAAGCCTGCTCGTTGAAATATATGTTCTGATACGATTCTCTTGTCATAGCGCCAAGAGTTGTATCATCGTCCTGGTCGAAATATTCTGCGGAATATGTCGCAAAGGACATACTTACCGTTTCATCGCCTACTGTTATATTGAACTTGTTAGTGCCGTCTTTTACGGCGGAATCCATATTGAAGGTAAAGTTTCCGTACATATTGGCAACGCCGGTCATAGATATTGCCTGTCTGTCCGAAGAGATAACCTTGCCGCTGTCATTTACATAAACCAGTCCCTGACCGTTTGTGTTAGACGCACCGAAGGCGTCTTTGAGCTGGCTGTTTATCTGCGAGCGTACCGAGTCTGCGCTTCCGCCGTTGAAGCTTATTACGGAAGACTTGTCGCCTACCGTGATATTGAAAGAATAGCTCTGAGCGGCGTCGCTGTACTGAGATAAATCAAGTGCGCTTGAATCCATTGCGGCGCCCTGATATTTTGCCTGTGTGGCTGTCTGCAGTACCTTGACTTCGTATGTACCGGGAACGGCATTGGAGTTTGAGCGAACCGATACGCCCGACGGAGAGCCCTCTTTAAGAATGCCGTCGGCGCTTCTTACAGATACGGTTGCACTGTATTTATTAAAGGTCGATTTGCTCTTGAGGTTGGTCTTGGAGTTCAGCATATCAAGGTACTTGTTCTGAAAGTCTGTCAGCTTTGTAGTTATGCTCTGATATGCTTCCTGCTTCCACTTGAGTGTTATAGCCTTGCGGTTCTGCTTAGTTATCTTGAGCTTTGTAGCCGCAGTCATTGCATTAACGATAGCCTCGGTATCAAGACCGGAGTTCATACCGTTGAATCTTATTGTATTGTTACTGCCTGTGCTTCCCATAACTATATTCCTTTCAGTCTTTTTTTATACCGAGCAGCGCTTCCATTGCCGCTTTAGGCAGAGCCCGCGATGACTCTTTATTCATATCCTGAGCGTCTCTCAGCTCGTTTCTGATTATTTTTATATCCTTTGGCGCCGATATGCCTATCTTGACTCTATCCTTTGTGATTTCGAGAACGGTTATTTCAATGTTGTCGGATATCGTCAGACTTTCATCGGTCTTTCGTGTTACAACAAGCATTTATTCCGCCCCTTTCTCAACATATATCGGCAGACGGATCTCATACTTTTCGGGAAGAATTACCTGTGCGGCGATTCTCTCGTCGGCATTTATGACTATGGGGCACTTCATATTGACCGTAGTCTTTTTGTAATCCTCGGGGACTACCGCTATGGACAAGCATCTGATATTGGTATCATCGTTTATCTTAAGAAGCTTTTTCTCCGAGCTATTGAGCGTGATCCTGTACGCTCCGTCTATGGTTTCCGGATCGAAAACGATAAAGCACGGCGTAACATTTTCCGTTGACTGAAGCCACATAGGATATACATTCTCTCCAAGCGGGCTGATAAGTGCAAACTGTCTGCAATCTTCAAAAGCAAATATGCCCGACGGGAAATTGAATATCTTATCTTCTTCAACATTTATAAGTCCGAAATCTCTGGTCATTATCTCCATTGACGTTTACCGTTTCCTTTCGGCTGAATCAGCCTTTAGTATCGAGCTTCTTAGGCGGCTCGTAATTGGGATCTGCACTCGGCGGAACATAAATAGGCTCGCCGACATACTGTATCTCTACCCTGGGATGTTCCTTTACTATGAACTCTATGTTGCCCGGAACAAATTCCACAACAGATGAATTGATGTTCTCCCAGTCGATATTTATATCGGTAGGTGTGTAATTGAGGCTGAGCGTACCTTTGTCAAAGGATACATCCGCACCGCCCTTGGGAAGAAAATCTACCACCGTTTCAATAGATGTGCCTGCACGCATCTGCTGTGCGGCTATCTCTGACGGCGATACTCCTCTTGCGAGCTGGTCGCCCTCGCTTACTATCCTTGCTACGCCCTGATATGCTATCTTGAAGCCTCTGTTAGCCTCATTCTGATTGAAATCGGAAGCGTTGTATTCGCCGTATCCCATACTTGAGCGTGCCGCATAAGTGTCGATGTTTATCTTTGCAGGTCTGCTCTCCATCTTGTAGCCGCCGGGAGTACGGTTGATATCGATCTTCAGCGGCTCTTTGTCTTCGGGCGCTTTGAGTGTGCCGTTTGTGACATTTACCTCAATGCTTATCGGTATACTTGTAATTTTAAGCAAATTCGGATTCATTGTATCTTCCTCCCCATTAGTCTTTATCTCTGCCTGTCACAAAGATAAGAATGTCAGTCATTATGAAATAAACTGAAATATGCTCATTGGTATCACAGAAGAAGCAAACTGGAGCGATACGTTGTATATAGCCTCAAGTGTTTTCCAGTTTGTGGTTTCTGCACCCATATCCGTGCCTTCAAGATTGTTCTGCTGTTCAAGCAGTGTTTCCATATTGCTTGTAAGACGGTTTTTGTTGTATTCGATATACTCCTGCTTGTTTCCTATATCGGCATGAGCCACGCTTACGCTTGTCTGTGCGGCTCTCAGCTTATCGATATAATCCATCGCCGCAATCTTATCGCCTTTTCTTACTGCGTTTGCCGCATCAAGCGTTATCTGGATGATGTTCTTCGAATCTCCGTCTTCATCCCTGCCGCAACCCGTTATCTCGGCACCGTTGAAAGTAACGGGGAGTGCTGACTGCGGATCTACTCTTCCGGTTGCAGGATCTATTACCATACCGGTGCCTATATCCGTAAAGCTTGTCTCGGAAAAGGGGAACTCTGTGGGATCGTCAAGCGAGTTTACATCCACGCCGTTATAAGTTACTGTCTTGTTTCCGCCTACATCTTCTATCTTGAATATTGTGGCGTCGTTGTTTACGCCTCCAAAAACTCTTCTCTCGGCGATATCGACATTGAACAGCCTTACTATCTCATCTGCATAGGTCTCAACAGTCTGAGCCAGAATCTCTTCGTCCTCATCGTGCTGTGTTCCGTTTGCGGCATAAGTTACTTTTTCGATAATGCTGTCGAGTATTTCATTTACGCTCATAAGCGCGTTGTCTGCGCCGTTATAAATCTGCTCGGCTGTTTCTAAGTTTGAGAGGTAGTCCTCCGTATTGGCGATAGCTTTGCGTGTTCTGAGCGCTTTAGCGGCGCTTATCGGGTCTTCGCTTGCCCTATTATATTTCTTTGTCGAATTTATTTTTCTCTCAGACGCATTTTTTCTTTCAAGTGCGGCGTTAAGCTGCGACATATATCGTCTGTTTGTCATACTCTGGGTAATTCTCATATTTCAGGCTCCTTTCCGCTTATCTGCCGACAAGGCCCATTTTTTCAATTATTGTTTCAAGCGCCGCGTCAAGTGTTGTGAGCATTCTTGACGAAGCGTTGAACCACTTGGAGTAGTTCAGCATATTTACGCCCTCTTCGGTCTCGGATACGCCCATTACAGCGTCCCTGCTGTCAAGAAGCGAGGTTGCCGTTTCGGTGTACATATCGCACTGCTTCTCGGCAAATTCTATATTCTGCGCCAGGCGGTTGTTTATGAAGAGTATAAAGTCGTAGCTTGAGCCCTCATAATCTCCGTCGCCAATCAGTATCGGATCGTCCATGCTCAGCAGGAGCTTGTTTACCGCATTGCCGTCAAGGTTTATGGGATAGTCATATGCGCCTGTAGTTTCGTTGTATATCTTCGCTATCATTGTAGCGTCCTTGAGCCATGCGTCTGATATCCTGATATTTGCCGCCGTTATGGGCGAACCGTCGGCGCTTGTGAACATCTCACGGTCTGCCGCATTTTCAGTGCCGTTGAGCTTATTCATAAGCCCTGCAAACTTGTTAGCAAACTCGTCTATGGCTGACTGATAATACTTGATACCGTACTCCGTGTTCTGCTTGCCGGTTGCATACGGACCGTTTCCGTTTATCATATCGGAATAAGCCTTGAGCGTGCCGCCGCCAAGTATCATCTCGTTTCCGTCATTGAGCTTAAGTACCGCCGCATCGTTTTCTTCGTACTTTGCAACAAATGCGTCAAAGTCCTTTCCGGTAACGAAAAGATTGCTTTTCTCTCCGTCTACTATCATAAGACCGCCCATTGTAATCTTTACCGAGCCGTCAAAATTGTCGTCAACATGAATGTCGCCGAACTCGCTGAGCTGGTCGATAAGATTGTTTCTTGCGTCAAGCATCTCGTTGGGGCCGTAGCCGCCTGTTACGGATAAGCCGTTATATATAAGGTCTGCACCTGTTATTGCATATTCGTTTACTATCTGCTTGTTGTATTCTACTATCTCGTTTATGATACGGTTTGCGTCTTCAAGCGACGAGTGCAGATCGTACAGCGTCTGATTTTCAAGGTCGGCTAAGTCTGTGCTTTGTTGCTGGAACAGCTTGCAGATGTTGTATGCCTGATTTCTTACTACGCTTGCAAGCTCTTCTCTGTCGGCGCTGTCCTCTGCATATTTGCGAAGAGCCGACTTGAACTGGTCGAACTGATACGCCATACCGATATCATCGTATGTATCCGAGAAGTTGGTGAGCGTTGTTTCTATCTCGCTCATTATAGACGCCTGCTGGTTATATTCACCTACATAGCAGTTAGTGTCTCTGTAGCGTTTGTCAAGGTATGCGTCTCTTGTCTGACTTACGCCGCTTGCAAATACGCCCTGACTTGAAAGGCCAAGACGGGCAAGCTTTGTGGTGTATATTCCATTCATATTCATGTAGTTGGAATATACGTCAAGACGCTGTCTTGTGTATCCTACCGTATCACGATTCGACAGGTTGTTACCGGTTACATCGAGCGCCTTCTGCGCCATCTGAACCGATCTTTTCTGAACCTCTAAACCTAAAAATGATGCTCTCATTTATCCTCCGAATTAAATGTTGCCTATAAATCCTTTCGGCGCCGAAGTGTGCTTAATCTTTGCGCCATAGCCGTTATAGGTCTCTGTGAGTGTCATCCCTGTCTTCTTCATCAGTTCCTCCTGAACCGACAATTTCTTTTCTACCGTTTCTACAATAATATTGTTCAGCTGCTTTATTCTTGCTATGTATCCCGTAAGCTCGTCATAAAGCAGAGTGAGCTTTGATTTTCTTTCATCGGGAGCGTCTTCGATAAGCTGCTTAGCTTTTATCTCTCCGAGACCAAGCTCATTAAAAAGTGCGGTACGGGCATTTTCCTCAGCCTGTATCTTCATCACAAGAGCCTGTTCGTCTTCAACCGAGTCAAGCAGCCACAGAAGATCGTCTGCCATTACCTTTGCCTGTTTCTCGGTAAGGAAAGCTACCATATCACGATATGCTCCGTTGTATTTTTCCATAAATCTGATAACTTTATCTGCTGTTTCAATAGTCATAGGTGCTTCCTTTTCCGCTGTCAGAACATAAGGATCGAGTCTGCTATAGCCTCAGGGCTAACATCATAGCTTCCGCTTGCTACGCTTTCGCTGAGTGCGCTTATGCGTTCTTCGGATGCGTTCTCGCTAACCTTTGCTGCAAGGTCTGCCTTTGCGGCGTCAACACTGCGTGCAAAGTTGAACTCTATCTTGTCTGTCTTCTTCTCTGCGGGAGCAACCTTAGACTTTCCGCTGTTCAGTTTCATTCTGTTGTAAACATTAACAACACCGCTGATATTCTTTATCTCCATTTGTTTCAGCTCCCTTCGGGCAAAATCAGCCTATTAATATGCTTCTACATATATTTTATCGGCAGTTTTGCGTTAAAGTTTATCTTTTTGGCAGCTTTTTTAAGAAAAATCCGATTTTTTTGCTGTTATTATGATAAATTACGACAAAACGATAACACAAAAGGCGTACCCGAAGGTACGCCTCAGACTGTAGAAAAACCTCTTTGAAAAAAATGGGGTTTGGGGCGAAGCCCCAAGCAAGGTCGCAGGGGCGGCAGCCCCCGATAACAAGCCCCTTCCCGAGGGGAAGGGGTTGGGGTTAGGGATAGAGAATTTGTTCTACTTATTAAAAAATAGACTTTTTCGACAAACTGAAAGGCGTACCCGAAGGTACGCCTTGACTTGTATTGACTT
>CAMEKR010000082.1 GCA_945921515.1 uncultured Clostridia bacterium | reverse complement strand
TTCCGCTGTTCAAGCGGTTTTGTACGGCTCGAAAAGTGTCTCTTTTTTTGAGTGCTTGTCTATTATAGCACGCTTTTATTTCTTTGTCAACATATTATTCCCTTTAATTTTGCACAAATGAATTTTACCTATAAAGCCGCTTGGTTGTGCAAAATGTAAACTGATACAATATACAGAGCTTGCATACACAATATATTGTAACGGCGGCTTCCGGTGCTTTTTAATCGTGGCTTTCTTATTAATTTATGCACTTTTGTGAATTATGTTCATCGTTTTATTAAAACGAGGGAAACTGTAAAAGTCCCCCTCGTCAAAATCAACTATTCAGTTTTCTTCATTCAGCTCAGAAATGATTCTTACAAAACTGTCGATATCATTAAAGTCACGATAAACCGAAGCAAAACGGATATATGCGACCTTGTCTATATCTTTGAGTCTGCGAAGAACAAGCTCTCCTATCTCATCGGAAGAAACTTCTCTTCTGAACTGGTTCTTAAGCTCCTGCACGATATCCTCTACCATCTTTTCAAGGTCTTCTATCTGTACAGGCCTCTTGACTGTCGCTCTGGCAAGTCTGTTTATCAGCTTGTCACGGTCAAACGGCTCAAGCGTGTTATCCTTCTTCACCACCATAAGAGGTATTGTTTCTACCATCTCATAGGTCGTAAAACGACATTTGCACGACAGACATTCTCTCCTGCGCCGTATTTTATTATCCGCAGGTCTGCTGTCTATAACCTTGCTGTCCTCGTATCCGCATTCCGGGCATTTCATATGGTATCCTCGCTTTCGCTCGCATTGCTTTACTTCAAGTATTCTAACACATTTTTATAAAGTTTTCAAGCGTTTTTTGTTATAATCCCATCTTATACTTATCATACAGCTTCTGCATATTAGCCGCACAGGAAGCAAGCTCGTCATAGGCGGTGTAATTTTCCCTGTACAGCTCGACTATCATAGAATTATCATAGTCAATCTTCGACAACGCTTTGAACAGCTGATTGAAATTGAAATCTCCTTTTCCTATCGGCATACAGTCACAGCCGGAGTTACCGTCGCTGACATGAAGATGTACCGTTTTATCGCCGATAACGTCCAGCAGTCTGAAAGGATCGATATTACTTCTTCTTGCCTGTTTAAGATCTACCACAAATCTCACCTCGTTGCCAAGCTGACGCAGCATATCTTCTATAAACTTTATACTGCTGCTCTTGCAGTAGCAGATATTCTCCTGCGCTACGGTAACGCCGAACTGTTGACCGATGCGATACAGCTTAAGATAACGCTCCATATATCTTTCATCGGGAACTTTAGAGCTGAGAATTGCGCCGTGAAGAACAAATACCTTCGTCCCAAGCTCTGCCATTACTTCAAAATACCGCTTGTAAATGTCTATGAGGTATTCCGTTCTTCTCGGATAATCTCCGAAAAGGAAAAGCGTCTCCATCGGCGATGAAAATGGATGCATAGATTTAACGCTGAGCGAATAATCGGATATTATCCTTCTGATTTCGGCGAGAATACTTCCCTCAAGCTCATCCACCGAATTTATAAACAGCTCAACATTTTTAATTCCACGCTTTGCAAGCTCATACAGAGCCTTTTCGGTTTCAAGAGGATAAAGACAAGCTGTTGAAACACCGATATCCATACAATTCGCTCCTTTCATTATTTTCAGAACAGTGAACAGATATTACCGATTATTGACAGAATCATAGGCAGAACATACACCGCAAGCAATACCGCACAAAGCAGCACATATATGCCGACTCTGCATATTCCGTCAAAACGCTGTGAAATCACGGCAACTTTTTTTCTGAATATTATATATAGTACCAGGCAGACGATTCCGACAAGGCACAGCACTGCGCCCTCTTTCAGTCCCTTAGGTGAAAAGCTAAGAGAAATATCATTCTCTCCCTTATCGAGCTTAACAGCCATAAAGCCCGTCATAGTGCGGAATATTTCGGCGCTCTTTCCGTTTACCGTTGCCGAAAAACCGCTGTCATACGGAACTGACAGATACAGATATTGTCCGTCTTTATCGCTGTTTGCGGTTCCGGTTATATTTCCGCCGTCAACCTCAAGATCGGCTGTCGGTGCATTATCTATAAGCTGCTCCAGCTTATCAAGCGACAGTCCGAACACGCCGTAGCTTGAACAGTACGATTCGAAATTTGCGTCAACATCTATGCTTACATTGCAATCCTCGAAGGTTCCGAGATACAAAAGCCCGTTGGAATCTTTATTCGGGAATGACAAATCAACCTTTATACCGTTGACATATATTGCAAACGAGCCGTTGATATGCTCTTTTATAGCTTTTGATACAAGGTCGAAGCAATCAAAGTAGAGCGACTGCCGTCCCTCGACATAAATCTTATAGGTAAGCGTAGCGGTTCTCACATCGGTTTTCGGAGTGAAATAATACAAGCCGTTCTTATGCTTATATAAGATATTCCGCTCGCCCGTATGCTCATACCGTGTAAACAGCGGTTCCTCCGCTCCGAGTATCTTCTGTGCCAGATATTCCTGTATGTCCTTTCTTTCTGCAGGCGGAAGCTCCTCGCATTGCGAAAGGTCGCTGTCGGTGATTATTCCGAGCGGAAGATAAAACTCGTTCTTGTTAATAGAATAGTACTTGTCACGGTACACGGCGCTGCTTTTTGCGCTGAACCTGTCAATGACATACTTTATATTCATTAAAGCGTCGGTAAGCTCTGTGCCTCCGCTTCCGGTAACTTCCATCCAGTATGACGAATATCCCATTCTCTTCATCGCATACATATAGTTTTCAGAAGTAAGAGAGGTGTAGTGTGATATCGTAGGATAACCCAGACCGCCGATCAGATTAGCGTCAAAGTATTTTCTCTGCCATTGTCCCATTTTCACACGGTAGAAATCGCTGTCTTCGGGTATCTTGTCCTCAAGCACAATAGCGTTATCGTAAGTTGTAGGTATATAAGATGCCGAAGCAATATAGACATTTGCGTTGAATACGCACTCGGCAACAAGCGTAACGCTGAGAACAGCACATACCGCCTTGAACGATATCTTCTTAAATACCCCGAATGCCACAGCAAGAACATAAAGTGCTGTAAAGCCACAGAAGATGATAAGCAACAGCAGGAACGACTCGATATTTCCCCACAGAGTAGTAGAGTAAGAATCCAGATTCATTCTGCAGGTGCAATAATACCAGACAGAGAACGCAAAGAAAGCCGCCGTGCCGATAAGTATGCCGATAAGATAGCCTTTCTTGCTCTTTTCGGCATAATCTTCACGCCTCAGGTGCGACAGCTTTACCGCCGCATAAGTCAGAAGCATAAGCGTAGTGATATAGCCGTACCGCATAGGAAACGCCATATAATCGCCTGTGTGCCACATTTTGTTTATAGGCTCAAATACTATGGGGAGAAGCATCAGAAATGACATCACGGCATAGAACCTGCTCGAACTGCTTCTCCTGCGCATGAAAAATACAATAAATGCCGCAACGGAGAAGCCCGTACAGAATATCAGCGGAAGATTGGTATAAATACCGCTGAATACAGTAGACGAGAACAACCCCTTCAGTACATTTGAGCCTCTTGCGGAAGCAAGGTACTGCACAAAGCTCGGCAGCCATACCACCGCCGAAATAAGCGCTGATATCGCACAGCCGATAACAAATCTTACGGATATGCCTTTTACGATGTCCTTCTTTCGATTCATAAACAGATATACGCCGAAGAACAGTATCGTAAAGAGTACCACCATATAGCTGAGATAATAATTCAGCACCAGCATTCCTACAAGGCAGAAGATAAGACCGCCTATCCGCCTGCGTTTTATCAGCGAGTCAAACGAAATAAGAAGCAGGGGGAAGAAGTACATTACATCAAGCCATACTGTGTTCTGATAGAACAGCATAGCGTATCCGCTGAACGCATACATAACGCTGAACAGAGCCGAAAAAGTCACATCCAGTTTTCTGTGACAGCGTCTGAAGTAAGCGTTTGCCGTTATTGCGCAGACTGCCATCTTCAAAAGCGTCATGATGTTCATAAAGTTCATCATATCCGCTTTATCAACGAATACAACAAGCAGAGAGAACGGACTTGATATGAAAAACAGAAATACGCCGAGAAAATTCATTCCGCCGGCATTCTGCCAGTTGAACAGGAAATTGCCGTCGCCCTCAAGTATATCCTTGAAATCGAGCAACAGCGGCAGTACCTGCTGATGCATATCGCACCACGCAAGCGTTTTTTCGCCAAAGGGATACAGTCCGCTTCCCGCAAACACCGCAAGCCCGATAATTATCACGGCAACGGGAGGTATTATTAAAGTCAGCAGTCGTGTTTTGCCGTGTATGAGATTATTCAGTTGTGTTGCAAATCTGTTAATAAAAGCTGTTTTCAATTTATTCCTCCGCAAAAACTGCGTTTATATCTATATCTGTAGCTAAAATTCAAAAGCCGCAAACAGCAATATCTCATGCAATGCGGCTTTCGGTTCTTTTTTAATTTACAAGCCGCAGGCTGTTACACCATAAGCTTTTTCTTATCTACAACTGCGGTAGAAGCAAGGTTCTTTCCGTCTTTTTTGTCATCCTTGTAGGTGTTTATCTTGCTGTCCTTATGATTTCTGTCGTAGAACTCACGCCAGAGTACCCACAGGGGACCTGAGATACACAGAGAAGAATATGTGCCGCAGATAAGACCTATCATCATAGGTATAGCGAATGTCATTATCGAAGTAACACCGCATATAGCACATACAACGCATATAGTGAGTACCGCAAATGCAGTTGTCAGAGTGGTATTTACCGATCTTGTAATAGACTGAGTAATACTCATATTTACAAGCTCTCTGAGAGAAAGCGAATTGCCGTAAAGGTTTCTGTTCTCTCTGATACGGTCGTATACAACGATTGTGTTGTTTATCGAGTTACCGAGTACGGTAAGTACAACTGCCATAAAGTTTGCGTCGATGGGGAAGCGGCAGAATACAAATACCGCATACACCATAAAGCAGTCGTGAACGAGTGCGACCAGTGCAAATACGCCGGCAGACAAACCGCCTATCTTCTTGAATCTGAACGCAATATAGATAACCAGCAGAATGAATGAGAACACTACTGCAACAAGGCACTTAAGGAAAAATTCCGTACCGGATGTGGGGTTTACATCCTGGCTGTTTACAAGCTCCAGAGCATTATCCTTAAAGGACTCCTTGAGCTTATCGGATAAAGCTGTCTGCTTGTCTGCGGTAAGTCCTTCGCTTGAAGAGAAGGAAACTTCGACAGTTTCCATACTGCCGTTCATGGCAGAACCTGTAGTAACGGTAACCGCACCGTAGTTTTCGCCCTCAACAACGCTCTTGACAGCATTTGTGTCGATCTCGCCGGTATAGCTGTAGGTAAGCATTGTACCGCCCTTGAACTCTATAGCCATCTGTACGCCGAAGATGCAGTTAAAGATAATGGTAATAGCTACTATCGCTATCGGTATAGCGAAAAGTATCTTTCTTGCTCCGATGAAGTTTAATACTTTTTTGTTATTCATTTTGAAGCACCGCCTTCCGTTACGGCAGCCTTTTCGGCAGCACGCTTCTTAGCAGACTTTCCGCCGTAAAGCACGGGATTCCTGAATATCTTGAATCTGGAAAGCGACATTGTCATAAGTCTTGTTGAAAGAATACCGAACAGGAAGTTCAGTATTACACCGACCATCAGCGTATAACCGAAGGAGTAGATAGTACCCTCAGTAGACGCGCCGAACATAAAGAACACAGGCTTCAGTATTGTTGAAGCAAGGCTGTCGGGAGTACCGAATGCACCCATAAGTATTATAGCCACGATTATCATCGTTATGTTTCCGTCAAATACTGCGCTGAACGCTCTCTTGTAACCGGTAGCAATAGCAGTATCTATCGTCTTGCCGCTGTTTATCTCTTCCTTGATACGCTCGCCTGTGATAACGTTAGCGTCAACGCCCATGCCGACTGCAAGAATAATACCTGCGATACCGGGTATAGTCAGCGTGAAGCTGCTTGAGAAAGGGAAGAAACCTGTGATAGCGAAGAACGTACCTGCCACCTGACCGATAAGACCGATAACTGCAACAAAACCGGGCAGACGGTAAAGAACTATCATGAATACAGCGATAATAGCAAATGCTATAACGCCTGCAAGTGCCATTGCGTCACGAGCGCCTGTACCAAGAGTAGGCGAAATCGTGTTAAAGCTTGATGTTTCAAGCTTGAAGGGCAATGCACCGCCGTTTATCTGGTCGGCAAGCTCCTTAGCTTCATCTGCAGTAAACGAACCGCTTATTGTAGCCTCGCCGCCGGAAATCTTTTCGTTAGCGGTAGCAACCGAGATGCAGTTATCATCCATATATGTCGAAATATATCCCTTGGGAGATTCCGATGATAATCTTTCGGTAACTTCGGCGAACTTGTCCTTGCCGCTGTCCTTGAGCTTAAGGGATACCATGTACTCATATTCCTTCGAGTTATCCTTCTGTCTGTAGACAGCGGTAGCACTCTCAACATCCGAGCCGGTTAAGATAAGCGGAAGGTCTTCATATGTCTGACCGTCGGAAAGCGATTTTTCCGAGCCTTCTCTGAAGGTAAGCAGAGCGGTAGCACCAAGCTCCTTTACCGCTTCTTCGGGATCGAAGCTATCATCCTCTGCCTGCCAGGGGAAACGCACTATTATCTTGTCGTTTCCGTAGTCAACATATACTTCATAGTCTGTGATGTTATTTGCAACAAGTCTTGTTTCGACAATAGACTTTGCCGCATCGACTTCTGCGTCGGTCGCATCGTAATCCGACGGAGATGTAAACGTAACATCAACGCCGCCTCTGATATCAATACCCCAGCGAATATCGCCTACGCCTCTGATTACCGTTGTGGTAAAATCACCGTACTGGGTATGAACACCGAAAAATACTATGCCTGTAAATGCCAGTATAACAACCAGCACTATAAAGAATACAGGCTTTGCCACTCTTTTCAAATGTTTCACTCCGTTTCTGTGCCAATGCACATCAAGTTAAATTAATACATTATAGTATTATACTATAACAAATCCCATTAGTCAAGAAATTTCGTAAATTTCATATAAAAGACTTCAGACGGAAAGCTCTGCTTTTTCTCCGAGAACGCTCTTGTTCTTCTCAAGAACGGGCTTTACGCACTTTTCAAGGAACGCTGTTACCTGACTTGCGCTTCTGCCGGTGTAGTTTTCGGGGATGAGTTTTGCTTCGATTTCTTCCTTAGTTGTCATAAACTCGGGATCGTTTGCGATTCTGTCAACAAGGTCGTTTTCGCCGCCCTCTTCCTTGATAACCTTACCTGCGGCAACGCTGTGCTGTCTTATTCTTTCGTGAAGCTCCTGTCTGTCCTTGCCCTTCATAACTGCGTCCATCATAATGTTCTCGGTCGCCATAAAGGGAAGCTCCTTCATTACTCTTGCACGGATAACCTTAGGATAAACCACGATGCCGTTTGTAATGTTGAGCATTATATTAAGTATAGAGTCAACGGCGAGGAAGGCTTCCGCAACGGCAATACGCTTGTTTGCGCTGTCGTCGAGCGTTCTCTCAAACCACTGGGTTCCTGCGGTAAATGCGGGGTTGAGCGTATCTATCATAACATATCTTGACAGCGAGGTTATTCTCTCGGCTCTCATAGGATTACGCTTGTACGGCATTGCCGACGAGCCTATCTGATTCTTTTCAAACGGCTCTTCCATCTCCTTGAAGTTTGCAAGGATACGCAGGTCGTTAGAGAACTTAGAGCAGCTCTGAGCTATACCGCCCAGCACATTTACTATTCTGCTGTCTACTTTTCTTGAGTAGGTCTGACCGCTTACGGGGACGCACTGTGTGAAGCCCATTTCTTCGGCTATCATCTGTTCAAGCTTGTCTATCTTTTCTTCATCGCCGTCAAACAGCTCCATAAAGCTTGCCTGAGTGCCCGTTGTGCCTTTCTGACCGAGAAGTTTAAGATTGCTCATCTGATATTCAAGATCTTCAAGATCCATCAGAAGCTCGTTTGTCCAAAGAGTAGCACGCTTGCCTACGGTAGTCAGCTGTGCCGGCTGTAAATGCGTATAGGCAAGGCAGGGCATATCTTTATATTTATTGGCAAAAGCAGCAAGATTTGCGATAACATTTACAAGCTTTCTGTGTACTATCTTCATTGCGTCACGCATTACGATAACATCGGTATTGTCGCCGACATAACAGCTTGTAGCTCCAAGATGGATTATTCCTTTTGCCTTAGGACAACAAGCTCCGTAGGTGTGCACATGAGCCATTACATCGTGTCTGAGCAGCTTCTCTTCCTTTGCCGCCATATCAAAGTCGATATCATCGATATGCGCCTCGAGCTCATCAACCATCTCCTGTGTGACTTTCTCAAGGCCGAGCTTCATCTCGGCTCTTGCAAGAGCTACCCACAGTCTGCGGAATGTAGAAAACTTCTTCTGCGCCGAAAAAGTGAACTGCATTTCTTCGCTTGCATATCTGGTACAGAATGGGCTTTCGTAAGTTTCGTAATCTGTCATTATAAATAACCGTCCTTTTCATCGGAATTTTAACTTTCTGCTGCGCCCGAAGTCAGCGCACTGATACATTGTCTATTTTACCACAAAATTCTCCGACAAGCAATAGCAAACGAATTTTTTCTCAAAGATGAAATCGGATTATCGTTTACAGCTTATACCGGCAAAGCCAAACCGCCGCCTAAGCTCAGATGTTTCTGAGAAGAAACGCCCGTTTTTTAAAAAAATTACGATTTTTTTAAAAAATCTCTTGACAAACTACTTTCGGTCGTGTATAATGTTACTGTTATCTGGGTGTGGCGCAGATTGGTAGCGCGCTACCTTGGGGTGGTAGAGGCCGCAGGTTCAAGTCCTGTCACTCAGACCAAA
>CAMEKR010000081.1 GCA_945921515.1 uncultured Clostridia bacterium | reverse complement strand
GCATCTGCTTTGTTTAGGCAACACAAAATAAGCTCAGAGCAAAAGGCTCAATTTACTAAGTACAAAAAATTTACCCGAAAGGAATGAAACTCTTGAAGGCTGAAAAAACCGGCGAAAAGCTCACGCCTATGATGCAGCAGTACGTTGATATCAAGGCAAACTACAAGGATTATATATTATTCTATCGTCTGGGCGATTTCTATGAAATGTTCAACGAGGACGCAATGGTAGTGTCAAAGGAGCTTGAGCTGACTCTGACTTCAAGAGCAGGTACGCCCATGTGTGGCGTACCGCATCATTCTTCCGAGGGGTATATCAAAAAGCTGATAGACAAAGGCTTCAAGGTGGCTATCTGCGAGCAGACTACCGATCCTGCACTCTCAAAGGGGCTTGTTGAGCGTGATATCGTAAGACTTGTCAGCGCAGGTACTGTCATTGAGGCGTCAATGCTTGAAGACGGTGCGAACAATTATATCTCCTGCATTTATGTGGGCGACAGCGGTATCGGTATGGTATTTGCCGATATATCTACCGGTGAAGTTCATGCGGTAGAAAAATCACGCACTAATAAGACAAACGAGGATATAATTGCACAGTTTTCGCAGTATACGCCCGTTGAGCTGTTGTTCAACGCAGACTTTTTAAACGAGAAGCAGGCGTATACATTTATCAGAAACCGCTACGGAAAATGCTCGGCAGAACAGCTTGACGACGAGCAGTTCTCTATAGACGATGTGTCCGAGATAACCGCACAGTTCGGCGGTACGGCTGATGAGATAGGACTTGGCGGCAAGGATAACGCCCTCAGAGCATTGAGCGCTTTGCTGCGCTATTTGTATAAGGCACAAAGAAGCGGAGCAAAACGCTTTGTAAAGCTGAATGTCCACAGCAGCGGTGAGTTTATGCAGCTGGGACTTGCAACAAGAAGAAATCTTGAGCTTACTTCTACCATGAGAAGTGGTGAAAAGAAAGGCTCTCTGCTGTGGGTGCTTGATAAGACCGACACTTCTATGGGCAGACGGAAGCTTAGACAATGTATAGAACAGCCGCTTACCGATACTGCGGCTATTATCCGCAGGCACGACGCTGTGGAAGCGCTTATAAATAATTCCGATGTGTTGTACGATCTAAAATCCGATCTTGCTAAGGTATACGACCTTGAGCGTCTTATGACAAGGATAATATATAAAGCGGCAAACGCAAAGGATGTCAAGGCGCTCGGAGCTACCTGTGCGGTGCTTCCGCAGTTAAAGAGCGATCTTCAGCGGCTCAGCACACAGCTGACAAGGAGCCTTGATAAAAAGATCAGCCCGCTTGACGATATCGCAGACCTTGTTAGCCGTGCCATAGACGATGAGCCGCCTGCGCTGATGAAAGACGGAGGATATATCAAAAGCGGCTTCAATGAGGAGCTTGACAGGCTGAGAAACATAACAGGCGGCGGTAAAGACCTGCTCGCCAAGATAGAACAGCAGGAGAAAGAGGCCACCGGAATAAAGAATCTTCGTGTCGGCTACAACCGTGTTTTCGGCTACTATATCGAAGTATCAAAGGGCAATATCTCTATGGTGCCCGACAGATATGTCAGAAAGCAGACGCTGACAAACGGCGAGCGATACATAACAGACGAGCTGAAGAAGATTGAAAACGAGATACTCGGAGCAAACGACAAGATACTTGCGCTTGAGGCGGAAATATTTGCCGAAGTGCGTGAGTTTATCGCACAGCGGCTCGACCTTATACAGCAGACGGCTGAGGCGGTGGCGGCGCTTGATGTGCTGTGCAGCTATGCGGTAGTGTCTATAGAAAACAACTACTGCCGTCCGATGATGTCAAATGACAGCGTTATTGAGATAAAAGACGGCAGACATCCCGTTGTGGAAAAAATGGTGAACGATGTGCTGTTCACCCCTAATGATGTTTATCTTGATACTAAGAATAACCGCCTGATGATAATAACGGGTCCCAATATGTCGGGTAAATCTACCTTTATGCGCCAGGTGGCTGTAATAGTGCTTATGGCGCAGATAGGCTGTTTTGTTCCCGCAAGCTATGCAAGGCTCGGAGTGGTGGACAGGATATTCACCAGAGTCGGCGCAAGCGACGATCTGTCGGCAGGACAATCGACTTTTATGGTGGAGATGACGGAAGTTGCAACTATTCTTAACGAGGCAACCGGGAACTCGCTTGTTATACTTGACGAGATAGGCAGGGGAACTTCAACCTATGACGGAGTATCCATTGCAAAGGCTGTTGCGGAGTATATTAATTCAAAGGCTATCGGCTGTAAGACGCTGTTTGCAACGCATTATCACGAGCTTATCTCGCTTGAGGATGAACAGAGCGGTGTGCGTAATTTCAGCGTAAAAGTAAAGCGCAACGGCGATGACATAAAGTTTTTACATAAGATAGTCGAGGGCGGAACAGACGACAGCTACGGTATTCAGGTAGCAAGACTTGCAGGTTTACCGCAGAAGGTCATAGACAGGGCAAAGGCTCTGCTTAGTGAAATGGAAAAAGCGCCTAAGATGAGCAGAGAGCTGGAGCTTCGTGAAAAGGAAAACAGCGAGGAACAGATGGATTTTGAGGCTATCGGCAGGCAGAATGTCATAAACGAGATAAAAACGCTCGACCTTGACGATATGACTCCGAGAGAAGCGTATGCAAAGCTGGAAGAACTTAAAGGTATGCTGAGTTGAGCGTGGCTTTGCGCAAGATAAAAAACTACGATTGATCTGTGCCGATCATTCATTTGATGCTTAAGGAAGAAAAATGCCAACTATAAGATTGCTTGACAAGAGCGTAGCCGAGCTTATTGCCGCAGGAGAGGTCATAGAGCGTCCCTCCTCGGTGATAAAGGAGCTTATCGAAAATTCAATAGACGCAGGCGCAAGGCATATCACCGTCGAGATTAAGAACGGCGGTATCAGCTATATGCGGATAACCGATGATGGCTGCGGCATAGCTTTTGACGAAATGCCGACGGCTTTTTTGCGCCATGCAACAAGCAAGATTCGCACAGATAAAGACCTTGCCTCGATAATGACAATGGGCTTCAGAGGCGAGGCACTCGCTTCGGTTGCGGCGGTAGCTAAGATAGAAATGATGACAAGGCAGGCAGGCGATGAGCTGGGCGGAAGGTATGTTATAGAAGGCGGAGAAGAAAAAGAGCACGAGTCCTGCGGATGTCCTTGCGGCACTACGATAATTATAAGAGAGCTTTTCTACAACACTCCGGCAAGGCTTAAATTCCTTAAAAAGGATATCTCCGAAGGAAATTTCATTGCAGCGGCTGTGGACAGACTTGCACTTTCTCACCCCGAGATTTCTTTCAGATTCATAAGAGATAACAAGAGCGTGAGAATGACATCGGGCGACGGTTCGCTGTTATCGGCGGCAAAGGCGGTTTTCGGCAGACAGTTTGCCGACAGCCTTATCCCTGTTGATTTTTCGCTTAACGGAATAGATGTTAGCGGTTATGCTTCGTCACCTCTGTTTTGCCGCAACAGCAGAAGTATGCAGACCTTTTTTGTAAATAAGAGATATATAAAAAGCACGACCTGTATGGCGGCGCTTGAAGAGGCATACCGAAACAGCATAATGGTGGGAAAATATCCTGCGTGTATCCTGAATATAACGCTTGCGGCGGATACGGTGGATGTCAATGTTCATCCCGCAAAAACGGAGATTCGCTTTGCATACGAAAAGCCTGTGTTCGACGCTGTTTACTTTGCGGTTAAGAATGCGCTTATGAATGCGGCGGACGACAAGCGTAGCATAGAGCTTGAAAAGCCGAAAAAATACGAGGATACAGCCGATTATTTCAGGCAGAATCCCGTGCCGGTAAAATGCGAACAGCAGACTCTTTCGGCAACTGCCGAAGTAGATACACAGGTAAAGCAGGTTGAAGCCGTTATAAAAACCGAACCGGATAATCCCACCGAAGTAAGTGCGGAGAAAATATACGGCGAAAAGCCGTTACGGACTTCATCCTTTCACAGCTCAAGGCAGGAATATATCGCTAAGCCTGCCGAAAAGAGCCCGGAAGACGAAATTCCTTTGCCCGATGAGCCTCCGGTAAAGCCGTCATTTACGGCTGTAAGCGGCAAGGCTGTTGCGGCTGTCTGCGATGATGATATTTCTGAACTTTATGCTAAAGCCGATGTACCGGCAGAAAACGATGGCTTTAGATATATAAATGCGGCGCCCGTTAAGACGGTAGAGACTGTAAAGCAAGAGCCTGAAAAAATCAAAGTGCGTGTTATCGGAGAGTTTGCCGCAACCTATATACTGTGCGAGGTCGGTGACGAGCTGATAATTATTGACAAGCACGCCGCACACGAGCGTATAAGATTCGAAAAGCTGAAAGAAGAGTTTGTGACCTCGTCACAGCTTCTTATCGACAAAACGGAAATCAGGCTGTCCGCAGAAGAATATGCGGCGCTTTACGAATATTACGAATATGTCGAGCAAAGCGGAATAGAGCTTATATTCCGTGACGACTGCACGGTTGAAGTGACCGCAATGCCGTCTGTTATAAGCTGTTCTCCGCAGGAGATAGTAACGGATGTAGCACACAGACTGATGAATACGGCTACCGAGCAGAGCGGTGCGCTGTTTGACGATATGCTTCATACAATGGCGTGCAAGTCTGCGATAAAAGCGCACGATACAACGGATATCACAGAGCTTCAGGCGCTTGCCGAAAGAGTGATGAACGATAAGTCGATACGCTTCTGTCCGCACGGCAGACCTGTAATGACATCGCTTACAAAATACAGGATAGAACACTTCTTCAACAGGAGCTGAGTATATGGATAAGCAGTTTGTTGCGGTAATATGCGGTCCTACGGCGTCGGGAAAGACGGGACTTTCCATTGAGCTTGCAAGACGCTTTTCGGGCGAGATAGTGTCGGCTGATTCAATGCAGATATATAAAGGCATGGATATCGCAACGGCAAAACCGACAAAAGAAGAGATGCAGGGAGTTGTGCATCATCTTATCGATTTTCTTGATCCCTGCGACAGCTTTTCAGTTGCAGACTATGTAGCGCTTGCACATGCCTCGTTAGCGGATATAGCCGCAAGAGGAAAGACGCCGTTTGTTGTCGGCGGAACGGGACTGTATATCAATTCGCTGATAGATAATATCAGCTTTGATGAAAGCGAGAACGACTATGAGTACCGTGAACAGCTTAGAAATATTGCCCGTGAAAAAGGCAACGGCTGTGTTCTTGAAATGCTTAGAAGTGTCGATCCCGTCACAGCGGAAAAACTGCACGAAAACAACCTTAACCGTATAATAAGAGCGCTTGAGGTTTATAAAACTACGGGCAGAACAATGAGTGAACAGCAGAGCCTTTCAAGGCAGACGCCGTCAATGTACGAGCCTTGCATGATAGCTCTCGATTATGACAGAGAAACGCTGTATGACAGAATAAACAGGCGTGTGGATATTATGCTTAGTGACGGACTTGTCGAAGAAGCAAGGCGGTTTTACGAATCAAACGACCACCCCACAGCCGCACAGGCTATAGGCTATAAAGAGCTGAAGCCTTATCTCTTTGGCGAATGCTCTCTTGAAGAGTGCGTGGAAAAGCTGAAGCAGGAAACCAGAAAATACGCTAAACGCCAGCTGACATGGTTCCGCCGTGATAAACGCATACATTGGATAAAAGCCGACCAAGAAAGAGATTTTTCCCGAATTGTCGAAGAAGCGGCAGACATCATATCTGATAATTTGAAAAAATATACCGAAACTTATGGAATTTTTCATTGATATGTGATACAATATAAGTTGAGCTATCTGCGGCTCGCAGAATATGCGCTTTGCAGAGTGATTTTATTTTATTTTATGTTCCGCTTTACTGCGGAGAAAAAGAAAGGACGATTTTAAAATGGCAAAAGAACTTAATTTACAGGATGTATTTTTAAACCAGGCGAGAAAAGAGAAAATACCGGTAACTATCTACATTACCAACGGTTTTCAGTTCAAGGGCCTTGTAAGAGGCTTTGACAACTACACGGTTATACTGGACACCGACGGAAAGCAGAATCTGATATACAAGCACGCTATCTCAACGATAACGCCTCTGAGAGCAGTTTCTATCCTTGACGCTTTTGACAAGGCTGACGGCGAAACAGAGACAAAAGAATAATTCTGATGGACAGGACGCTAACTACTAAGCTTGTATCCGTTATACTTGCTTTGTTTTTGCTTGTCACGGTCGTAAGCCAGTTTTTCGTGGGCGGAGAACACTCCTATAAAACAGAGGTCGCTTTGAGGTATGATTCTCAGGATACCATCGAGTTTTACGGAGTGCTTGCACGCAATGAGCATACAGTAAGCCGTGAAACATCCGGTATTATACAGTATGAACATGAAGACGGAGCAAAGGTCGGAAAGAACAGTGTTATTGTCAGCACCTACAGCTCTGCGTCGGATATCAGCCTTACCCGTGAGATAAAAAAACTGCGGACAAGGATAGATACCCTGACAGACGCACAGAGCCTTGCCGGTTCGGATAACTCTCAGATAGAGGCTTTTGACAAGCTGATAACCGAAAAGCACAGCGAGCTTATCAAAGCAATAAACAGCGGCGACTATGATGCGGTTTCCAATATCAAGTATCAGCTGCTCAATCTTCAGAGCAAGCGTGATATCGTTAAAGGAAAGGTGACGGATTATACCTCCGTTATCGAATCTCTGAACAAGGATATCACAGCGCTTGAGGCGAGGATATCAGATGAGCCGCAAAGCATACTTGCCCAGGAGACAGGCTACTTTGTCAGCAGTATCGACGGATACGAGAGTAAGATAAACATCGATAATATCGCTGATATGACTGCCGCCGATATTGCGGCTGTCGTTAAGACGCCGGTGCTTGAAACGGCTTCGGGCAATGTCATAGGCAAGATGATAGAGAATTATAATTGGAAGCTGGCGGCTGTTTTCACCGAAGGACAGGCTGCCGCTATAGGGGATAATGACTATGTACGGCTTATAGTGGGAGCCGACCAGACGGAGATAAAAGCTAAGGTCGAATCCGTAGATAAGCAGGGCAACGACTATATTGCCGTTTTCTCCGCAGATGACCTTAACTCTACGATAGCTTCTTCAAGAGTGGGAAGATTCAAGTTGCTTGTAGACAGCTATAACGGTATACGCATAGCCTCATCAGCTATTCATTTTGATGATGAAAATAACATCGGCGTGTATATCAAGAACGGCACTCAGGCTGAATTTGTCCGCATTGACCGTATATATTCCTTTGAGGAGTATGTCATTGTCCGTGATACGACCGGCAAAAGCGGTTATCTGTCGCTGTACGACAATGTTATAGTTGAAGGGAAGGACCTTTATGACGGAAAGAATCTGTAAGTCCGCCGAAGAAACCTCGCTTGAGGATATAAGACAAAACTACACTGCAATAAAACAGAACATAGCCGAGGCTATGGACAAGGCAGGGAGAACGGACAGCGTTCGCATAATGGCAGTCACCAAAACCGTACCGTGTGAGAAGATCAATTTTGCCGAAAGCTTAGGTATTGACCTTCTCGGCGAGAATCGTGTACAGGAATTTCTCGGAAAATACGAAAAATATTCGGAAAAATCCGAAATTCACTTCATTGGGGGCTTGCAAAAAAACAAAGTAAAGTATATAATTGATAAAGTAAGCATGATTCATTCGGTTGACAGCATAGAGCTTGCTGCTGAGATAGACCGCAGAGCGTCAATGCACGGCAAGGTGATGAATATACTGCTTGAAGTCAATATAGGCGGTGAGCTGTCAAAAGGCGGCGTTTCGCCGCAGGAGCTTATCGAAACGGCAAAAGCTGTATCGGAGCTTCATAATATCCGCATAAGGGGACTTATGACCATTCCGCCCGCAGGGGGCGATGAAAAGTTTTTTGCTCAGATGCAGGAGCTTTTTTACAACGCAAAACAGAGCTGTTCTTATTTCGCTGACGCCGATACCTTGTCAATGGGTATGTCGGGTGATTATGCGGCTGCAGTAAAATACGGCTCTACGATAGTCAGGATAGGCAGCGGCCTTTTCGGCTACAGAAATTACACAGTATAAAATACGGAGGTTAAGATTAATGAGCGCATTTGATTCATTTAAAAATTCTATCAGGAAGTGGGGAAATTCCGACGATGACGAATACATAGAAGAGCCCGTAAAGCAGGAGGCACCTGCTCCGGAGACTTCTTCACGTTCAACACAGAGTTCAAACTCAAGCAAGATATATACCTACAATGCAAGCACAACGCTTCACCTTGTAGTCAACAGACCTAAGAAATTCAGCGACGCAGGCGATATTGCAGAGCTTTATAAGAACAAGACTACCGTTATCCTTATGTTCAACAACACGAACAAGGATGTAGCAAACCGTCTTATCGACTTTTTAGGCGGCGTAAGCTATATCACAGGCGGCGAGATAAAGAGAATCGGCGAGACGACCTATGTTCTTGCTCCTTACAATGTTGATATTTCAGGCGAGTTTATCGACGAGATAAGCAATATTTCAGGCGAGGATATTTTCGACGAAATAGGCTGATATGTCACAGCTTGATTTTATCAAGGGCGTTCTTAATGCGGCGAGAGACTGTCTTGACAGTTCTGCACCGCATTTTACCCGTTTTCTCAGCGAAAGCGAGCTTGCCTTAGCAAAAAGCGTCGGTATGCCCAAAGGCGTTACGGCGGTTTTCTGCGGAGGTGCAGAAAACCGTGATCCGCTGAGATGCTGTCTGGGGCTGTTTCCTTCATTTTATTTTGACAAACAGATTGATGACGCGGCCTGTGAGGAAATAGCCTGTATGTTTCCGATAAAAGCGGTAACAATAGCTTTTCGGAGCGGCGATGTGATATCTCACAGAGATATACTCGGCTCGATAATGGCTCTCGGTTTGGAACGTGATACCGTGGGGGATATATTTA
>CAMEKR010000080.1 GCA_945921515.1 uncultured Clostridia bacterium | reverse complement strand
CGGCTTAATGCCTTCACACCCGAACCTCTCCTCTTTCCGCTGTTCAAGCGGTTTTATACGGCTCGAAAAGCGCCTCTTTTTTTGAGTGCCTGTATATTATATCATGGGAAACGACTTTTGTCAACATATTTTTCAAGGTGATTTTTCATAAAACCTTTCGGCAAAAAATGCATTTTGAAGTCACTTTACACAATCTCTTGATTTTTAACAAAAACCTTGAATATTGCAGGCGAACGATTATTTCAAAATCCTATTCTTTATATATATTAAAGTGTCTTCTTCGCCGTATTTTCTGAGCATCACAAGCATCTTTTCAAGCAACCGCATAGTATTCGGATGCATCATATAGTGGCTTTTGTTCTTTCTGAAATATTCAAGCGGAGTCTTTTCGGTATATTTTTCCTTGTAATATACTTTACAAGCAGCTACTCTGTCGCAAAACATTTCCACTACATAACGCACCGGCATCTCTATGCCTTCCATGTTTCCTCCGGGCGTAAGGCCGTAATCAATCCAATATTCAAAATGATGCTTGTTTCTCCCTTTATGATGCAGCCACGCTTCACTTTTTCCCGTAAGAAGCCTCTCTGCAGTATTTGGACTTTTGTCACCGCAATAATATACCACACCCGTTAAAAATTCTTTTGGCGAGTATTTTGACAAATCGTGAAGCAAGCCCTGTTTATAGAGTCCTACCTTAAAGCAAAGCCTCATTACTTCTTTCTTATGACTGTTTATTGTATTCAGGTGTCCTTTGAAATTCTCTTTAAGATTCATAGTTATCCTTCTTTCCTTTTTATCCTGTCACCTTAACGGCTTTTCTGCCCTCATTCTTATCCTCATATAATCGGCATACCATTTTCCGTTTATATAAAGCTCGCTTTTAAGCTCGTCAACCGCTTCGGCTATTATCTCATCGGCTTCTGCGCCATCCTTTATTACCGAGAACGGAATCTGCAAAAACATTCTTATCCATTCCTCCAGACCATTTTCACCGACAAGCTCTGTCGGTCGTTCAAAAAGTGCCGCATATCTTACCGTAAAGCCTGCCTGCTCAACAAGCGGAGCATAATCACCCACTCCCGCAAAATAATAATTGGTTTTATATTCATAGCCGTGTTTTGCAAAAACCTTTGCAAGCTCCGAGTGAATCTTGTGAGCGTTTCCTCTGCCTCCAAACTCAAACACAAACTCGCCGCCGAAATTAAGCGCATCATATACACATTTCAGCATCTGAGGATGCTTTTGCCTGTCTATCCAATGAAATACCGCATTTGAAAAAATGACATCCACCGGCTTTTCAAGTCTGAAATTGGTTGCATCCGCTTTTCTGAACTCAAGTCCCGGATTATTCTCTCTCGCTTTTTTCAGCATTTCGTCCGACGCGTCAAGTCCGATAACATCAAAACCTTTATTATGCAGAACTTTTGTAAGCGCACCGTTTCCGCATCCCAAATCTACGGCCGTTCCGCCCTTTTTTTCGATTAGCTCGGTAACACCGAGACCATGCTTATGTACAAAGGAAAAATCGTCTGTATACTTATCTGCATTCCATTTAATATTCAATTTATATCATTCCTTCCCGATCGAAGCATAAATTTCCTCATCCGTATTAATTTCTTCATTATCCGATTTTTCTGTATTATTGCGTTGTTCGCATTTTACTTCTTTTTCGTTATGAGACTGATCGCTTACGACAAGAATATCGCCCTGTTTTATCCTTGTACTGCCGTTCGGCACTATCATATCACCGCCGCGTTTTATCATAATTATCAGCAGCGTTGCAGGCAGATCCAGTTCTTTGATCGTTTTATTACACCAGAGATGCTTCTGCCCTATCTCATATTCTTTCAGCTTTATATCACCGCTGTCACGGTATGACGGAACGCTGAGTATAACATCATCACCCGCATTTATGACCGTATTGCCTTTTGGCACGATAGTCTCATCTCCGTGTTTTATCATAAGAACGAGTGAATCCTCCGGAAACGAAATATCGCTTATTTTATGACCGCTCCAGCTGTGAGAATCTGACACGAAAATACGCATCATATTGAACTGTTCGGTTTCATCCTGGTAGTCGTTGAAGGTCTTGAGAACGCTGCTTTCATTGTCGATAAGTCCGAGCTTTATCGCCACTTTTGGAAGCAATGTTCCCTGAAACGCTACGGATATAAGACAGACGCAAAGCACTATATTAAAAAGATTATTGTTTGAATAAAAATCGCTTACCAACGCCATTATTGCAAACGCTATTGAAGATGCGCCTCTGAGCCCCGACCACGCTATAAACAATCTGTCACGCCATGTATAGCCTACCGAACATATGGCAAATACCGCCGCAGGTCTTGAAATAAATGTCATTATTGCGAATATAGCAAGTGCAGGGAGCAATATGCCGGGCAGCTGTGACGGATTTGACAACAGTCCGAGTAAAAAGAACAGCATAATCTGACTCAGTCCCGTTATTCCGTCAAAGAAGTGCACAAGCTGTGCCTTGTTTTCGCCGATTTTGCTGTTGCCGATTATTATTCCTGCTATGTAAACGCTGAGATAGCCGTTTCCACTGAGCAGGATCGGAGCCGCATAAGCCGCAGAAATAACGGATATCATAAATACGATATCGAAGCTGTTACGGGACAACTTTACCTTGTTAAACACAAAAACCGCCGCAAAACCTATTGCAAAGCCAAACAGCACGCCTACAACTATCTGAAGTACCGCAAGAAGTCCTATACTTGAAAGGTCTTTGCTCCCCATCACAGCAAGAGCTATGACTGTCAGCATATATGAGAACGGATCGTTTGAACCACTCTCAATCTCAAGTAAAGAAGCAAGGCCTCCACGCAGGTTAAGCTGTTTGGAACGAAGTATCGAAAACACCGACGCCGCATCCGTTGAAGAAATAACCGCTCCTATAAGAAAACTCTCTTTTATATCAAAGCCGATAAGAAAATAACAACCTGCCGTTGTAATAAGCGCCGTGATGATTGTACCGAAAGAAGATAACAAACCGGCTCTTAACGCAACCGGTTTTGCCGCCTTCCAGTTTGCCGAAAAACCTCCGCAGAACATTATAAATATAAGGCACACGGTGCATATCTGCTCACTCAGCTTAAAATCGTCAAAAGGTATTTTAAGCAATCCGTCCGAGCCGCATATCATACCGAGCGCAAGAAAAATAAGCAAACTTGGTACGCCTATCTTTGCCGACAGCTTGCTTCCGGCAATGCACACTATAATAACTATCGATAAAAAGAGCATTACAAATTCCATTGCAGATACCTTTAGGTCAAAACAAAAGTTAAAATACAGCTGTCAACGAATATCTTCATTGACAGCCGATATCACATTCTTTCCATATAAAAAAACCGAAGCAAATCAGTTTTTAGCAAGCTTAGCTATAATTTCCGCCGCAAGATCAATTCCGCTGACAGCGGTATTTATACACAGATCGTAGTTTACAGAGTCTCCCCATACCCGTTCTGTGTAATACTTATAGTGCCTGCGTCTTGCTTTATCTTTCTGACGGATAACGCTCAGCGCCTCATCTTCGGTAAGTTTATCATGCTCGCAGATACGCTCACACCTGAATTTATCTGTAGCATGAACAAACACATTGAAGGTTTCAAATCCGTCTTTCAGCACATAATCCGCACAGCGTCCGACGATAACACAGGGACCTTTTTCGGCAAGCGCTTTTATCACTCTGCATTCTGCGGCAAAAAGCTGATCGGTAAGCGGCTGTGAATACATACCGTTTATTGCAAGATTATAAAGGAAGCTGTTCGTTGACGATTGCTCCGCACGCTCTATGTATGCCGGGTCGAATCCGCTTTCCTTTGCGGTAGCGTCGATTATCTCCCTGTCATAATAAGGTATATCAAGCAGCTTTGCCACTTTTCTGCCTATCTCGCTTCCGCCGCTTGCATACTGTCTTGAAATAGTAATTATCTTTGCCATAAAGCCACCCTCCATTTTTATACACTCTTTGTTTCTGCCGAAGACTCGCTGTCGGGCATTTTTGAAATCACTCTTTTATGCATCTTCCGCATAAGATATACCGCCGCTACAAGTCCCAGCACATCACTTGCAGGAAGCGCCCACCATATAAAATCCACTCCTCCAAGCATACCGAACAATGCCGCAAAAGGAAGTGCAGGCACAATAAGTCTCAGGATAAATACAATCATACTGTAAACACCGTTGCCAAGCGCCTGAAAGCCGGAGCTCAGCACAATAGATATACCCGCAAGCGGGAACGAAAGGCATAGCACTCTCAGTGCCGTTTCTCCTATCCGTATCATATCATCTGTCGGCGAAAACATATTCAGCAAAGGTATCGGAATAAGTTCAAAAAGAACTACTCCAAGAAGCATTATCATCACAGAGCATATAACTCCGAGCTTAAGAGTTTCGGTAATACGTTTTGGCTTTCGTGCCCCGTAATTATAAGCTATGATAGGTACTATTCCGTTATTCATACCGAATACAGGCATATATACAAAGCTCTGCAATTTGAAATACACGCCGAAAACCGTCGCCGCCGCAGGTTCGTATGCTTTAAGTATCATATTCATACCGAATGTCAGCACCGACACAAGTGCGCTCATTATAATTGATGGTATTCCGACAGAATATATAGTCTTTATCGTGCCGAAGCTCAGCTTAAAGCTTCTAACGGTAAGTCTTAGTTCCTTGTTGCAAAAATGGTGCAGAATAAAGCCTACTGCGGCTCCTATTATCTGACCGGTTACGGTTGCTATCGCCGCACCCTTTACGCCCATCGGAGCTATTCCGAGAAAATCAACGCCGAAAATGAAAACAGGATCAAGCGCTATATTAAGTACAGCGCCGGTTATCTGACTTATCATAGACAGCATAGTCTTTCCCGTTGCCTGGAGTATTCGTTCAACATATATCTGAAAGAACAGTCCGAACGAACAGCAGCACACTATCGAAAGATACTCTACGCCATAGCCTGCTATAGCATCCGACTGCGTCTGCAATGAGAAAAACGCCGGTAAAGCAGTAAGTCCAACTATAAAGAATGCCACATAATTAAGGGCAGTCAGAATCAAAGCGTGAGTTGCGGCTTTTCCTGCCTCTGAAGGCATCTTCTGTCCGAGATATCTTGATACAAGTGCATTCATTCCGACGCCAAGCCCTGTCTGAAAAGCAATCATAAGGCTCTGCATAGGAAAAGCCATACCAACTGCCGTAAGGGCGTCTGCGTTTATCTGTGCTACAAAAACGCTGTCAACAAGGTTATACATCGCCTGAATCAGCATAGATATAACTATTGGCAGTGACATAGTCACAAGAAGCTTGTTTATAGGCATAACGCCCATCTTATTTTCTTTAGTCGTTTCCACTTTTTTCTTTCCTTTATTTCATTCTACTTTTTATTATAAATTTTTATTATAAATAAGTATACCACAAACAGCGCAAATTTGCAAGTGCGCTAAGACATACGGCTATTGACCGCTTGGCATTAATATGGTACAATATCAAAAAAGCGAAAGGATATCAATATGAAAGAAATAAAAGCCGTTCTGTTCGATCTTGACGGAACTTTGCTCGACTCAATGTATGTATGGCAGTATGTAGATGAAGAATTTCTCAGAAGAAGAAATATCACGCCGCCCGACGACTATGCAAGGCAATGCAGTCACAGATCATTCTATGAAACGGCGCTGTATACAATAGAACTGTTCGGCCTTGACGAAACTCCCGACGAGCTTATGAACGAATGGACCGAGCTCGCTATAAACGAATACCGTTACAATGTTAAGCTCAAGCCTTTTGCAAAGCAGACAGTAGAACTTGCAAAGCAAAGAGGATACAAGACCGCTGTATGCACCTCCCAGACTCCCGAACTATATATCCCCGTACTGAAGAATACAGGTCTTGAAGGGATGTTCGATACGATAAGCTCCGCCGCAGAATATGGCAAAGGCAAGCAATATCCGGACATCTATCTCTATACAGCAAAAAAGCTCGGTATTTCGCCTGAAAACTGCGTGATGCTTGATGATGTTTCCGCTTCGCTTAAAGGCGCTAAGCAAGCCGGAATGATGACAATAGGTATCATTGAGCCTATGAGCTGTCAGAGCATAGAAGAGATGAAGCAGTACAGCGATAAGCTCATAGATACGCTCAGCGAGGATATCTTCGATTAATCAGCCCATACATAACAAAAGCAAGGAAGTGAAACGATATGAGTACAAGCAGTATAGTTAGGAAGCACTTCTTTTTTAAAGGCAGAGTGCAAGGCGTCGGTTTCAGATACAGAGCGCACAATGCGGCTTCTATGTACGATGTTACCGGGTGGGTAAAGAACCTGTATGACGGCTCGGTCGAAATGGAAGCACAGGGAAAAGAAGAAGATATTGACAAAATGATAGAGGCAATACAAAACAGCAGATATATCGTAATTGATGAAATGTATGTTGCCGACAGACAGATAAACGAGCACGACAGCTCGTTTATAATAAAAGACGAATACTGAAAAGACCGCCCATTACGGCGGTCACAGACTGTAGGAAAACCTCTTTGTAAAAAATAAATGGGGTTTGGGGCGAAGCCCCAAGCAAGGTCGCAGGGGCGGCAGCCCCCGATAATAAGCCCCTTCCCGAGGGGAAGGGGTTGGGGGATAGGGATAGAGAATTTGCACTACATAGACTTTTTCGACAAGCTGAGACCGCCGTAAGCATAACGCATTACTGCGGTCAATTTGTATCATAATTTTATTTGCTTTCTTGAACGTGTAAACACCATTATCGCACTCACCACATCCGCACAATAGACAAACTGAAGTATTGAATTTATTACAGCAAACACTTTTCCCGTCTCGCCCTTGCGGTGCTCTACCGAATTTGCGGCAAGCCCGATCAGCCCCGTCATAAATATAGCAGCTAAATCGAACAAAACAAAAAAGATTGAAAAAGCAAATGTAAATATAGTCATAAAAAACAACACGCCGAGTACAAAAATCACTATATACGCAGGCATATGAATAATTTTTATCAACATATTTGCAAAAGCAAGCCTTCTTGAGTTGTTCTCCTTATTTATAGAAACCACAGTAAAAATCAGAGTGCAGACAAATGCTATCAGTACAAAAATAAGCAGCGCCAGCAAAAGCAAAAGGCCATTACTGCAAAATAAATTTTCAATAATATAGTGGTCGATAAATACGCAATAAAGCGAAAAAAGCAACGCATAAGGCATAAGCGTTATCGGAATCAGCAATAAGTATCGTTTCATATTTTCCCTTTCATTCTTTTTTCTTACGGCAGTATCATCTCATCATTCATTTTCACGAAGCCGTATTTTTCATATAACGGTCTGCCCATATCGGTTGCCTCAAGCGTGATATGATCAACGCCCTGCTCCTTAGCAGCTTTTACCAATAAGTCAAGCGTGCGGCAGGCAATGCCTCTTCTGCGGTATTCGGGAGCCGTATACATATTCATGATATAGGCTTTTATGCCGCTTGGATTGTGATATGTCGGCATAACCCGATAGAAGCTGACTCCGCCTGCACCGACTACATTATCGCCATCGTAAACAAGATATGCTATGTGGGTTTTATCCTTCAGCGCAGAGCGGTAATATGAAAATGACTCACGCTCAACTTCAGACATATCGGCATCATCCGTCAGCTTGTTAGCCGCACGAAGTACTACGATCCTTGTACGCACAAGCTCGTCTATATCCTCTTCGGAAGCTTTTTTAAAAACAAATTCATTCATATATTAATCACCGTAATTATATTATCACTGTGTTTTTCCGTTGTCAAGAAAAAGGTTCGTTTTCGTAGTCAGAAAAAACCATGCCGCATAAATACGGATAAAAAAATCGAGCGTGAAAACCACGCTCTCAAATCAAATAATGTATAATGTGTAGAACAAAAGAAAGGAGACAACTAAAAAACTAAAACCTCGTAAACACTAACTGTGTCTTACGATGGCTTTATTATACCGCAAATTTACCAATTTGTCAATTATAAAAGAACCGTTTTTTGTGCCGAAACGCAAAAATTGTGAAAAATTTATAAGAATTAAAAATGATTTTGTGCATTTCTAACAACAAAAGTTCCTTTTTTAATTGTTTTTGAAAAAATAGCTTGTAAATATTTACTGTAAATAAAACAGCCGAATCTGCGGAGGATTCAGCCGTTTTTGCATATATCTCGGAATAGTTGCTTTATCTTTTCAAGTTTTTCCGCGTCTATCTTTTTTGGGGACTCGTAGCTTCTTAAAAACTCAAGCAGTTCTTTTTCATTGGAGCATACATTATCGCTGTCGTTAAGGTCAAGATAGAGATGAACCGAGGGAGCAGAAAAATACAACACCGTGTCAACCCACTGGTCAAGGTCATTTGCTCTTAAAATCGACTTGATTATATCCCTTTGCCGTCTCATCTGCTTTATGGGACTGGTCATTACCGTTTCTGTAGTCTTGCCATCACGGTAGATTTTTCTCTGCGTCCAGTATTCAGCCTTATGGTCGCCGTATATGTACCCCGAATGATTCTTGACTTCTATTATAATAATGAATCTATCGCAAATGACAAGCAGGTCTATCTCACTGCGGTTTTTCTTATAGCGGACGGGCAGATTTGCAAATACGGTATACCCTTCGCCCAGTTTCTTTACCGATTTTAACAGTGACTTTTCTCCTCTGAAACCCGAGATAAGTGCGTTATACCGCTTGGTGATATAAAAATTCCAAAAAGCGGCTAATGCCATGACCGCAATGAAAATATATCCGAGTACAGCGTTTGTATATAAAGAAAAACCGATATAGCATACAAGCAGAATAACAGGCAATATGCCGAGTACTATCTGAAGTATGAACAGCACGGTTATTTTCTTGAAATTGTCGTATCCGTGTTTGTATATATCAGGCAAAAGCTCACCACCTTTAAAATAATTATACTAAACTTTACAAAACAAGTCAATAAAATATCTCTCCCCACTTGAAAAAAAGTGTATTTAGTGTTATACTGTATTGG
>CAMEKR010000079.1 GCA_945921515.1 uncultured Clostridia bacterium | reverse complement strand
TGGGCTCATCTGTAGGCTCGTCAACGGGCTCGTCTGTAGGAAGACCGCTTACTGTAAATTCGATCTCTACTGTCTTAACTGCATTTGTAGGATATGTGCCGTGGAAGCCGAGTTCCTTTGCAGTATCATTGTAATCGTTTGTTACGTCGATTCTTGTGAAGCCGCTCTTCTTGCCTTCTTCTTCATCAATGATAGCCTCATCGAGCTTGAACTGTTCAACACCGTCAAATAACAGCTTAACGTCTGTTATAGTAGCTACACTCTTTAAGTTATCCTTGTCATAAGGAATATCTGTCGATACAAATAACATGTTGAAACCAGCAGCCTTATCAAGTTCCCAGTCAAAACCGGTTATACCAACCTTATATGTGCCGTCCTTGTCAATCTGTGCATCTGTGTATGTAACAGGGATAGCATAACCGCCGATGTCATCATTGAAGTCCTTTTCATACTGGGGGAATGTTTCAGGATCGTTACCGCCCCATACGATTGCAGCTGTGTTGAATAACTCACCGTTTTTTGAATCTCTGCCGTAGTTAGCTTCGTTCCATGCGTTTCTGAAAGAATATGCAGGAGTCTGGAAACCGATATAAGCATTATAGGTTTCAGCTGCTGCACCTACTGTGAGAACGCCTGCAACTGCTATAGCTGCTGCTGCGCCGATGAACTTTTTCATCTTCATTTTAATTACCTCCAAGCAATAATTAATTTCTTTTTTAAAATTAGAATACGAATAACCGAAAATCGATTACACAAATTCCATTAAGATAATTATAACTGTAAAATTGTAATAAATCAATCTGCAATTTTCACACATTTAACACATCCGTTTTGGCTATTTTGTACAACAAAGCCAAAATTACAGGCTTACGGTTGGTGTGAAAGCTGCAGTGTGACAGTTAAATGTTTCCGGCTATCATATCGCCCATCTCGGAGCAGGAGAGCTTTGTCATGCCTTCGCTCATAATATCGCCTGTGCGGTAGCCGTCCTTAAGCACCTTGCTTACCGCATTTTCTACGGCGTCTGCTTCTTCGGTCATATCAAAGCTATACCTGAGCATCATTGCCGCTGACAGTATAGTTGCGATAGGATTAGCCTTGTTCTGTCCTGCGATGTCGGGAGCCGAGCCGCCGCTGGGTTCGTACAGACCGAACTTTGTCTCGTTCATGCTTGCCGACGGGAGCATACCGATCGAGCCGGTTATCATGCTTGCTTCATCGGACAGAATATCGCCGAACATATTCTCCGTTACCATAACATCAAACTGTGCAGGATCCTTTACAAGCTGCATTGCGCTGTTGTCAACCAGCATATGCTCAAGAGTGACCTCGGGATAATCCTTTGCTACTTCGTTTACGACCTTTCTCCACAGCCTTGAAGAGTCAAGCACATTTGCCTTATCTACACTTGTTACCTTTTTCCTTCTCTTCATGGCAACATCAAAAGCCTTTATTGCTATTCTGCGTATTTCCTCTTCGCTGTACACAAGAGTGTCTGTAGCTGTCATAACGCCGTTTACTTCTTCCGTCTTTCTTGCACCGAAGTATAATCCGCCTGTAAGCTCACGCATAATGAGCATATCAAAGCCCTTTGAGCTTATCTCTGTCTTTAACGGACAAGCACCCGCAAGCTCGGAGTAAAGAACGCAGGGACGCAGATTTGCAAAAAGTCCGAGTGCCTTTCTGATACCGAGAAGGCCTGCTTCGGGACGAAGGTGCGATGGGAGCTTATACCAGGGAGAAGTTGTCGTATCTCCGCCGATAGAGCCCATCAGCACCGCGTCAGACGCCTTGCACGCCTCTATCGTTTCATCTGTCAGCGGTACGCCGTTTGCGTCGATTGAGCATCCGCCCATAAGGAGCTGTGTGTAGTTGAATTTATGGCTGTACCTTTCTGCCACCTTATCAAGTACCTTCATAGCTTCCGTAACTATCTCGGGGCCTATTCCGTCGCCCTTTATTACGGCAATGTTCTTTTCCATAGATAATTTCCTTTCCTGTATTACAATTCGATGGTGTACACGGATATTTCCGTATCGGCAAAAACCGTGCTTGCTTCATTTTTTACAAATTCAAAGCCGAACTTTTTATAAAAACGCCTTGCCGCCGTATTCTTTTCAAGGCAGTCAAGCACGGCGTTTTTATATCCTTTTTCCCTTAAGGCTCTAAGAGTATGCGACAGCAGTTTTCTGCCCAAGCCCTTGCGATGTTCGTTTGGTGCAACATAAAGCTGAATTACATTTGCATAGTCACGGTATCTGCCGCTTGTGCAACGCACCGCCGTGCATACCGCACGCACGACCTTGTCACATTCCAGCACATACATTACCGTGTCGCTGTCAGAAAGCAATTTTGCGAGGCTTTCCGCACGCCCATCAGCGTACCGCTCTATCACTTCATCGGGCAGTATACCGCTGTAGCAGACACGCCATGCGCTGTTTATGACCTCGCTTACTGCGGGGATATCCGACTTGTCAGCCGCCCTTATATCGATCCTCATGGCTTATTTCAGCGAATTAAGAAGTCCGCCCTTGCTGATGATATCCTTTATAAATTCGGGGAAAGGTTCAGCCTTATATGTACAGCCCTTTGTGATATTCGTGATGATACCCGTATCAAAGTCTACCTCGACCTCGTTGCCGTTTTCAATATCCTTTGCCGCTTCATCACATTCAAGGATAGCAAGACCGATATTGATGGAGTTGCGGTAGAATATTCGTGCAAAGGTGCTTGCTATTACGCAGGAAATTCCGCTTGCCTTAATTGCAATGGGGGCGTGCTCTCTTGAGCTTCCGCAGCCGAAGTTCATATTGGCTACGATTATATCGCCTTCCTTAACATTTTTAACAAAGTCCTTGTCGATATCCTCCATGCAATGACTTGCAAGCTCCTTGTGATCGGCTGTGTTAAGGTATCTTGCAGGTATAATTACATCCGTGTCAACATTGTCGCCGTATTTATGTACTGTACCGTGTGCCTTCATATATGTTATTCCTTTCTGTTATATCTCAAAATCAACGCAGCTGCGCTTTGCCGTGTAAGGTCTTACCGTGCTGTCGGCAACCTTCACGTGCTCAGGGTGAGTAGAGTAGCCTTTCAGCGCCTCGGCGCTCTCGAATGTGCTGTCAAGCATAAGATCTCCCGTAGAAGAACCGAGAAGCTCGGTTATTACCTTTATCTCTACAAGTCCGTCTATCTTGCCGATGAGGCTCTCAAGTCCCTGCTTTATCAGCTGCTTTCTTTCCTGCTTTTCAGCGTCGGAAAGCTCGTCTTTAAGATTCCATATTATTATGTGCTTTACCATATATCCGCCTTACTGTATACCTGTTATCTTTCCTGCTATTGCGCTTGCTGCGGCTACCGCAGGGCTTGCAAGATATACCTCGCTGTCAATGTGTCCCATTCTTCCGACAAAGTTTCTGTTGGTAGTAGAAACGGCACGCTCGCCTGCCGCAAGTATTCCCATATGACCGCCAAGACACGGACCGCAGGTAGGAGTGGAGAATACACAGCCTGCATTTATGAATATCTCTGCCAGTCCTTCTTTTACGCACTGCAGATAAACCTTCTGAGTGCCGGGGATAACTATGCATCTTACGCCCTTTGCAATGTGCTTATCTTTAAGTATCTCTGCGGCGATACGCATATCGCTTATTCTGCCGTTGGTGCAGGAGCCGATAACTACCTGGTCTATCTTTATATCTTCGGTTATTTCATCGGTAGTCTTTGTATTTTCGGGCAGATGAGGGAAAGATACCGTCTGCTTTACTGTTGACAGGTCGATATCTATGACTTTTGAATATACTGCGTCGTCGTCAGCCTTGAATATATCAAAGTCACGGTCTGCTCTTTCCTTCATATATGCCATTGTTATCTCGTCAACTTCAAATATACCGTTCTTTGCGCCTGCTTCTATCGCCATATTTGCTATGCACAGTCTGTCGTCTATGCTGAGGCTCTTGAGTCCTTCGCCGGTAAATTCCATCGACTGATAAAGTGCGCCGTCAACGCCTATCATACCGATGATATGCAGTATTACATCCTTGCCGCTGACATATTTGTTCAGCTTTCCTGTAAGGTTGAACTTTATAGCGGAGGGTACTTTGAACCACGCCTCGCCCGTTGCCATGCCTGCCGCCATATCGGTAGAGCCTACACCGGTTGAAAATGCGCCGAGCGCTCCGTATGTACAGGTGTGGCTGTCAGCGCCTATGCAAAGCTCGCCCGGGCCAATAAGTCCTTTTTCGGGGAGGAGTGCATGCTCGATGCCCATATCGCCTACATCGTAGTAATTTGTGATATCGTACTTGCCTGCAAACTCTCTGCACTGCTTGCACTGTGTAGCCGCCTTGATATCCTTGTTCGGCGCAAAGTGATCCATAACAAGAGATATCTTGTCCTTGTCAAATACGCCGCCAAAGCCTGCCTTATTGAACTCGTTTATAGCAACGGGGCTGGTAATATCGTTTCCCAGCACCATATCGAGCTTAGCTTTTATCAGCTGTCCCTCTCTTACGCTTTCAAGTCCTGCGTGCTTTGCCAGTATCTTCTGGCTCATAGTCATGCCCATTTATTTGTCCTGCCTTTCTAAGCTATGCCCATATTGAGCATATATTCTATTGAATCGTTCAACGCCTGAACACTGGCGCTGATTATATCCTCTGATACGCCGACGGTAGTCCATACATTGTCACCGTCTGTGCTTGTTATAAGAACTCTTGTTACTGCCGCAGTAGAACCGCCCGAGCCTATTACCCTTACCTTATAGTCAAGCAGATGCATCTTCTTTAGCTGAGGATAAAACACCTCGAGCGCTTTTCTGAGTGCCTTGTCTATTGCATTTACAGGGCCGTTTCCCTCATCGGCTGTAATTTCGTGGCTGTCGCCGACTCTTACTTTTATAAGCGCCGTAGCCATTTCGATAACTCCATCTTCTATGCGTGAAGAGATTATCTTGAAATAATCTATATCAAAATGCGGTACAAACCGCCCAAGTTCTCGCAGTACCATCATATCAAAGCTGGCTGTCGCAGCCTCAAACCTGAAGCCCGTCTGCTCAAGCTCCTTTAGCTTTTTGGTGATAGCTATCGTCTGTGGGCTGTTTTTGTCAAGGCTGTCGTCAAACCGTCTTATTGCAGACAATATTGCCGCCCTACCCGATACTTCGGATAAGAGATAACGCCTTTCGTTGCCTACTGCCTCGGGGCGTATATGCTCAAAGGTAGCAGGATTTTTCGCCACTCCGTCTGCGTGCATACCTGCTTTATGGGAGAATGCTCCCGAGCCGATATACGGTGTTGTGACAGGGAGCGACACGTTTGCGACTTCGGAAATATAGCGAGCCGTATCAGTAAGCATTGCAAGCTTTTTATCGCTTAGTATCCTATCGCCGTACTTTAGCTGAATATCGGCTATTACGGTAGAAAGCGAGGCATTTCCGCAACGCTCACCGAATCCCGTGAAAGTTCCTTGTATATGCTCTGCCCCTGCTTTATAAGCGGTAAGCGTATTTGCGACTGCACAGCCGTTATCGTTATGGCAATGTATTCCGAGCTTTACCGATATTGCCTTATCTGCCGCCTTTACCGCCTTTTTTATATCCTCGGGGAATGTGCCGCCGTTTGTATCGCAAAGGCATATTACCGACGCTCCGGCTTTCTCGGCGGTAGCAAGCACCTGAAGCGCATACTCCGCATCGGCCTTGTAGCCGTCGAAAAAATGCTCGGCGTCAAATATCACCTTTCGGTGATTCTTTACCAAAAAGCCTATACTGTCGGCTATCATTCTCAGGTTTTCTTCGGGAGAAACGCCGAGGATACATTCGACATGAAGCTTCCATGCCTTGCCAAATATCGATACATACTCCGTCTGCGCTTTGAGCAGAGCCGCAAGATTTTCGTCTTCGCAGGCTTTCAGCCCTTTTCTTACGGTAGAGCCGAATGCAACCGCCTTTGCGTTGTAATGTCCCTCGTTTATACGGCGGAAAAACTCCAGATCCTTAGGGTTTGAAAACGGATTTCCCGCCTCGATAAGCTCTATACCGAATCTGTCCAGCGCAGAATATATATTCAGTTTGTCTCTTAGCGAAAAGCTGATGCCCTCGCCCTGCGCACCGTCACGAAGCGACGAGTCCAGTATCTGCACAGCCATATTTCCCTCCGCTGTCAGTCTCGTTCAAGGGCGGATATTCCCGTTCTTACAAGCTCCTTTACACCAAAGGGCTGTAACAGACCGATAAACGAATCTATCTTTTCGGGCTCGCCCGTAAGCTCAAGCATAAGTCTGCTCTCGCCGACATTTACAACCTTTGCTCTGAACAGATTTGCTATCTCGATAACGGGCTGGCGTGACGCAGGTCCGTTGCCGACTTTTAGTATGATATGCTCACGGCAGACCGCATCGTGAAGCACCTTTACTTCCGATACATCATACAGCTTGCGAAGCTGTTTTACCAGTTGTTCGGTCACAGCCTCGTCGCCCTCTGCAACTATTGTCATTCTTGATATGCCGAGATTCTCCGTCTCTGCAACATTAAGGCTGATGATATTATATCCTCTGCGGCTGAACAGTCCCGTTACTCTGCCGAGTACGCCTATGCCGTTGTTTACGCAGACGGAGATTACATTTCTCTGTGTCATGGTCTTTCCTCCGTTCAGTCGTCAATAGTTATTTCAAGGATAGGCTCTGTTATGGATTTGCCTGCAGGCACCATAGGAAGAACATTGATATCCTTGTCTATTCGGGCTTCGATCAGCACAGGCGCAGTCTTTGATATTTCAACGGCTTCACGCAGTATCTCCTCGCACTTATCCTCGCTGTCTATAACAAACGATTTTATGCCGAAGGCTTCGCCGAGCTTCATATAATCGGTAGGGCGGTCAAGGGTGGTCTGCGAGAATCTCTTTTCGTAAAACAGCCTCTGCCACTGGCGCACCATACCGAGAACATTGTTGTTAACAACAATCTCTATTACGGGGATATTATGCTTTGACAGCGTTACAAGCTCATTTAAGTTCATATGGAAGCTGCCGTCGCCTGCGATATTTACTACCGTCTTATCGGGATTTCCGCACTTTGCACCTATCGCCGCACCAAGTCCGTATCCCATCGTGCCGAGTCCGCCGCTGGTTATCAGCTGATGCGGATGCTTATAGGCGTAATACTGTGCCGCCCACATCTGAGCCTGACCTACTTCGGTTGCGATAACAGCCTCGCCGCCTGTCAGCTTATCAAGAGTTTCTATCAGGTGCTGAGGAGTTAATGTCAGTTCTTCAGTACCTTTCTGACGGCAAAAATACTGCTCCTTCCAGGTCTTTATCTTATTATTCCACTCAATATGCGACTGCTGAGGGATAAGCTTTATCAGCTTCTTCATTACATCGGTGCTGTCGCCTATAACCTGGTGATATACTTTTATATTCTTGTTTATCTCCGCAGGATCGATATCTATATGAAGTATCTTTGCGTCGGGAGCAAAGGTCTGCGGATTGCCTATTACTCTGTCGGAAAAGCGTGTTCCTATGCCGATAAACAGGTCGCAGTTCTTTATTGCCTCTGCCGCCGTTTTTGTGCCGTGCATACCGAGCATACCCATATAGCGCTCGTCTGTCTGGTCAAAGCTGCCCTGTCCCATAAGCGAAGATGCAACGGGAGCGTCGATAAGCTCTGCAAACTGTTTAAGGGTTTCTGCTCCCTCTTTTCCGTATATGCCTCCGCCTGTGTAAAGGAAAGGACGCTTGGAGCTTTTAATAAGCTCTGCCGCCTTTGCTATGCAGTCATCCTGATGCATTGTGACATTGTATGTATAAGGCTTTATCGGCTTGTTTACAAAATCAGCCTTCTGCGCCGTGATGTCCTTAGGCACATCCACAAGCACGGGGCCTTTTCTTCCGCTTCCTGCTATGTAAAAAGCCTCACGGATAGTATCCGCCAGCTTGTTTACGTCCTTGACTATGAAGTTATGCTTTGTAATAGGCATAGTTATGCCTGTTATATCAACTTCCTGGAAGCTGTCGAGTCCGAGCAGCGAGCAGGCTACATTGCCGGTTATCGCTACCATAGGCACGCTGTCCATATATGCCGTAGCTATGCCTGTTACAAGGTTTGTCGCACCGGGACCCGATGTTGCTATAACAACGCCTGTCTTGCCGGTAGAACGGGCATAGCCGTCTGCGGCATGGCTTGCGCCCTGCTCGTGAGCTGTGAGGACATGATGTATCTTATCGCTGTAATTATATAGGCTGTCATAGATATTCAGAACCGCACCGCCGGGATAGCCGAAAACGGTGTCAACGCCCTGTTCAATCAGACATTCGCAGATTATATCTGCACCCGTAAGATTTCTCATTTCTTTCATTCCTTTTTCTTTCCGTTGTCAATTTATGTATATGCTAAGGATAAAAACCTTATCGTTTTATTTTACCACGATAAAGCGTTTTTGTCAATGGTGAAACGGTATTGCAGCCAATAATAAAAGGACACCGTGAGGTGTCCTTTAAATCAGTTTGGATGTTCAGTTATTACAAGTCACAATCTCTTTTACCGATAATACACAAACTGCCACGCAGCATAATAAATTTACTGCAAGCGTCAAAATGCATATATAGATACCTGCACCATAACTCGACATACTGATTTTCATCCCGGATATGATAAAAAGTTCTGTCATAATTGCCGCTGCCGATGCTAAAACCGACAGAACACGGCAGGCTATCATAAGTTTAGCACTCTGCCATCTAACAAAAGCGAAATACAATTCAAAACCCAAGCAAAGAGCGATTGCTATCCAACTGCCGCCTGCAATAAAAGCTAAACCTTCCTGAACTTTAACTCCGTTTATGTTACACCAAGGAAGAAAGAAACCTACAGTATGAAGCAATAACGCTACTGCACCGGTTGTAATAAAGAACTTGCTGTTTTGTTTGCGGATAATCATTTTTTCTCCTTATAAAATCACCGGCAATAGTTTTCCGAAAAAAGCTCGTAAAAGCACACCGTTAGGTGTCCCTTCGATTGCATTTATTCTCAGTATACCTCCGCACCCGTGAAGTAATGCTGTAATATCTGCTTATAATTATAGCCGTTCTCGGCAAGCGCCTTAGCGCCCCATTGCGATAAGCCGACTCCGTGACCGTAGCCGTAGGTCG
>CAMEKR010000078.1 GCA_945921515.1 uncultured Clostridia bacterium | reverse complement strand
TGTTTGTGCGGCGGCTATCTGTATTTTTATTCGCTTCTCAGCGCAAGTACGGGGTCCTTCTTAGCCGCATAGTGCGACGGGATTAGTCCTGCTATGAGAGTCAGGAGCATACTGATAGCTACCAGTATCAATGCACCCTGCCAAGGCAGTACGCAAAGTCCGCTTATGCCGGTAAGGCTGAATACGATAGCGTTTGCCGGTATCAGCAACAGCAGAGTTACGGCTATGCCTATTGCGCCTGCAACAAATCCGACGATAAGAGTCTCGGCATTGAATACACGGGAGATGTCACGCTTGCTTGCGCCCATCGCACGAAGAATACCGATTTCCTTTGTTCTTTCAAGAACGGAAATGTAGGTTATAATGCCTATCATTATCGAGGATACCACAAGAGAAATAGCAACAAATGCGATAAGTATCACGCTTATGGCGTCGATTATCGTTGATACGGAGCTCATCATAAGTCCGACAACATCGGTATACTCTATCTTTAAGTTTTCGTTGCCCTCGCTCTTAACTTTTTCGTTGTAGCCGTTTATTATCTCCTCTATCTTTTCTTTTGATTCAAAATCCTTGGGATAGATACTTATTCTGCTTGGCTCGTCAAGAGAAGCAACACCGAGCTTTGTAAGGTTTCCGTCATAGGTCGCATCGGATTCGGATGAGCCGAACTGCTTTGAAAACGCCTCGGCTATCTGCTCTTCCGTCATACCCATCTGCTGAGCCTGCTGAAGCTTTTCATATATCTCCGCCTGCTGCTCGGCAGGGAGCGTTGCGATGTATGCCTTTAGGTCATCCATTGTGAGCTTCTTTGACTCTTCGTCTGTCTTCCTGAACTCTTTTCCGGTGAATATATCGGTGTCGGGAGAAGCTATCTGTTCTTTAACAACCTCGCTCTCGTTTACTTTATTTACAAGGTACTCGGTAAGCTCATGAGTATAGCCGATAACCGATGTTGAGCTTGAGGACATTATGCTGTTTTCTTCGGGCTTGATAACGCCGACAACCTTTATTGGTACTGCGTTTTCAACTACCGATGTCATATATATATTATCGTCGCTCTTGTCAACCCAGACGCCGTTCTCTTTGCTGTAAAAATCGCTGTTTATAACAAGTCTGAACTCAAGCGACATAAGTTCATCATAAGTATATTCCTGCTTTTCGCTCTCAAAATTGACTCCTTCGCCGTCATTGCTGAGCGCATTTTTAACCGCTTCGATAAGCTCATCGCTGTCCATAAGTCCGAGACAGTAAAGACCGTAGTCCGATATCTCGTTGTGCTTGTTTACCATTACAACGACTTCGTTATAAGCTTCGGGCATTCTTCCGGCAAGCACCTTGTACTGCTCTGCATTCAATCTGTCGTTGTCAAGAAGCTCCCTCCACACGTCATAGCTTGAGCTTACCACATTGCTCATCAGCTGTGAGTTATACATAGCGTTTGTCATGCCCATATCTTCAAACAGCTGTGCGGGGTTTACCTGTATTATTCCTTTGTCTTCGTCTTTTCTGAAGATGTTGAGCGGCGTTGAATAGCTGTATTTTATATCGCTGACATAATCTTTTATATCTGTACCGCCGTTTTCGAGATAGTTTTTGAAGCTCTTAAGGTCGTTTGCTTGAAGCTGGGTAAGCATCGCATTGACCATATTGCCCATTATATTGTTGGAGTGGACTTTACCGTCCTCGGTTTCTTTACCGTCTTCGTTATCCTTCATCATAGAGGTCATCATGGATGTCATATCCATAGCACTGCTCTCTATCATAATGGGATAGCTTGCGAGCGTTTCCTCCTCGACCGATTTTATATACATCTGAGCTCCGCTTGATATCGCAAGAATGAGAGCTATACCGATAATGCCGATACTGCCTGCAAAGCTGGTCATAAAGGTACGGCCCTTTTTGGTCATTAGGTTGTTAAGGCTGAGCGAAAGTGCGGTAAGATACGACATTGAAGGCTTCTTCTGCTTCTTCTCCGTCTTTTTGCCGATAGGCTCGACAACATTTCTGTCATAAGGGTTGGTATCGTCGACAACCTTACCGTCAAGCAGTCTGATTATTCTGTTGGAATACTGCTCGGCAAGGTCGGGGTTATGCGTAACCATGATTATGAGCTTATCCTTTGATATCTCTTTGAGCAGCTCCATTATCTGAACGCTGGTTTCGCTGTCAAGGGCACCGGTAGGTTCATCCGCAAGCAGAATATCGGGGTCGTTTACAAGCGCTCTTGCTATTGCAACTCTCTGCATCTGACCGCCCGACATCTGATTGGGCTTTTTCTTCAGCTGGTCGCCGAGTCCTACCTTTTCAAGCGCTTCTTTAGCTCTTTTTCTTCTTTCCGCCTTAGATACGCCCGATAATGTCAGCGCAAGCTCGACATTTGAAAGCACCGTCTGGTGCGGTATGAGATTATAGCTCTGGAACACAAAGCCGATAGAATGGTTGCGGTATGTATCCCAGTCGGAGCTTTTAAACTCCTTTGTGGATTTTCCGCCGATAATCAGGTCGCCTTCGGTATACCTGTCAAGCCCGCCGATTATGTTCAGAAGCGTTGTTTTACCGCATCCCGACTGACCGAGTATAGATACGAACTCGCTTTCTCTGAAGTCGATGCTGACTCCTCTCAGAGCGTGTATTTTTTCGTCTCCAAGCTTATAGTCCTTTGTAATGTTCTTTAACTGCAACATACTTTTCTCCTGATGCGTGTCTTCTATATATATTTAACACAAGAATGCGTTATTTTAACGCCGCCGTGTTAACAGCGTTTAAACTTTTCTTTTTTCGGTCTTCGTTTTCTTTAACTTCTATCGGCAGATATACGGTGAACTGCGTGCCCTTATTAAGCTCGCTTTTTACTTTTATCCTGCCGCCGCACAGCTCGACAATACGCTTTACCATAGGAAGTCCCAGACCGTTTCCTCCCGTTGCGTGAGAAGAATCGCCCTGATAGAATTTCTCGAAAATACGTTCTGTAGTGGCTTTGTCCATTCCTATGCCGTTATCGGTGACACGCACACGGATTTCATTGCTGTTCTTCGGGTTTATGTCAAGGCGTATCTCAATAGTACCGCCGTCCTGAGTGTATTTTATAGCATTGCCTATAACGTTCAGCCATACTTGCTTCAGCATTTCGCTGTTGCCGTAATACTTCACATCGTCAAGCTCGGGGATAAGCTCCTGATTTTTTGCGCTCCATTGCTCCTGAAGCTGAAGTATGCATCTTCTCAGTTCCTCGTCCAAAGAAAATTCCTTCTTATCGGTTATTATCTCCTGTTTTTCCAGCTTGTTCAGCACGAGGATATTGCTTGACATATTAATAAGGCGCTGGGATTCGTTTATGATAATATCGATATATTCCTTTTCCTGCTCTTTAGTCAGCCCACCCTTTTTGAGCTGTTTTGCAAAGCCGTAGACAGATACCATCGGCGTTTTGAATTCGTGGGAAAAATCGTTGATGAAGTCGTTTCTGAAAAGCTCGGTGTTCTGCAGCTCCTGCACCATTATATTGAAGTTTTCCTGGAGATGAGCTATCTCGCCGTTACCCTCCTGCTCAAGCCTTACGGAAAAATCGCCCTTCGATACCTTTATAAGTCCTTTCTTCAGATCGTTCAGTGGTCTTAAGAATATGCCTGACAGCATTGCGGTCAGTATACTTCCTATTATTATGCACGAGCAGAGCATAACAAGCGGCAGAAGCATAGGTACTACTTCCATATGTCTGAACAGCCCAAGGGCGTTCAGGATGTTGAAAATAAGCATGGATATCATTCCCGCAACGACCATTATAGAGAAAACAAACAAAACTACATAAGCATTTATCGAACGATAACGCTTTTGTTCCTCGCTGATTTTTCTCATATACTTCACCTCCGGTGCTTAATGCTGTTTTAACACCGCCTTATAGCCAAGACCTCTTACGGTCACTATCTCAAAGTCCTCGTTATCACGAAAGCGTTCACGAAGGCGGTTTATATGTACATCTATCGTTCTTTCATCGGTCTCCGATTCCATATCCCACAGCTCGTCCATAAGCTGACGGCGTGTGAATATCTTGTTCTGATAGCTCAGCAGCTTGAAAAGCAGCATAAACTCCTTGTTGGGAAGCTCGTATACCGCATTGCCGCAGGTAACTGTAAGTGCGTCATAATCAAGCACGGTGCTTCCTGCAACAAGCTTATGCTCATTTGCTATATTGCTTCTGCGCAGGAGTGCGGATATTCTCAGCAGCATCTCCTCGTCATCGACCGGCTTTACCATATAGTCATCGGTGCCTGCCCTGAAGCCCGCTATCTTGTCGGCAGAAGTCTCCCTTGCCGTCACCATAAGTACGGGGATATCACATCCGCCCTCTCTGAGCGTCTTTACAAATTCATATCCGTCCATTCTCGGCATCATAACATCAAGCAGTATAAGGTCTATATGCTGTCTGTCGAGTATATCGAGTGCGTCTATGCCATCAACCGCCGGAACAGGCTCATAGCCGTTCTGCGACAGAACGGTACACATCAGCTTTCTTGTGTTGGTGTCATCTTCCGCTACCATTATATGAAACATATTATTCCCTCCGTTTACATCGAATGCTGCAAAGCAGTTTACGACCCGCCGAGCAAAACAACCTTTTGAAAGATGAGGTTGCGGCTCGGTGGAACTGCCAAAGGCGGCCCGCCTTAAGCGCCGATTTATGTTTTCGGGTAAATTATATTACTGCCTATTTAACGCAATATTAACTGCCGTACTATTATTTGTCGTTTATGTGCCGTTTGTGCGTCATATTTTGTAATGAACGCACGAATCATCGCTTTTCCCTTGCAAAAAGCAAAAAGAGCCGTCGCAGCGCAACAGCCCTTTTACAATTACTTGTCAAGATTGTACTTCTTCTTGAACTTGTCAACTCGTCCGCCTGTGTCAACCAACTTCTGCTTTCCTGTAAAGAAAGGGTGGCACTTCGAGCAGATTTCAACCTTTATATCCTGCTTGGTTGATCTTGTTTCGATAACCTCGCCGCAAGCACACTTGATAGTGGTGGGCTGGTAGTTAGGGTGGATACCTTCTTTCATGCTGTCACCTCCTGACCTTTAGAATAAATCTAAATTACAGCTTTCGCTATGATTTCAGAAATCTGCGCTTTTCACGCTTAGGTTACTATTATAACACAGCAGTTTACGATTTGCAAGAGTTTTTTTAAATTTCCTATAAAGTTGTGTATTAGTTACTTTTTCAGCCTATTATCTTTGTGAAATCTGCCGAGATTTCAGCCTGCTTTTCAGCCGCATTCTCAACGCTTGTGCCTACAGTTGTGTAATAAAGCTTGATTTTAGGCTCTGTACCCGAAGGTCTGATTACTACGCTTGCGTTATCCTCAAGGTAGAATGTGATAACATTTGACTTGGGCAGAGTAAGAACTTCTGTCTTGCCGCTTTCGTAGTCGGTCTTCTCGCTGAGCTTGTAGTCAGCCTTGCCGATAACCTTTCTGCCTGCAACAGAGTCAAGCTTCTCGTTTCTCAGCATATCCATTATTTCGTTCATCTTCTTCATGCCTGTCTCGCCCTCAAAGGTGAAGGTATCGAGCTTGTTGCAGTAGAAGCCGTAGTCGCTGTACATCTTAGCTCTTGCCTGTACAAGAGAGATGCCCTGTGAGCGATAGAAAGCCGCCATCTCGCATATCAGCATAGAAGCAACAACAGCGTCCTTATCTCTTACATAAGAGCCTGCAAGGTAGCCGTAGCTCTCTTCAAAACCGAAGATATATCTGCTTTCTTCTCCCTTTTGCTCAAGGAAGCCTATCTGCTCGCCTATGAACTTGAAGCCTGTGAGAACTTCTCTAAGCTCAACGCCGTACTTAGCCGCAATAGCCTTTACAAGATCGGTAGTAACTATAGTCTTTACCGCAACGGGCTTTTCGGGCATAGTACCTGCCGCAATACGCTCCTTGCAGATATATTCGAGGAGCATAGCACCTACTTCGTTTCCTGTGAACAGTACATAATCGTCACCGTCGGGAACAGCGATACCTACACGGTCGCTGTCGGGATCGGTAGCAAGCAGAAGGTCGGGCTTTTCTTTCTTGCAAAGCTCAAGACCGAGCTTTAACGCTTCTTTTATCTCGGGGTTGGGATAAGGGCAGGTAGTGAAATTACCGTCGGGCATTTCCTGCTCTTTTACAACTACAACATTGTTGATGCCGATTTCGCTTAAGATACGGCGAACGGGCTTGTTTCCTGCGCCGTTGAGGGGAGTGTAAACGACCTTGAGTCCGCTTTTTGCGCAAAGCTCGGGGTGAATGGACTGCTTTCTTACATTTTCGATATATGCGTCGATAACGTCCTGTCCGATGTACTTGATTTTTCCTTCGTTTACGAACTGCTCAAAGTCGCCGCTCTTTACATCCTCGAAGATGTTCAGCTTCTCTATCTCGCCGAGAATCTTTTCAGCGGCTTCAAGAGTAACCTGACAGCCGTCGCTTCCGTAAACCTTATAGCCGTTATACTTAGCGGGATTGTGGCTTGCCGTAACTATTATGCCGGCGTCACAGCCAAGCGCTCTGACTGCCCACGAGAGCATGGGAGTAGGCATAAGCTCGGTATAGATATTTGCCGTGATTCCGTTTGCCGCAAAGATAGAAGCGGCACGCTTAGCGAATACATCCGACTTTATTCTGCTGTCATAAGCAACAGCTACCTTAAGGTCGGACTTGCCTGTATTTTTAAGATAGTTTGCAAGTCCCTGCGTAGCCTTGCCGACAGTATAAATGTTCATTCTGTTTGTGCCGGCTCCGATTACGCCTCTGAGTCCGCCCGTACCGAATTCAAGGTCACGGTAGAAACGGTCGGATATCTCGTCGTCCTTGCCCTTTACGCTCTCAAGCTCAGCCTTGAGGTCGGGATCTTCAACAGCCTTTTCAAGCCATTCGTTATAAAGCTCTGTAGTGTTTGCCATAATAATCTGTCCTTTCTGTATAAAACGGTAGCACAGTTTGCTGTATTTAAAAATTAGGTAAATATAGCTGTGGCTAACCTAAAATTCCATTCACCAAACAGTATAACATTTTTCCGCCGTAAATGCAAATAAAATCGTAAAAATATTATTAAATTTTTTGGAATCAAAAATTCCCGTTTTTGTTGAAAATATACCTAAAACGTTGTATAATCATTACATAGCAATCACTTAAAATGATATGAAACGGGTGTAAATATGTATTCTCAGGTAAACGGTATGGGACTTTTCGGCATGAACGCCTTTAAAGTCACAGCAGAGATAATCTCCTCAAGAGGTCAGCCGTCGTTTGACATAGTGGGACTGGGCGACCTTGCCGTACAGGAGAGCAAAATGCGTATCAAGGGTGCTCTTGCAGGGCTTGGCATAAACATAAGCGGTCAGAAGCTGACGGTTAATCTCGCTCCCGCAGATGTGCGCAAATGCGGCTCTTTATACGACTTTACGATAATTGCCGCTATCCTTGCGGTAAACAATATAATCACCGACGATCTTTCGGACTGTGCCTTTATAGGTGAGGTGTCGCTGGGCGGCTCGCTTGTTTTCACGGGCGGAGTCATCAGCATGGCGATAGAAGCCGCAAAGTGCGGAATAAAGCGTATTTTTCTCCCTGCGGAAAACGCAAAGGAGGCTTCTGTTGTAGAGGGGCTTTCGGTTTACGGGGTAAGGCACATCTCCGACCTTATCGACCATTTTACCGGTAAGAAAAAGCTCGCACCGCAGCAGCCGTATGTTCCCTCGCCCGAGATGTTTGAAACAGAAGATCTATCAGATATAAAAGGTCAGGCGCTTGCCCGTCATGCACTTGAAGTAGCCGCCGCAGGCTTTCACAATGTTTTGCTGATAGGCCCTCCCGGCACGGGAAAGAGTATGATAGCAAAGCGCATACCGTCAATTCTGCCGCCTATGAGCTTTGATGAGAGCATAGAAACTACGGGTATTCACTCGATAGCAGGTATGCTCGACAAAGAAAAGCCGATAGTCACCGTCCGCCCTTTCAGAAGCGTATCCCATACCGCTTCGGCTGTCGGACTTATCGGCGGAGGAAGCGTACCCAGACCCGGTGAAATCTCTCTTGCACACAATGGAGTGCTGTTTTTGGACGAACTGCCCGAGTTTGACCGCCGCACACTTGAGACGCTTCGCCAGCCGCTCGAAGACGGAATAATAACGATATCGAGAGCGCAAGGTTCGGTTTCTTATCCGTGCGATATTATGCTTGTAGCCGCAATGAATCCGTGTCCCTGCGGAAACTTCGGCAATCCAAAAGGAAAATGCACCTGCTCGCAGAATATGATACAGAACTATCTGGGCAAGATAAGCAGACCGGTTCTTGACCGCATAGATATACAGGTCGAGATGCCTCAGCTATCCTACGAGGAGCTGAGCAGTGCGAAAAAAGGCGAGCCGAGCAGCGCAGTTCTTGAGCGGATAATGAAAGCAAGAGAGATTCAGAAAAAGCGCTTTGCAGGCACGGATATCCGTTCAAACTCCAAGATACCGCCCTCATATCTGCACGAAATGTGTCCGCTTGACCAAGCCGCAAAGAAACTCATCGCCGATTGCTTTGACAAGATGGGACTCTCCGCAAGAGCGTACGACAGGATACTTAAAGTAGCCCGCACCTGTGCCGACCTTGCAGGAAGCGAGACGATAAGAAGGCAGGATATTTCCTCCGCCGTTAATTTCAGAAGCCTTGACAGGAAGTACTGGGGCGCAGGAAAATAGGTATGACTTTTTGCTGAAAATTTCGCTCATTCAGCCGCCAGAAAATCATAAAATCGCCGAAAAATCGTTTCTCTACTTGACAATAAGCCGCCGCAAATGATAAAATATATGCCGTCGAGTAGTACATAGATAAAATGTAGCGTAAATCTGGACACGGATTTACGCTTTTTTATTTTCAGAAAAGAGGTGGACCTTTCCGATAGCAGAAGGTGTTTCGGCTGTAGTATCGGTACTGCTTATGAAAATGCTCGGAAAGAAGAAAATATCGGTACTGTCATAAAAAATCGATAATAAATAGTAACAAAAAGGACAGACTCTTGAGCCTGCCCTTTTATTATTATGTATTCCGGTTACTTACTGATTGTTGTAGTTGTTGTAGTTGTTGTTATTGTAGTTCTGCTGGGGTGCGTTGTAGTTTGTAGCGGCATTATTAGCCATATTGTTGTTGTAGCCGTTGTTCATAGGCTGGTTGTAGCCGTTGTTCATGGGCTGGTTGTAGCCGTTGTTCATAGGCTG
>CAMEKR010000077.1 GCA_945921515.1 uncultured Clostridia bacterium | reverse complement strand
GCCTTCACTATCTCAACACACTTCTCATAGCTCATACTGCTGGTGTCAAGGCAAAGGTTATAGTTTCTTGCGTCTGTCCAGTCACGGCCGGTATAATGACGATAGTATTCGCTGCGGCTCTTGTCTTCCCTCTCAATGAGCTTCTTTGCTTCTTTTTCGTCAAGACCGTACTTATCGTAGACATTCTTGACGGAAGTCTTCATATCTGCGTAGATAAACAGCTTTATCACATTCTTGCGATCTCTGAGAATATAATCGGCGCATCTGCCAACTATTACAGCAGCTTCTTTCTTATCTGCAATATCGTTGATTATCTTTGCGGTATAATTGAACAGATTGCGATCGGAGGTAAAGTCCTTACTGTCAGGCTCGATAAGCTCGCCTGTGTAAATCTCTTCACGGGCAAATATAGAGCTTTTTACCTTTTCATCTACTCTGCCGAAAAGCTCCTCATTTATTCCGCTTTCATCGCTTGCCATTCTGATTATCTCTTTGTCATAATAGGGAATATCAAACTCTTTGGCAAGCATCTTGCCAATAGTTCTGCCGCCGCTGCCCATTTCTCTGGCTATAGTAATAATCTGTCCCATAAGCGCTCCTTATTCTCCGAGATATGCTTTTTTTACGGAATCATCGTTTATAAGATCGGACGCCGCACCCGATAGCGAAATCTTGCCCGTTTCAAGAACATACGCTCTGTCGGCTATGGAAAGAGCCTTCTTAGCATTCTGCTCAACAAGCAGTACGGTCGTACCCGACTCTCTTATAGTCTGAATGATATCGAAAATATTGCTAACAAAAATAGGCGAAAGTCCCATTGAGGGCTCGTCCATTACTATTATCTTAGGCTTTGACATAAGCGCTCTGCCCATAGCAAGCATCTGCTGTTCTCCGCCGGAAAGCGTACCTGCTATCTGAGTTTTTCTTTCAGCAAGACGAGGGAATCTTTCATAGACCATCTCTATGTCTTTGGATATATTCTCCTTGTCTTTTCTTGTAAATGCGCCCAGCTTAAGATTATCAAGTACCGTCAGGTTCTGGAAGATTCGTCTTCCCTCAGGTACATGGGCTATTCCCATCTCTACTATCTTATGAGCAGGAGTCTTGGTAAGCTCTACTCCGTTAAAGGTTATCGAGCCGCTTTTAGCGTGAAGCAGACCGGTAATAGTATGGAGAGTTGTCGTCTTTCCTGCACCGTTAGCACCGATTAGTGCGATTACTTCGCCTTCGTTTACTTCAAAGGATATACCCTTAAGGGCGGCGATCATACCGTAGTTTACATAAAGGTCTTTTATTTCAAGCATTGCCATTTTTCTGCACCCTCCTTAATCGCCGAGATATGCCGTGATAACTTCGGGATTTTTGAGGACATCGAATGTATTGCCCTCGCATAAAAGCTGACCGAAATTAAGCACAGACAGTTTTTCGCATATTCCGGATACAAGAGACATATCATGCTCGATTAAAAGTACCGTCATATCAAAGTTATCTCTTACAAAGCGGATAGTGTTCATAAGCTCAGCCGTTTCGTTGGGATTCATACCTGCGGCAGGTTCATCAAGAAGAAGCAGTTTAGGCTGTGTAGCAAGTGCTCTTGCTATCTCCAGCTTTCTCTGATCTCCGTAAGGAAGATTTGACGCAAGAAAATCAGCCTTGCTGTCAAGCTCGAAAACGCTGAGTAGTTCCATTGCCTTTTTATCCATCTCTTTCTCCGTAAAGAAGAAACGGGGCATTCTAAAAACGCCTTCAGCCGTGCTGTACTTATAATGATTGTGAAGTCCTACCTTAACATTATCAAGAACGCTCATCGCCTTGAACAGTCTTATATTCTGGAATGTACGGGCGATTCCTGCACGGTTTATTTCTATCGTGCTTTTGCCTGTGATGTTCTGCCCGTCAAGCATAATAACACCGTTTGAGGGCTTATATACTCCTGTGAGCATATTGAAGACCGTAGTCTTGCCTGCACCGTTGGGACCTATGAGACCATAAAGCTCGCCCTTTTCGATTGAAACGCTGAACTCATCAACGGCACGCAGACCGCCGAAGGATATTCCTAAATTTTTAACTTCAAGAAGTGCCATTTACTTGACCTCCTTTGTTTTAGGTTTTATTATCATATTTTTCAGCTTTATTATCTGGTCTTTGAGCCAATTAAAAACAGAAATGATAAGATTTCTTGCCTTTTCGTTTGAAGTGCATATCATCATTACTATAAGAACTATAGAATAGATGAGCATTCTGTAGTTGTTGATGCTTCTGAGCACCTCGGGGAGCAAGGTCAGCACGATTGCGGCGATAACGCTTCCTCTTATATTACCGATACCGCCAAGTACAACAAACACGAGTATCAGTATCGACATATTATAATCAAACTTTGCCGCCTGCAGCGTTGCGTAGTTATGCGAGTAAAGAGCACCTGCAAGACCTGCAAGAAAAGCGGTAAGAGCAAAGGTTATCAGCTTGTACTTTGTGATATTAAGACCTACCGACTCAGCCGCTATAGCATTATCACGGATAGCCTTTACAGCTCGGCCTGTTCTTGAATTGATGAAATTGTATGAAATAATCAGAGTTATCATCAGCAGAACGAATCCGATCACAAATGTGGAATCCTGCGGAACGCCTTTAACACCGAGCGCACCGCGTATTATTTCCGTACCGTCTTCCGCCAGGTTCATATCCGCCTGATTAAGAGCAATATGAAGTCCGTTGCTGTCGATGCCGACATAAAGTGCCGCAAATACGTTCTTTATTATTTCGCCGAAAGCAAGCGTTACTATTGCAAGATAGTCGCCTCTCAGACGGAGTACCGGTATTCCTATAAGTATTCCGAATACAGCCGCACATATTCCGCCTACAAGAATAGCAAGCGGGAAACGAATCCATGCAACCGTTATAGATTCATTGGTTGCTATTGAAAACAGCGCACTTGCGTATGCGCCCACGCACATAAAGCCCGCCTGTCCGAGACTAAGCTCGCCCAGTATTCCGACAGTAAGGTTCAGCGAAACCGCAAGTATAGAATATACGCAAAGTGGAACGAGAAGTCCCTCTATCTGACTTGAAACATTGCCTGTAGATGATAAAACCATCATTATTACAAAGGCGGCAATCACCATTATATATGTCGTAAAGCTCTGCTTTGTCTGAGGTTTCAGCATTTTCGCTTTTGCTAAGGTCGCTTTATTACTCATAAAAACCATTCCCCTCCCTTATTATACTTTCTCTCTTATCTTCTTGCCAAGCAGTCCCGTAGGCTTAACGATAAGGACGAGAATAAGCACTGCAAAAACGATAGCGTCAGACAGCTGAGGCGAAATATACGCTCTTCCGAGTATCTCTATTACGCCTATCAGTATGCCGCCTATCATTGCTCCGGGTACCGAGCCGATACCGCCGAAAACAGCGGCAACAAACGCCTTGATGCCCGGCATTGCTCCGGTAGTATTCTGAAGAGTAGGATACGCAGAACAAAGAAGTGCGCCGGCTATAGCCGCAAGTCCCGCACCGATAGCAAAGGTAAGAGATATTGTTCTGTTTATGTTGATACCCATAAGCTGAGCCGCATCCTTATCTTCCGATACTGCAAGCATTGCTCGTCCGCTCTTGGTTTTCTTTATAAAAAGTGAAAGTCCGACAACTATCAGAATCGAAATTATGATAGCTACGATAGTTTCACCTGTTATCACTATCTGACCGTCGAAAAGGGATATGGACGGTATATTTACTACCGATGTGAAGTTGACAGGCTTTTCTCCGAACAACAGCAGCGCCGAGTTCTGAAGGAAATAGCTTACACCAATCGCCGTAATAAGCACCGAAAGCGAAGTAGCCTGTCTCAGCGGCTTATATGCAATCTTTTCGATAACTATACCGAGTACCGTGCAGGCAATAACCGCAAGAAGCACCGAGATATAAGGATTTATCTGGAACGATGTCATCGAATAGAAGATAACATATCCGCCGACCATAATTATATCTCCGTGCGCAAAGTTAAGCATCTTGGCGATACCGTATACAAGCGTATATCCGAGCGCTATAACAGCATATATGCTACCAAGACTTATACCGTTTATCAGGTTATTAAGAAAACCCATTTTACATACATTCCTTCCCTGTATGAAGGCAATCCGAGCCGATTTACCTTCAAAAAGATATACTTTTAATCGTTCTTTTAATTATATCACAGCGTTCACCATTTTGCAACATTTTTTTGCCGATAATTCAAAAAGACCGACAGGTTAATACCTGCCGGTCTTAATTGATATTAATTTGCCTGTTTTACCGTATTATTCAAGAGCAGAATAGTTGCCGTCCTTGATAACTACAGCCTTAGGAGCCTTGGAAACTTCGCCGCCTGCTGTCCATGTCATACCTGTACCGGTAAGACCATCAAAGCTGAAGTCTGAAGCTGTGATGCCTGCCTTGAGCTTTTCGCAGATATCAGAAGCGCTCATGTCGCCTGTGATGTTCTGTTTTTCTATAAGCTTAGCAAGAATCTTTACGCCGTCATAAGCGTCAGCAGCAAACTGGTTGGGAGTTTCGCCGTTGTATGCTTCCTTATAAGCCTTTACGAAGTCCTGTGTAGCCTGATCCTTAGAATCTGCTGCAAAGGGAGTTAAGAGCATAACGCCTTCAGCAAGAGCAGTATCGAAGTTTTCAATGCTTGTGATACCGTCAAGACCGTCGCATCCGAAGAACTTGGGTGCGTAGCCTACGTTGTTGCTCTGTGTGAGGATAAGAGAAGCTTCCTGATAGTAGATGGGAAGGAATACGAGCTCAGCGCCCTTATTCTTGCAGTCAGCTATCTGTGCTGAGAAGTCAGTCTTGCTGTCCTTTGTGAAAGACTGCTCTGATACGAGCTCAAGACCCTTAGCCTGAGCTTCCTTCTTGAATGCATTGTAGATACCCGATGAATAAGCGTCGGAGCTGTCGTAGATAACGCCAACCTTAGTTGCTACCTGGTTGTCTGCGATATAGTCAGCAGAAGCCTTACCCTGGTTGGGGTCTGTGAAGCAAATCTGGAAGCAGTTGTCGTTAGCGATTACATCCTGTGCAGAAGCAGAGGGAGTGAACTGGAATATGTTGTCAGCCTTTGACTTGTCAATAACTGCAAGGCAAGAACCTGTAGTAACAGTACCCAGGAAAATCTGCATACCCTGATCTTTAAGTGTGTTGTATGCGTTTACTGCCTTGTCGCCGGAGTCAGCTTCGTCATCTTCAAATACGAGCTTTAATGTGTTGCCGTTAACGCCGCCTGCTGCGTTGATTTCGTTAACTGCAAGCTCGATAGCGTTCTTAACGCCTACGCCGTACTGAGCTGCAGAACCTGTAAGAGGGCCGCTTCCGCCGATTACTATTGTCTTACCTGTAGCGCCGTTTGCTTCGCCTTCACTGCTTGTTGCAGTGTTGGAAGCACAGCCTGCGAAGCAAGATACTGCGATTGCAGCTGCCGCTGACATTGCAAGAATTCTTTTTAAACTCTTCATTTTTGTCTCTCCTTGTTTTGATTTTGTATGCTTTTGCATACATCATTTTTCCTTACCTGCTTATATTATCACGCTTTTGCAAGTTTGTCAAGGTGAATTTTCACAAAATTGAACTTGCATTGTGCCTTGATATTGTGATAATATAGCTATTTTCCGTAGTACTCATCGTTATTCATCTCAAAAAAGCATAAGTTCGTGCTCTGTCTTGTATTTTTCGGTGAATTCTGATATAATACTATAATATAAGGAAGTGAGACTTTTATGGCATTTGACAAGCTGACAGGCACATTTGAATCCTCAAACGGCACAGACAAATGCGCCTACTATATATATGTTCCCACCACAGCAATTATCAGAGGAATAATTCAGATATCCCACGGTATGTGCGAATATATTGAACGCTATGAGCATTTTGCCGAATTTCTTACCGCAAAAGGATATATCGTCTGCGGCAATGACCACTTAGGACATGGCAACAGCGTAAAATCAAACGATGACCTCGGATATTTTTCCCAAAAAGACGGATGGAGTCATCTTGTAAATGACCTTCACCGTATGACGATATTGATGAAAAATAAATATCCCGCCCTGCCTTACATCCTGATAGGGCACAGTATGGGAAGTTTTATAGCAAGGCTGTATCTTACACGCTTTCCGAACGAGCTTTGCTGTGCGGTTATAATGGGAACGGGCGACGATAAAGCGTTGTCGGAAATCGGCGTCAGAGCTACTCAGTCGGTAAAAGCTGTAAAAGGCGAGCGTTTCCGCAGCGACAAGCTGAATACTCTTATTTTCGGAGTATACAACGACAGGATAAAAAACAGCAAGACGATATATGACTGGCTTACCCATGATACCGAAGTTGTGAAAAAGTATATGGACGATGAAAAAAGCAACTTTGTATTCACTGCAAGCGGATTTGTAGACCTTACTACCCTTCTTCGCAGAGTTTCAAGCGCCGAGTGGGCACAGAAGGTGCCAAAGAAGCTGCCTATAATTCTTATGTCGGGAACGGCGGACCCGGTCGGCGGCTACGGAAAAGGCGTTCGCAATGTCTATGGTAAGCTCATAGAAGAAGGCTGTAATGTTGATATCAAGCTATACCCGGGAGCTCGGCATGAGCTTTTCAACGAAACAATGAAAGAGATAGTATTTGACGATATTCTGAACTGGATAGACAGAAAAGTAAACGGACTTACAGGAAATTATGAATTTTAACCGAGGTAAAAAGAATGAAAGACGGATTTATCAAAATAGCGGCAGCGACTCCGGAAATTAAGGTCGCTGATTGTGACTACAACTCAAAACAGATAATCACTCTTGCAAAGACGCTTGCCAAAAAAGGCGTAAGGCTGGCGGTTTTCCCTGAGCTTTGTATAACGGGATATACCTGTCAGGACCTTTTCTTTCAGACTGCCCTTTTAGACGGTGCTAAGAGCGCCCTCAATGATATTGCGAAAAAACTGGCAAAGCTTGATATGATAACGGTTGTAGGTCTTCCCGTAGCACATAACGGCAATCTGTACAACTGTGCCGCTGTTTTGTATCACGGCGAGGTTCTGGGCTATGTTCCAAAACAATATCTGCCTAACTACAACGAGTTCTATGAAATGCGCCACTTTACCGCATGGAACTGGGAAAATTCATTTGAAATCCACGACAATGTGCCGTTTGGAACGGATTTCATATTCAGATGTGAAGAATGCGAGGATTTTTCTTTCGGCATTGAGCTATGTGAAGACTTATGGGCTCCGTGTCCGCCTTCGGGAAACCTTGCACTTAATGGGGCAAATATAATACTTAATCTTTCTGCAAGCAACGAGATGATAGGCAAATCGGAATACCGCCGTTCACTCGTTACTAATCAGTCGGCAAGGCTTATCGCAGGCTACGTTTACTGCTCAGCAGGCGAGGGGGAATCTACGCAGGATTTAGTCTTCTCCGGTCATAACATAATAGCCGAAAACGGAAGCGTGCTTGCCGAAAGCAAGCTGTTCTCGGGAGAATATACTATCAGCGAGATAGATGTTAACAAGCTCGCTTTTGAACGCAGAAAGAATACATCATTTGTAACAGGTAAGAATATCTATCATCAAATAAACGCAATATCGTTCTCAATGTCGCTTACCGACACCGAGCTGACAAGGTTCGTTACACGCACACCGTTTATCCCCTACTCTACAGATGAGAAAGACAAGCGCTGTGAGCTTATCCTTGCGATGCAGGCAAACGGTCTTAAAAAGAGGCTTATGCACACAAACGCTAAAACCGCAGTATTAGGAATATCGGGAGGACTTGACAGCACGCTTGCACTACTGGTATGTGCAAATGCAATGCAGCTGCTCAGCCGTCCTATGACGGATATCGTAGCGGTAACAATGCCCTGCTTTGGCACAACAAAGCGTACAAAATCCAACGCAGTTAAGATATGCGAGGCGCTGGGCGTTACGCTCCGTGAAATTAACATAACCGACAGCGTAAAACAGCATTTCAAAGATATCGGACACGATATAAACGATTTGTCGGTAGTATATGAAAACGGACAGGCAAGAGAGCGTACAAAAGTGCTTATGAATGTTGCGAATCAGACAGGCGGTCTTGTAATAGGCACAGGAGATTTGTCTGAGCTTGCGCTCGGCTGGGCGACCTACAACGGCGACCATATGTCTATGTATGGCGTAAACTGCTCGATACCCAAGACGCTGATAAAGCACCTTGTAAGCTACTACTCAAAAAACACAGATAACAAGCAGCTGAAAGAATCGCTTGAAGATATCCTTGACACACCGGTAAGTCCCGAGCTTCTCCCCGCCAAAGACGGAGAGATAACACAGAAAACCGAAGACCTTGTAGGTCCTTATGAACTACACGATTTCTTCCTGTATAACGGAATAAGATGGGGCTTTGCTCCTGCAAAGGTGTTCAGGCTGGCACTATATGCGTTTGACGGCGCTTATGACCGTGAAACAATACTGAAATGGCTGAAAACCTTCTACCGCCGCTTCTTCTCTCAGCAGTTCAAGCGTTCCTGTCTGCCCGACGGACCTAAAGTCGGCTCGGTAACGCTCTCTCCCAGGGGCGACTGGAGGATGCCGAGCGACGCCTGCGCTGCTTTGTGGCTGAAACAGTTAGAAAATCTTGAATAAAGTGAATAGATAAATTTTCCCTGTCAATAATTACTTCACATAAGTGGAAAGCACAAAACGGAGGCAATTATGACAGGAAATTTTATGCGTAACATTCTTGATAAGGCTATGATAGCAGGAGCGGTACTCGGTATAATAATATCAGGGTTTTCCGCATTTGCACAGGACTGCGAGAAAAAGCCCGACGAGGTACTGAGGCTTCATATACTCGCAAATTCCGACAGCAATGAGGATCAGCAGCTGAAATACGATCTGCGTGACTACATCTTAAGCAATTTCGGAGAAGTGTTCAGCGACTGTACCGATTTTGAAGATTCAGTTAAGATAGCAAAGCTATACAAAAACGATATCGAAAAAGCCGCAAATGAGTTTGTCCGTTCAAAAGGCTATAGTTATGAAGTAAAATGCGAAGTCGGAAAAACATACTTCACCACAAGAAAATATGAGAACTATACCCTGCCCGCAGGAGAATATACGGCGGTAAGATTACTTATAGGCAATGCCGAGGGGAAAAACTGGTGGTGCGTTATGTTCCCTCCGCTTTGTCTTCCTGCCGCAGGAGAATTTTTCACGGAAGATCAGAGCAAGCGCATTGAGGAAAGCCGTGACATAGAGGTTAAATTTGCCCTGTTTGAAGCGATACAAAATTTGATATCGAGCGGTGAGGATAACTCACAGAAAGTTGAATCGCAAACGCAGGAAAACAGCACTACCGAAGAATCGGAACAAGCTGTAAACGATTTTGTTCAGATAGGCATTTTCGGAGTACTAAGCTGTATATCCGCATAGAAACGGACACAAAATCCCCGTATCGAAAGACACGGGGATTTCAGACTGTCGATAAACCCACGCACCGCAAAAATGCAAGACTTATTTAGGTGT
>CAMEKR010000076.1 GCA_945921515.1 uncultured Clostridia bacterium | reverse complement strand
GATATTCGTCAATACATTCCGGAGCGGCGTCAAGCCAGCCGATATAATAAGCGGTGATATCGGTTATCTCCTGCGTTATCCTGTCGGACAGAAGCTCGCCGGTTTCTGTATCACGGGTTGACAGCATTATTTCCTGCGGAACATTTTCACGGCAATAATCAACAAAGTCTACCGTCGTTGCATAATTGATATTATTTGCGTCAAAAGCATACAGGTCGGGCGCTCCGTACAGGTGTATCATCTCATGCGCTATTGTTGCAGGTGCAACTCCCGAAGAGCCTTCATACATTGAAAGACACGCCAGCTCATACGGATAATCAAGCGGCTTATCATAAACATTTACAACAAACGAATTGATGCTTATTTCATCTTCGTTTTTCAAAGCCTCATCATATCCGTTAGTGAACAGAAGATAGACTATATTATTGCAGTCATATTTACTTTTCAGAGCCTCGCTGTCTACATTCTTATCAATGTACTGCCATTGCTCGGCTTTATCAAACGGGTTGGCGGCATTGCATACAATATTAGTAAAGCTCGCTTCATAATAAAGCTCGCTGTTTTCGTCTGTCGGAATGATAAATTCGCAATCCTTACCGTACTTTTCGGCTTGTCCCGATATCCAGTCTGTTGCAACCTTTAGTGCCTTGAAGTCGGATTCTCTGATTTTCTTGTCATTATCGGAAGTAAAATCCCACTTTGTCAGCTTATCATCACAGAATATCGTAACTACGGCGGTTTTTCCTACCGGTGTATCCGCCGAGCCCAAATCGTCAAGCTGTATGACCTTTTCCTGCTTTGGCACAGGTCTTGGCAATATCCGGATTATCGAAAAACGGTCAAGCACATACAGTACGACAAGCACACATAAAGCTATAACGGCAATTCCGACTATCAGCGTTATTTTCTCTTTCTTTTTCATTTTCGCACCGTAATAATTATCCCCCGACAGTCACCCGTCGGGGGATAAACATGATTAAGTATTATTGCTTACAGCTAAATAATTTGCATTATTAACCTTCTGCCGGTGCCTCCGGCTCAGCTGCTGTACCTGTACCAAGTGTAAGTGCGGGAGCTGTACCGAGTGTGATACCATCAGCTGTGATACCTGCAGTGTTGCCGTCCCAAGCATATTTACCGGCTTTGAAATCATCTAAAGTGGGAAGTCCATCTGCATCAAGATCAGTGTCATCAGCTGTGTAAGCTACATATAAAGTCTTGCCGCCTTCGCAGTAAGCAAAGATATATGAGTTCTTAACATCAGGGAATACACTTGCAAGGTCAATTGTTAAACGCTCTACAGCATTTTCTGCATTTGCCTTAGGAGTATCCTTTGTAATGTCTGTAGCTCCTCCATCTTTCCCCCACTCAGCTGCATTCTTGAACGCAGTATTTGGCGCAAATGTAGCGTCAGCAGGGCTATAACTGCTTGTATAAATTGTTGTATCCCATTTACCATCGCCATCTACTTTGAAAGTGATGCTTGCTGTAGCAGCTGAAGACTGCTTCATGCCGTAACCTGCTGTATCAGCGTCTGTTAAGAAGTTGTCGATCTGCTTCTTGATAGCTGCTGCTGTTGAGTTAGCAGATGTTACTCTTGAAGAAGTAACGAAGCCCAGCATTGTGGGGATCAGGATAGCTGCGAGTACGCCGATGATAGCGATAACAACGATCAGCTCGACCAGTGTAAAGCCTTTCTTGGCTTTAAGCTTCTGTAATTTCTTTATCATGGGAAATTACCTCCTTAAAAAATGTAAAAGTTTTTTATGTTTAACGGTCTGCGCCGTTAAATCCAAAATTCTCCGAAGGTTGCGATACTCTCATCAACATATATATGCCTTGATAGCCACCGTCATAACCTTTGGTGTTTTCTGTACCCTAAGAATAACACAGTCCATTCAAAAAAGCAATAGCTAATTTACAAATTTTTGTGCTAAAACTCAAAATTAGTGAAATTTAGATATAATAAGTTTCATTTAATAGTATAATTTTCACAAATAATATGTAAGTTGTTTTCATGAATCGTCGTCTATAGAGTCGAAACGGCGGGAATGGCACGGAATAGAGCGAGAAACAAAAGATAGCAAGAACCCCCACAGGCTTTTGCCGGTGGGGGTTCTCTGTATAAGTTTAAAACATTATGGAGCTTGCTTTATTAAACTGTTTCATCAACGCCGTAGTAAGCATTGAGGTACATCTGCTTTATCTCGCTCATAAGGGGATATCTGGGGTTAGCACCTGTGCACTGGTCGTCAAATGCCTGTTCAACCATTGCGTCAAGTCTGTCTAAGAAGTCCTTCTCATCAATGCCATAGTCCTTGATGCACTTCTTGATGCCTACAGCAGCCTTAAGCTCTTCGATCTTAGCGATGAACTTTTCGAACTTCTCTTCGTTTGTCTTGCCTGTTACGCCGCAGAACTCAGCAACCTCGACATATCTCTCAAGAGTATGAGGATGATCGTACTGTGAGAATGTACCCATCTTTGTAGGATTGGGAACTGCATTGAAGCGCATAACCTGAGTGATAAGCAGAGCGTTTGCAACGCCGTGAGGCAGGTGGTGGAACGCACCGAGCTTATGAGCCATCGAGTGACATACTCCGAGGAAAGCGTTTGCAAATGCGATACCTGCCATAGCAGAAGCGTTTGCCATCTTCTCTCTTGCCTCAACGTCTGTCTGACCGTCGTTATATGCTCTGGGCAGATACTCGAAGATATTCTTTGCAGCCTTGAGAGCAAGACCGTCTGTATAATCTGTAGCCATGATAGAAGCATAAGCCTCGAGGCAGTGTGTGAGTGCGTCAACGCCGGAAGCGCTTGTAAGTCCCTTAGGCTGAGTCATCATGTTGTCTGTGTCGATGATAGCCATATTGGGCAGTAACTGATAGTCGGCAAGAGGATACTTAACGCCTGTCTTCTCATCTGTGATAACTGCGAAAGGAGTACACTCTGAACCTGTACCCGAAGAAGTAGGAATAGCTACAAAGTAAGCCTTTTCGCCCATCTTGGGGAAGGTGTAAACTCTCTTGCGGATATCCATGAATCTCATAGCCATATCAAGGAAGTCTACATCGGGATGCTCATAAAGTACCCACATGATCTTGCCTGCGTCCATAGCCGAACCGCCGCCGAGTGCGATGATTACATCAGGCTCGAACTGCTTCATCAGCTCAGCGCCTTCCTTAGCGCAAGCAAGCGTAGGATCGGGAGCAACGTTGAAGAATACGGTATGCGAAATACCCATCTGGTCAAGCTTGTCTGTGATAGCCTTTGTGTTGCCGTTATGATATAAGAAAGAGTCTGTTACGATGAACGCCTTCTTCTTGCCCATTATTGTGCCCAGCTCGTCAAGAGCAACAGGCATACAGCCCTTCTTGAAGTATACCTTCTCGGGTAATCTCATCCACAGCATATTCTCTCTCCTCTCAGCGACTGTCTTGATGTTGATGAGGTGCTTAACGCCGACATTCTCCGATACGGAGTTTCCGCCCCATGAGCCACAGCCCAGTGTTAATGACGGAAGCAGCTTGAAGTTGTAAAGATCGCCTATACCGCCGTGTGACGAGGGAGTGTTTACAAGGATACGGCAGGTCTTCATTCTGTTGCCGAATTCGTTTATCTTCTCACGCTCTGTAACAGCGTTGCAGTACAGAGAGGATGTGTGTCCGTAACCACCGTCGGCTACCAGCTTTTCAGCCTTTGCCAGTGCGTCTTCAAAGTTCTTTGCCTTGTACATAGCAAGTACGGGAGAGAGCTTTTCGTGAGCGAACTCTTCTTCTATCTCAACGCTTTCAACCTCGCCGATAAGAACCTTAGTCTTGGGATCTACCTTAACGCCTGCAAGCTCGGCAATTGTAGCGGCCTTCTGACCAACTATCTTTGCATTGAGAGCACCGTTTATAAGGATAGTCTTTCTTACCTTCTCTGTCTCCTCGGGATTTAAGAAGTAGCAGCCGAGTGCGGCAAATTCCTTCTTAACCTTGTCATATATCTTGTCAAGTACGATAACCGACTGCTCAGAAGCGCAAATCATACCGTTGTCGAATGTCTTGGAGTGAACGATTGATGCAACAGCGAGCTTGATATCGGCAGTTGTGTCGATGATTGCAGGTGTGTTGCCTGCGCCAACGCCGAGTGCGGGCTTGCCGGAAGAATATGCAGCCTTAACCATTCCGGGACCGCCTGTTGCGAGGATTATATCAGCGCTTCTCATAACTTCGTTTGTGAGGTCAAGAGAAGGAACATCTATCCAAGCGATAATGCCCTTAGGTGCGCCTGCAGCTACAGCTGCGTCAAGAACTACCTTAGCGGCAGCTATTGTGCACTTCTTAGCTCTGGGGTGAGGGCTTATGATGATACCGTTTCTTGTCTTAAGTGAAATCAGCGTCTTGAATATTGCTGTAGATGTGGGGTTAGTTGTAGGAATAACCGCAGCTACAACACCGATAGGCTCAGCTACCTTCATTGTGCCGAATGCCTTGTCTTCTTCAATGATGTCGCAGGTCTTTGTATTCTTGTATGCGTTGTAGATGTACTCAGCGGCGTAGTTGTTCTTGATAACCTTATCTTCAACAACGCCCATGCCGGTTTCTTCTACTGCCATCTTGGCAAGCGGAATACGCATCTGGTTTGCCGCAATTGCTGCTGCCTGGAAGATTTTATCAACCTGCTCCTGTGTAAAGGTTGCGAATTCCTGCTGTGCAGCTCTGACTTCTGCCATACGGATCTTGAGAGCGTCAACGCTGTCAACTAACAGCGGGCTTACTACCGCAGAAGTAGCCTTCTTGCTGCTTACGATTTGCTTTTTAGCCATTTTGTCCTCCTGAATGTTTTAAACTGTTCTTTCTTCACTTACCGTACTTTTCGGCACACTCTATATTAGTCTGCCGCAGGGCGAACGGTTTGCCCATTTGTTATTTTTTTAACAATATCATTATATCAATTTCGGGCAGGTTTTGTCAATCTTTTTTTCTATGAAATTAGCTAAATTCAAAGGCGGTGTTTTGTGCATTTTGTATAAGTAAACCTTGAATCGATATAAAGTAACAGAAACATGCGCTTTTAGCCATATCTCCTTATATAGTATAACTTATCGGTCGGTCGGAAATCAAGCCATAATTATAAAAAATTTCATTTTCCTATTGACAAAACGGTGGGTATCGTTTATACTGTATATATAACACATAAACAGTTCGTGAGTGTTTATGAGGTTGAGCTTACTTATATAAAGGAGGAAATATGAAGATTCTTCTGAATTCCGACATACCCATCTACAAGCAGATATCCGCAGATTTTAAAGAAAGGATAATGAACGGTTCTATCCCTGCAGGAGAATATCTCCCCTCAATCAGAGGACTTGCAAAAGAGCTTAAAATAAGCGTGATAACTACAATGAAGGCTTATGAGGAGCTATGCTCCGAGGGGCTTGTAAGCGCCGTTCAAGGCAAGGGGTATATAGTCAATCCGCAGGACACGGGGATGATAAAGGAGCAGTATATGCGCCTTCTCGAACAGCATCTTCAGGACGCACTCGATTGCGCACGGCTTGCAGGTCTGACAGTGGACGAAACCGCCGAGATACTTAAGACTCTCGGCAACATTAATTGAGGAGATATTATGGAAGAAGTAATTAAATTAGATTCGCTTATAAAAAAATATGACAGAAGTTTTTCTCTCGGTCCGGTGAACATTGCCTTCCCGAAAGGCTTTTCTACTGCGCTTATCGGAGCAAACGGTGCAGGAAAAACCACTCTTATGGATATAATCTGCGGAATAACCGCAAAGACAGACGGAGAGATATCGTATTTCGGTACAGCAGGCGACGCAGATGACGGCGATACAAAAGAGCGTATCGGCTACTGCGCCTCGCAGGGTATGTTCCCTGCCGGCTGGAAGATAAAGGATGTTGCGCTGTCGATGAGCCTTGCCTTTGAAGGATTCGACAAGGAAAGATTCTTTGCGCTTCTCGCTGGGATGGACGTACCTGCGGATAAATACAAGCGCAAATCTCTCAGTCAGCTGTCCGACGGTATGCGTATGAGGGTATGCCTTGCTTCAGCCTTTGCAAGAGATACCGATTTACTGGTACTTGACGAGCCGGGAGCTTCGCTCGATCCGCTTATGCGTGACAGGCTGTGCGAGCGCTTCCGTGACTATATCGACAGCGGAAACGGCAAAAAGAGCATAATTTTTTCAACGCACAACATAGCGGATATGGAAAATTCAGCCGACTATGCCGTAATTATGGATAACGGAGAAGTTACCGAGCAGGGCTTCACCGAAGACCTCAAGGACAAATATATTATCATCAGCGCCGAACCGGACAGAAAAGACGAACTTTCGGGCTTAATGCTCACCTGCTCCTGCTCAGCTTCTATGCTCAGCGGTCTTGCTCTTTGCGAAAACAAAGAAAAGCTCATGGCTCACGGTGCGGTGACAGAGCGTCCGACATTAAGTCAGCTCAGCGTAGAACTTCTTAAGCTCGCCGAGAAGCGCCGTATGTCAAAGGAGGCGCAGAAATAATGATAAAAGCTGTCCGCATTTTCAACTCCAATGTGCTTTTTAAGACTGCGGTACTTATGGTAGTTATTATCGCTTTATTCTTCGGTACGGGCTTTGCGCTGGGAGTAAACGCAGGAGAGAACGCAGACCTATCGCAGCAGGCTGAGCAAGCGGGAGAAGAAATTTCGCCCGAAACGCTGAACATAATAATGTCCTGTGTTCTCGGCTATATAAGCGCAATGGCAATCACAGGCTCTGCAGTAAATATGTTCTATAAGACCGACGGCTGCAAATACGCAAGAACGATCAAAAATGCCGATAAACTGTTCTGCTCTTCTCTTGTAGGCTCACAGCTTCTGTCACATCTTACCGCTATAGCTCTTTCGGGTGTAATATCGGCGATAATGACGCTGTTTGACTGTACAAAGGCCTTGAACATACCGCTGATGATGCTTTTCTCACTTGCAAGCTCGCTGTTATTTGATATAATAATAAGACCGCTTCTCAGCACAAAGTCGGGTAATGCGAGATTTTTTCTTCTGCTTATCACGCTGTTTTTCGTAAGCGCCGTTGTCAGCGCAGTTTTCATCGCTACGCAGACTTTAAGCTATCAGATATTGCTGATATCAGGCGGTATCCTTACCTTAGCGACCGGGATCGGCGCAGTAATATCAACAGTTTCGTCCTGCAGATACATCCGCAGAAACTGGCTGTCTTAAAAGGAGAACGATATGAAAAATCTGCTTTTATCTCTGAAGCTGATATTTAAAAAGAGCTTCGGAACTACGGCGTCGCATATAATCTTTTATGTTTTTGCGGGAATCCTTATTATCGGTTTCGGTATTGCCGTTATACTTTTTCCTGCTCAAAAAGGCGACAGCGATTACAGCGCATATATCGCCTTCCCTACTATTATGACAGCCTATGCCGCCGCTGCGATCTTTACCTTTTCAACAGACCTGTATTCCGCAAGCTATATCCGCACAAGCAGGCTGTACAAGAGCATCCGCACAAGAGCGCTTCCGATAACGGCTTTTATCTTCAACACGCTTGCATTTTCGTTTACAGCAATTACCGCCGCTGCTTCGGGCTGTGAGGCTCTGCCGGATATAATAATGTCATTTGCCGTAATAAACTTCTGTTTTGTTGTCTTATCTCCGATAACAAACGGTACATGGATAGCCACTACCCTGCTAATGCTGATAGTAAATATCTCGAACACTTTTGAATTAGGACTTTTTGTAAACGGCTACGGCGCAGATCTGACTACAGCGTTACTGCTTGCCGCCGCCCTGTCGGTTATCGGACTTCTTATCGCATTTATCATTTCGGATATTCTTTACAAGCACCGCAAGAGAGCGAAAATCCGTTCAACAATGAAAGAGCTGAATATATAAAAACAGTTGACAACAAGGAAAAGCTGTGATATAATATCATCGTGCAACAGCACGTTTTACCGAATTTAAAACGAAAGGACCGAATGCAATGCGTACAAATTCCTGAGAATGCAGAACGAATACCTCACAGCCCTCAATAGCAGGGTTTGGCTTTCGTGTCTGCAATGCAGGAATGTATTGCTTACGGTCTTGTTTTATGCCCTTTTCTGCGCTTAATTGCGCAAATAAGTGACTAAAGCCGCAGAGTGATTGTTCCTGCGGCTTTATTTATTAACGAAAGGGGTATGATATTATGTCAGTTATAAGTGTTAACAATCTTACTTTTTATTATGAAGGCTGTGACGAGCCGGTATACGAAAACACATCCTTCACCATTGATTCCTCATGGAAAACGGGGCTTATCGGCAGAAACGGCAAAGGGAAAACCACTCTGCTGAAGCTCCTGACGGGAGAGCTTGACAGCGGCGGTGCGGTTATATCGGACACGGAGTTTATATATTTCCCGCCTGATATAGAGGACAAGACTATGACCGGCAGCGAGATAGCAAGCCTGCTGTGTCCTACCGCAGAAGAATGGGAGGTTATACGGGAGCTATCTTATATAGGAACCGACTGTGAGATACTGTACCGCCCGTTTAACACGCTTTCGGGCGGAGAGCAGACAAGGCTTCTGCTGTGCCTGTTATTCCTTAACGACCACGCTCTTTTGCTCATAGACGAACCGACAAACTGCCTTGACCTTGAGGCAAGAGAGGTTATCGGCGCGTATCTTGAGCGCAAAAGCGGCTTTATACTGGTATCTCACGACAGAGACCTGCTTGACCGCTGTACCGACCACATAATTTCACTAAACCGAACCGATACGGAAATAATTAACGGCAACTATTCCGTGTGGAAAGAAAACTTTGACCGTAAAGAAGCGTATGAGCTTGCTCAGGATAAAAAGCTGAAAAGCGAGATAAAGCATCTTAAAGCCGCCGCAGAGAAAAGCAGACAATGGGCTGATAAAGCGGAAAGCCGCAAGATAGGCTTCGATCCCGCAAAAGTGGAAAAATCGCTTGACAGAAGAGCCATTGAAGGCGCAAAGGCAAAAGCTATGATGAAGCGTATGAAGGCGGTAGATAACCGCCGACAGACTGCAGTCGAAGAAAAATCTCAGCTTCTGAAAAACCGTGAATATACCGACACACTGAAAATTCCTGCCGTAAAAGCAAAATCCGACACGGTACTGTCCGTTGATAAACTGACGGCATATTATGATGATAAGCGCCTGTTCGAGCCACTTTCCTTTACGTTAAGAAACGGCGAAAAGCTGTGCCTGTCCGGAGCAAACGGCTGCGGAAAATCAACGGTACTGAAGCTGATAACGGGAGACAGCTCTATCTCATACAGCGGAACGATCTCCAAAGCGCCGGGACTTATCATTTCATCGCTTCCTCAGAGTGCGGAGGGAATAAGCGGCACTACCGACGAGTACGCCGACAGTATAGGCGTTGACGCCGACCTTATGCGTTCTATTCTTGCCAAGCTCGGCTTTACACGAAAAGAGCTTCTCAGCCGCACCGAAAATCTGAGTGCAGGACAAAAGAAGAAAATCCTCATCGCAGGAAGTCTTGCAAAACCGGCGAATCTCTATATCTGGGACGAGCCGCTGAATTTTGTGGATATTATTTCAAGAATACAGCTTGAAAGGCTGCTCGGCGAAAACACTCCGACAATGCTCCTTGCGGAGCACGACAGATACTTCTGCCAAAACGCAGGTATTGAGCGGCTTTATATCAAGCGATAATTCTTAAAAGCACTCTATAAA
>CAMEKR010000075.1 GCA_945921515.1 uncultured Clostridia bacterium | reverse complement strand
AGCGCTTCGAGCAGTTCGCTTACATCATATCCCTTATGTACCTTGCCGTATGCGGCAAACTCTTTATCATTTACAGATAATATCTCCATATAAATACTCCTTTATAAGTTGCAGGCAATCTTTTGCCCGTCACAGTCGTGTTATCGTTTTCACAGATGCTAAAGAAAACAGCCACAAGCAAAGCTCATGGCTGTCCGGATGTAAAAATTATTCCTCAGAAGGTGCACCAACGGGGCAAACGCCTGCACAAGCGCCGCAGCTAACACATGTATCAGCGTCGATCACATACTTGCTGTCGCCTTCGGAAATTGCCTCAACGGGACACTGTGAAGCGCAAGCGCCGCATGAGATGCAATCATCAGAAATTTTATAAGCCATCGGAATGATCCTCCTTATGTTTTTTGTCATAGCATTATATGACTTGATTCTATTTTATCACACTTTCCGAAAAAATCAAGTACTTTTACGCAATTTGTACGCAAATATCACTTTTTTCCGAAAACCGTCACTAAAGGATGATCACTCGCAGGCTATAATGCTCTATTTATCAGTCAAACAACGACAGCAATCTGTCCTTTGATGTGAAACCTACCGATTTATCTATCTGTTTACCGTTATTGAATGCAATAACGCAGGGTATGGAATCTATACCGAATTTTACAGCAAGCTCCATTTCTTCGTCGGTATTTACCTTGCATACCTTTATCTCGGGATGCTCCTCGCCCAGTTCTTCAAGCACGGGAGCAAGCATTCTGCACGGACCGCACCAGGGCGCCCAGAAATCTACAAGCACGGGCTTGTCCGAGTTTAAAACCTCTTCATTGAAATTATCTGCTGTAAGCTCTATATGGCTCATAATTATACTTCCTTTCATTTATGGATCAGAATTATTATCCGTAATTTTTTAAAAACTATTTATTTATTAAAATTTTACCACAATATCAGCTATTTGTCAAGAAAATTCATAATAGTTACTGATTTTTCTTTTACAAATAAGTTGCAAAAAAGCACGGAATATGATATACTTTAAGGACATAATGACACCATCAAAGGTCGGCTTAAAAGCTATGTAACGGAAAGGAAACAATATGGCGGATTTTTCAACAAACGAGCACGAGCTCGTACTCGTCATTGACTTCGGCGGTCAGTACAACCAGCTTATCGCACGCAGAGTCAGAGAACATAACATATACTGCGAGGTCATCTCTTACAAGACTCCGATCGAGCAAATCAAGGCAAGAAACCCTAAGGGAATAATTTTCACCGGCGGACCGAGAAGCGTATATCTTGACGATTCTCCCCGTATAACAAGCGAAATATTCGAGCTTGGCGTGCCGATATTCGGTATATGCTACGGCGCACAATTTATGGTATACGGCCTGGGCGGAACTATCGGCAAGGCAAACGAGAATGCTGCGGCTGAATTCGGCAGGACAGAGTGTGAATTTGATACCGACTGCGCTGTATTCAGCGGTCTTAAAAAGAATTCGGTAGTATGGATGAGCCACAACGACTACATTGAAGTTCTCCCCGAAGGCTTCAAGGCGGTAGGTCACAGCGACAAATGTCCTTATGCCGCAATAGAAAATGCGGAAAAAGGATTTTACGCAACACAGTTTCACCCTGAGGTAAACCACACGGAGCAGGGCTTTGATATGCTCGGTAACTTCTTATACAAGGTTTGCGGCTGTAAGGGCGACTGGACAATGAAAAATTACGCCAAGGACGCAATAAAGCAGATTCGTGAAAAAGTCGGTGACGGCAAGGTTCTTCTTGCGCTGTCGGGCGGCGTTGACAGCTCGGTAGCCTGCGCTCTGCTGTCAAAGGCGGTAGGAAACCAGCTCACCTGCGTATTTGTCGATCACGGCTTTATGAGAAAGAACGAGGGCGACGAGGTTGAGCAGGCGTTCAAGGACTGGGATGTAAACTTCATCCGTGTAAATGCTGCCGATCGTTTCATCAGCAAGCTTGAGGGCGTATCCGATCCCGAGACAAAGAGAAAAACCATCGGTGAAGAATTCATCCGTGTATTTGAAGAAGAAGCAAAGAAAATAGGCAAGGTAGATTTTCTCGTACAGGGAACGATATACCCCGATGTTATCGAAAGCGGAACCGGCGACGCCGCAGTTATAAAGTCACATCACAATGTAGGCGGTCTTCCCGACTATGTAGATTTCAAGGAGATAATCGAGCCGCTTCGCCTGCTGTTCAAGGACGAGGTAAGAAAGCTCGGTACTGAGCTTGGTCTTGCGGATTACCTTGTATGGCGTCAGCCCTTCCCCGGTCCCGGACTTGCAATAAGAATAATCGGCGAAATCACCCGTGAAAAGCTCGCTACCCTTCAGGACGCAGACTATATCTTCCGTGAGGAGATAGCAAACGCCGGTCTTGACCGCAGCATAAACCAGTACTTCGCCGTACTGACAAATATGCGCTCTGTCGGTGTTATGGGCGATGACAGAACCTATGATTACACCCTTGCACTCAGAGGCGTCACCACCAGCGACTTTATGACAGCTGACTTTGCTCGCATACCCTATGATGTGCTCGAAAGGGCAAGCGTGAGAATAGTAAACGAGGTAAAGAATATTAACCGAATTTGCTATGATATTACAAGTAAGCCGCCGGCTACAATTGAGTGGGAATAAAAATTTTTACCCCGAAAATCTGTGCAGACAGGTTTTCGGGGTTTTATTTTGCCTTTGTCCACAAAATGGCTTCATCATAAGATTATTTATAAATAAAGAGCTATCTGATTTCTGTTAGTGAAATCGGGTAGCTCTTTTTGTTTTATTCAATTATCCATTCCACATTAACGTGTTCATATTCTGTAATGAACGGTGCTTGAAGCCTGTTGGATTTGGAGCGAGAATGTGTTTCGCCTAATTTGTGCGTAAACTGGTCATAATATGCTTTTTCTTCTGAATCATAGCTGTTATATCTTTCTCCTGCATTCAATGTTTCTATTCCAATAACTTTTTGTCCCATTGCCGATGCGATCATTTCAGCTTTTTTCTTTGAGTCGAGAACAGCTTCTTTAAGGAGTTGCTAATGCAATGCAAAAGGTTAAATACACATACACTATTGGTTTTACTTCCCCCCTTGTGTACGATTTTTGTATAGCACTTGAAAACCCGAAAATAATCTCTGTTGCATTTTGTCAAATTATGTGATATAATCTGTGAGAAAATAGTATGTTTTACTGAAATATTGCAAGGTAGAGGACGGATTTTATATGAAAAAGAGTTGCAATTTGATAGCACGGTTATTGACCTTTGCTGTATCTGCTATGGCGGTGTGGGTTTTGCTTATCAACAGCACAATCTCTTCAATCAAGGCAAGATTAAACAACATTTACTATAACATTCCTGTCACCGCCTTGCGCTACTGATTTTAGGCTTCCTTCCGTTATTATAAAATTCACTAAAGAGGAATAAAGATGGACCAATACACACAAATGTTAGACGATGAAGCGGCAACCCTCTCCCCCGATGATGACTACTACGAAGAAAAGCTTCTTGAAGTGGCACGCTCTTTCAGAACCTTCAGCGAAGCACTTACCCAATTCGTCTGCGATAACGGCTATGAAGGAGCAGACGATGATACCGACGGGAAGCTTGCGTTTTTGAAAAGCAAGTTCAAGTCGGCAAAGGTACCTGTTCCGCTGTTTCGTCAAGTGCCTGCTTTAACAGCTCGTTATCTATCATACCGCCACACCCCTTTTTTCGGTGATTTTCTGTGCCAGTCTCTGTCTGGCACGATATACCTTCTTGCGGGCGGTCTCAGGATTAATTTCCAGTAATTTTGCTATTTCGTCGTTCGATTTCTGACCGAATACAGAAAGATACAATACTTCATAATCATTATCGGATAACTCCGATAATGCGGCTTTTATCTCTTCGACACCTACTGCCGACAGAGCTGTTTCTTCCACCGATTCATCGATATCCTCGGTGATGACAGACTTGCGCTTGTTGTAAATTTTAATCGCTGAGTGCTTGACGGCTGTGATTATGTATGCTTTTGTTTCACGACTGTTTACATCGCTGAGATTTAGCAGATAGCTGCTTCTTATTATTCCTATAAATGTATTATGAACAGCGTCCTCTGCGTCAAAGCTATCTTTAAGAATGGAAAAAGAAATTTTATACATCATCTGACGGTATTGACTATACAGCTGTTCGATAAGCAGTTTTTCTTCCGGTGTCTCCAGCATTGATAAATAAAACATAAACATAAAGAAATCACCTCGCATTAAAATATATACTATATACTATTTTAACTGTATTTTATATAGATGTCAAGGAAAACCGCGATTTTTGCATATAAAATATACTTGTTTCCAAAACCGAAAACCACTAAATCATAGGATAAATGTTATGGCAAAAATTTTTTCAAAAACCTGTCCCATTTTTGAATGTAAAAGGATTATATATTATGAGAGCGGTAAAAATCTCATAATATCGCATAAGAAAACCATTATTCATTAAAGGAGAGCAAAAAATATGAAGCTTCACAAAAAAACTATTTTTGCAGTATTAACTTTATCGGCGATTATAGCATCTACAGGTTGTTCAAGCCAGAGCGCAGGAAATCAAAACGAAAGCAACTCTTCCTCAGTATCATCAGTAACAGAAAACAGCACCTCATCGGTTGTAGAAAGCCCTGCTGATTCCGTTTCCGAAACAGAGCAGTCAAAAGTCCCCTCCGATTTACCAGAGTTTTATACCGAAGACCCGAAAAATGAAATCTGCATGGGAGACGGTACAGTTTTAAAGATTGCAGATTTGAAAGAAGACCCGACGACTACCGAAGAATCGACAAAGTATTATATAATCAGCGGTTCGATAGGTGCTTATGAATATGAGCCTTATGATAATAACAGCGTAAAAAATCCCGATGATTATAATCTGGAAGAGTTAAAGTGCCTGACTCCCGTAAGAGAATCAATTTATTCCGGCAAAAAGGTGACAGTAAAAGAAGGGGATAGCATTGGCAGTAAAGGCTTTACTGTTGAGTCCTGTACCATGAGCATAGCTCCGCGTACCACCTACAGCACGACGTTGGGAAAAGAAATAGGCGTAGGCTATGATGTTATGGATGCTGAGGTGAAGCTCAAGGGAACGGCTACTTTTACGGGCATTTTATTCAATGACCGCACCGGCGCAGGAAGCTATGAAGAGCGTGGACAAAGCACGGTGTTATTCCTTCCTTATTCAAAAGAATTCCATGAAGCTGTACCTTATCTTTTTGATATGGATATACAGTATGCATTTTTGGATTGCGCGATGTTTTATAACTTTGCCTGGGGCGACCCGAAATTTGCCGTAAGCACGAGCAACCCTCCGATAACTCTTGGATATATCAAGGACTGTGATTTTTTAAGCAATGATGTCTTTTCCGAAGATGTATACTGGAAAGAAGCTACTATTACAGTTTCCGATCTCAAATATAATTCTACCGAAAGAGGCGGTACAGGCACATTGACCTGTAATGTAGTATCGGTAGACAATATCACAGATCTGAAATAATCTTACAGAAAACCCGCATACCTCCGGAGTTTTTTAATATCAAAAAGCTATCTGCTTCACCCGATAGAAGCAGATAGCTTTCATTTGTTTTCACTGCATTTTCTGAACCGGAGCCTTTTCACAACGGTACTCCTTATCTATCTGACCGAACACAGTCGTTTTTCTGCATAATACACATCATGTTGACTCTCGGCGTTCGGCTTACCTACAGCTTCTTTTCATTTTTGCGTTTTTCTTTGTTAAGGGGAAATAAGCAATAACAAATACGAAATACCTGTTGCCATATTGCGAAAAAGAATTTTCCTTTAGCAACGCTAAAGCATTATCACCATTCTTCCGATATACTCATTATCGCACAATTAGTATACAATAAAACGGACTTCGGAAGAAAAAATATCATCGGTTATTTATCATCCCCGAAACAATTCCGATAAGCTGTTTTCATCAGGATTACTCGTTATAGTTTGTACAGTTTTCGGAAATAAATGACATTGCAGCTCTTGATGAAAACGAAAGCGCTTTTTTCTCACATTACGATCCCGATACAGTTGAATTTTTAACAGGTTTGGCAAGATAAACAGAAAGCTGTCGCAAGTGTAGAACACAAGCGACAGCTTTTTTCTCAACCTTTCAGCAATCGTATATAATGATTTGCTTCTCTTAATACATGATCTGCAAGAAGAGGAAGTATCGCCGAGTGTATCTTATGCTGCTCAATGCCCTGTACGCCGGCAGTTTTGAAATCTCTGAATTTTCTTGTAAGCTCCAGCGAATCATCATTCATCGCAGGGCTATGTATATTGCGGCACTTTTCAAGGAGCTTACAGTATTCGTCTGCGAACTTATCCGCAGAGTCGAACAGCTCAGTCTCGCACGGATCGAGAAGTCCCCTGATAAACATTGCGTGTTCCATCATAATGCGGTTCCAGAAACATTCGGTATCCATCTTAGAGCTGTTTACCGTACAGCTGTTCTTCTCCAGCCGCTCAACAGACTCTCTGTACAGCTTTGCTTCTCTGATGACGTGTTCTAAAAGCAACGGATAATTCACCGTGAACATTTCACCGCACAGCACATTTTGCAGGATATTTTCCTTGAAAGAAATAAGTCCGTCAAGCAATGAAAGAGCCGTTTGATTGAGCTTTTTTACTGCGGCTCTCAGTTCAGGACGCTCGCACCCCTTGCCGCTTGCGCTTTTTAGCCTTAGCTCCATGCAGGTTATTTCATTGTCAATGGGAATACCCGTGAAACACTCAGTCTGCTTTTCGGCAAGGGCGGTAAATTCCGTGACGATTTCCTGCGAACATAAGAGTTTCTGACTTACTATTCCGTCTGCAAGCTTTACCGCTTCGCACAGCAGCTTTTCAAACCTGCATCTGAAAAATTCCGCCTTCTCCGCAAATGAAGCGTTTGCAGGGGTGAATCCGGCTTTCAGAAACAGAGAATGTTCTTTCATAATGCGGCCGGAGAACAGATGAAGCTCCAATGACCTTTCTACATAGCCACTAAACATAAATTACCCCCCCGTGTTATACAGTTTTTGCCATCGGAATAATATATGCAAATAGGCTATGTTCGGTGCATGTACCGTAAAAAATCATTACCAACACTACATCGTATCGGCAATTGATCCGTCATTCCCTCCACGGTCTTTCCTTATCCAGCCAGCCTTTTTCCTGCCAGTATGCCTTCTCTGATTCACCTGCGCCCATGCCATTTTTCTGCATCATACGCATCATAAAAAAGATCGCTTTTGTTTTTATGCTGACAGCAGGCTTTTTTTTCTTTTGACAATTTGTCGGCGATTTTTGCGGTGTCCTTTATAATTTTCGCTTTTTTCTTCTGAGCCATCGACTCCCAGTTCATTGCCTGCACGCTTATTCCGTATTTTTTGATATCCGATACGCCCCAGTATCCGAGCGCTGTGGAAATATCCTTTACTGCGCTCTTTGCTCCCGTTCCTGCCGCAGTAGAAACTACAACAGCCTTCTTTTTGAACATACACGCTCTCGGTCTGTGTATCATCCAATATGTAAAAGTCATATCGAGGAATGATTTCATCGGTGCAGACGCTCTCATACAGTAAGTCGGCGTAGTGAATATAAGAATGTCGGCTGTTTCAACCTCGCTCATTATCCTGTGCTTTTCCGTAAAAAACGGGCATTTGCTCTCATCCTCTATACAGCTGTAACAGCCTGCACAGAAATGATTCAGCGCACCGGGCAGAAAAAATTCGGTCAGCGTATTCTCCCCTTTTATCTGCTCGGCAATTATGCGTCCGATATGATATGAACTGCCCTTGTGATTCTGTCCGTGTATCAATACGATTCTCATTATTATTCTCCTTTTCCGTAAATCCTGCTGAACTGTCTTATATGCCGCTTAAGAAGCTCGGTTGACTCTGTCTCTCTCTGCGGCTCTCTGTCGCAGACGGTAAGCAGAAAGTATATCGGAGCATAAAAGTGCAGTGCCATCACATCGGGATCGTATTTCCGAAGTACGCCTTTTTTGCAGAGCATTGAAAACATTGCCGATTGATAAGACAGCGGATCGTCGGCATATTCTTTTGTAAGCAGATGCGCAAGCTCGCTGTCACGGAACTGCTCTATCGTCAGCATTTTGCGAAATTTTTGGGCATAATCATCATGCAGAAAATACAAAAACAATCCTGTTGCCATTCTGACAAGCTCGTCTTCGCCGATATCGGAGTATACTTCCGCATCGGATACGGCGTCTTCGCCGCTTATATTAAGCATCGACGCCTGCTTGTCATAACTCTTTTTCATCTCGTCAAGGATAGCGTTAAAAATATCCTGCTTGCTTTTATAGTGCTTATACAGCGACGGCGCTTTTATCCCCACCGCCTCGGCTATCTGCGCCACATACACATTGCCGTAGCCTTTTTCCGAAAACAAAGTCAGCGCCTCGTCAAGTATCCTTTTCTTTGTATTCATAGTGACACCTCATTTAGCTAATTGCGATTAGCTATATTATAAGCTAATTGCGATTAGCTGTCAAGATGAATTGATAAAAATTTGTCATTTTCCTCAAAAAATCACACCTGAAATTATGCATTTCGATAAATTTTTATCGATAATGCACTAAACTGTACTTATTTTGTTGAAATTTGTCTAAAAAAAGTATATAATATTGTTATCGGCGCTAAATTCTTATATCCGGCTTTTGCCGTGAAAGAGTAAACGCAGAAAACATTTTGGATATCAAGGACATAATGTTTCGCCCGATACCCAAAACAAATTTATGTATTTCATATTCAGGAGGTCTATAAAATGGACAGATTAAAAGGTAAGGTAGCAATTGTAACCGGCTCAACAAGCGGTATTGGTGTAGGCATTGCAAAGCTTTTCGCAGCAGAAGGCGCAAAGGTAGTTATCTGCGGACGCCGTGAAGCAAAGGGACAGGCTGTAGTTGACAGCATTACTGCCGAGGGCGGTGAAGCATTCTATCACTTTATGGATATAACAGCTACAGAGAGCATTGACGCTCTGCTTGCAGATACTGTAGCTAAGTACGGCAAGATCGACATACTGGTTAACAATGCCGCAAATGTAGGCTTAAAGGACGGTCGTGTTGACGAGCTTACTCTTGAGATGTGGGATAACATTTTCCAGAGCGATATCCGCGGCACATTCTACGCAATCAAGAGCGTGCTTCCTTATCTCAGAGAAAACAAGGGCGGTTCTATCATCAACATAGGCTCTATGGCTTCATGCGGCGGTGACTTGGGCTCAACAGCTTATGCCTGCGCTAAAGCCGGCGTAGATATGCTGACAAAGTCCACCGCACTCCAGTACGGCAAGGAGAACATCCGCTGCAACTGCGTTCGTCCCGGACTTATTGTTACTCCCGAGAACGAGGCTTATGTTCCTCAGGCTCTTAAGGATATATTCCTTAACAACATTATGGTTAACCGTTACGGCGCACCTGCAGATATTGCTAATATGTGCCTTTATCTTGCTTCCGACGAGAGCGAATACTTCACAGGTCAGGTTGTTACCGTTGACGGCGGCTTAAATGCTCATGTTTCGACGGTAGGTGAGTTCAAGAAGCTCAATTCTCGCACTTGGTAAAATTTAAGAATAATAGTATGGAGGCATTGCCGTTTGGCAATGACTCAGCTTGTCGAAAAAGTATTTTTCGACAAGCTGTTAGACTGCGAGAAACACACG
>CAMEKR010000074.1 GCA_945921515.1 uncultured Clostridia bacterium | reverse complement strand
GTAAGCTGAAGGTCAGACTTTGCTCTCTGCTCTGCATCGGGCATAAGTACGATCTCACCGTCAACAAGACCTACAGAAATGCCTCCGATAGGACCATTCCAAGGAATATCAGAAATAGAAACGGCAATAGAAGCGCCGATCATAGCGATGATTTCAGGCTGTGTCTCAGGATCAGCCGCAAGAACCGTCATAACAATAGCTACATCGTTTCTCATGTCCTTAGGGAAAAGAGGACGCATAGGACGGTCAACAACACGGGAGTTAAGGATAGCCTTTTCACTCGGTCTACCCTCTCTCTTTAAGTATCCGCCGGGAATCTTGCCCACAGAATAAAGCTTTTCTTCATAGTCAACTGCGAGAGGGAAAAAGTCAACGCCCTCACGCGGCTTGGGGCTTGCCGTAACATTTACCATTACAACTGTTTCGCCGTAATGTACCCAGCAAGAACCGTTTGCAAGTCCACATACTTTACCGGTTTCAACCATAAGCTCACGGCCTGCAAATGTCGTTTTGAATGTTTTGTAATTCTCGAACATTATTGTTCCTCCTTTTATATTTTCAGAGAAACAGCGTTAGCAATAAACTCAGCGGAATAATGCTATTCCGTTCAATTTAATGCTAACCGCACTGCTTCTCCTGCTGTCTTTAAATAAGGGTTAAAGGGCAGAACAAAATTGCCCTGCCCTTTTTTAATCTCTTACTTACGAAGACCGAGCTTTGCTACTATTGCACGGTAGCGTTCGATATCCTTCTTAGCGAGGTAATTTAACAGATTGCGTCTGTGACCAACCATCTTAAGAAGACCACGGCGTGAGTGGTGATCCTTCTTGTGTGTCTTAAGATGTTCTGTTAAATCGTTGATTCTCTTTGTAAGAATAGCGATCTGTACCTCGGGAGAACCTGTGTCGTTCTCATGTGTGCGGTTAGCTTCGATAACCGCTGTCTTTTCTTCTTTTAAAAGCATAATTACACCTCTTATAAATATTTTCTATATCATAGCTATGGGAAACGGTGTTTCTCGTTATCGAGCATTCTCCGCAAAGCCAAGATAAGAATTGTTTTGTGCAATGCACAACAAAGTTATTATAACATATCTGTCTCTATTTGTAAAGACTATTTTCCAATTTTTCATTAAAAAAAAGAAATTAATTTAAAATAAACATATACACTGTGCGAATGATCAGCCGGCATTTTTCTTAACTGTCTTTTTTTCGGACGATTTGCTGAGCTTCTTTGCATTGCTGTCTCTGATTATATCGGGCTGCTTTCCTTCAGTAACACATTCGGCAGTAAGTATAACTTTTGTGATGGTATTATCACTCGGTGCGCTGAACATAGTATCTGAAAGAGCTTCTTCGACAACTGTTCTGAGTCCTCTTGCACCGGTCTTTCTGTCAGCCGCCTTCTTAGCGATAGCCCGCATAGCGTCGTCAGTTATTTCAAGCTCGATATTGTCAAGACCGAACATATATCTGTACTGCTTTAAGATTGCGTTCTTCGGCTCTGAAAGGATCTTTACAAGAGCGTCTTCATCAAGATCATCAAGAACGGCAATGACAGGTAATCTTCCTACAAGCTCCGGGATAATGCCGAACTTGACAAGATCCTCAGGCTCTACCTGATGGAGCGCCTCGTTGATGCCGTTATCATTCTTACTCTTGACATCTGCACCGAAGCCAAGTGCAGAAGAGGTAGTTCTCTGCATAATCAACTTGTCAATGCCTTCAAAAGCACCGCCGCAGATGAAAAGAATATTCTTGGTATTTATCTGTATAAATTCCTGATTAGGATGCTTTCTGCCACCCTGAGGAGGAACATTTGACACCGTACCCTCAATTATCTTTAGCAGTGCCTGCTGTACGCCCTCACCGCTTACATCACGGGTTATCGAAGTGTTCTCCGACTTTCTGGTAATTTTATCTATTTCGTCAATATAGATTATACCGTGTTCAGCCGCTTCAATATCATAGTCAGCCGCCTGAATAAGTCTGAGGAGAACATTTTCAACATCTTCACCTACATAGCCGGCCTGAGTAAGTGTTGTAGCATCGGCTATTGCAAAAGGCACTTTAAGAATATTTGCAAGAGTCTGAGCAATCATCGTCTTACCTACACCCGTAGGTCCGAGAAGCAGTACATTGCTCTTCTGAAGCTCTATCTCTTCTGCCTTTGCACTGTCGCCGAAGAAGTTCTTCTTATAATGATTGTACACTGAAACGCAGATAGTTTTCTTAGCCTCATCCTGACCAATGATGTACTTGTCAAGTATAGCTTTAAGCTCAGTGGGCTTAATCAGCTCGTGCTCATCTGAAGTGCTCTTTCCTTTTGACTTTTTTGTAGCGGATAATCCCTCCTGCTCCATCAGCATCTGATATGAAGCAACTATACAATCATTGCAGATACAGCCGCTTGCGCCATATATTATCCGTTCTACCTGATCTTCAGTTCTATCACAGAAACTGCATCTTAGCATAGTCAAATTCCTTTCAAGTGGTTATCTCTTAGCTATTACCTTATCAACAAGTCCGTAAGCGCAAGCTTCTTCGGCAGAAAGGTAATTGTCTCTTTCACAGTCCTTATGAAGCTGCTCATAGGTCTTGCCGCAGTTGTCTGCCATAATTCTTTCGAGCTTTTCTCTTGTCTTTTCAAGATAATTAGCATGAATCGTGATATCGGTCTGCTGTCCGCTGAGTCCGCCGCCGATAAGAGGCTGATGTATCATAACCTCTGAGTTAGGAAGGCAGAAACGCTTGCCCTTTGCTCCGCTGCACAGTAAGAAAGCACCCATAGAAGCAGCCATACCTACACAAATAGTAGAAACATCGCATTTTATATAATTCATTGTATCATATATTGCCATACCCGCTGTGATTGATCCGCCGGGACTATTGATATATAGGCTGATATCCTTATCGGGATCCTGACCTTCAAGGAAAAGCAGCTGTGCAACAACAAGACCTGCGGTAACATTATTGACTTCTTCGTTGAGCATAATTATTCTGTCGTTAAGCAGTCTTGAGAAAATATCGTATGCTCTTTCTCCCCTGCCTGTCTGTTCGATGACGGTTGGTACTAAACTCATAAAACTCCTGCCTTTCTTTACAATAAAGAGCTTTCCATATCAGATACAGAAAGCTCCCGATTGCAAAACAAATTATTCAGTAACTTCGGTTACATCTGCACTCTCACGAACGATGTCGAATGCCTTTTCAACCTCAAGATCCTTTCTGAGAGCGTCCTCAGAAACGAGCGACTTAACCTTGTCAAGCTCCATCTTGTAGTTTTCAGCCATCTCGTCATATTCCTTAGCAACATCTTCATCTGTTACGGAAACATTCTCAAGCTGAGCTATCTTCTCAAGAGCAAGTCTGAGCTTAACCTGCTTAGCAGCGGGTTCCTTGAAGTTCTCCTTGAACTGCTCGATAGTAGTATTTGTAAACTTGAGGTAATCGTTGATTGTAATACCCTGATATCTGTTTCTGTACTCCCAGTCACGAACGAGATCATCAACACGGTTGTTTATCATAGCATCGGGGATTTCGCCTTCAAGCTTTCCGATAACAGCATCTGTGAGGTCAGAATCAAGCTTTGCGTCAGCAGCATTCTTTGCGCTCTCTTCAAGCTTAGCTCTGATATCAGCCTTGAACTCATCAAGCGTGTCAAAGTCACTTACATCCTTTGCAAACTCATCATCAAGTTCAGCATATTCCTTAGCCTTGATTTCATGGATCTTGCACTTGAATACTGCGGGCTTGCCCTTTAAGTTCTCTGCGTTGTAGTTCTCGGGGAATGTAACATTGATATCAAAATCTTCATCTATGCTGTGGCCTATCATACCATCCTCAAAACCGGGAATGAACTGACCGCTGCCGATTTCGAGGGAGAAATGCTCAGCCTTTCCGCCTTCAAATGCTTCGCCGTCAACAAAACCTTCAAAGTCAAATACAGCTGTATCGCCTTTCTGAAGAGGTCTGTCCGTAACATCGATGATTCTTGCATCCTTCTCCTGATATCTCTTGAGTTCTGCTGCTACATCGTCGTCTGATACATTCTTGACGGTTTTTTCAACCTTTATTCCCTTGTAGTCGGATATTTCTACTTCGGGCTTTGTCGTAAATTCAGCCTTGAAAGAAACACCGTTCTCCTTGCTTACTTCGGTAACTTCTATGTTAGGCATATCAACAACCTCAAGAGCCAGCTGATCGATAACTTCCGCAACGCTCTTCTGATACATACCGTTTACAGCATCTTCATAGAATACACCTTCGCCGTATTCAGCTTCGATTATCTTACGGGGAGCTTTACCTTTTCTGAAACCGGGAACACTTATGTTCTTTCTTTTCTTTAAATAAGCTGCCTGTACTGCCTGCTCAAATTCTTCGGCAGATGTCTTGAATTCTACCTCAACGGTATTTGTAGCTGTCTTGTTGTTTGAAATGATCTCCATTTAAAAATCCTCCGTTTTTGCAAAGCCGTGCGGCAATGCGTTAATTATAAATATTTTATTCCTGCACAAGTACAGGTGTAAATTTAACATAATCAGCCGATATCATCCTGTAAGTGATTCCGTCACGCTCTCCCTTAAATGCCTTGTTAAAGCACAATGGACTGTGAACATGACCGTAATAACAGCGCTTCACGGGATATCTCTTCATTACTTCAAGGATGTAATCGTTGTGCTCATTGCCGTATATAGGCGGATAATGAATAAAAACTACAGGTTCAAGTCCTGTTGCAACAGCAGCCGTAAGCGATGTTTCGAGCCGCCCTGCCTCTCTTAGCAGAACCTTTTCGTCCTGAGGCTCACCGTCATCGTTGATCCAGCCTCTTGTGCCGCATATCGCAATACCGCATTCTTCAAAAGCATTATTATGCAGTATGCTGATATTGTGAAAACCATTCGAGTTTAAGTAATTATTCATTTTACTGAGCGTAGTCCACCAATAATCGTGGTTGCCCTTAGAGATTATCTTTCTTCCTTTAAGCCGTCTGCTGACAAACTCAAAATCGGGAAGCGCTTCACTGAGTGACATAGCCCAGCAAAGATCACCCGGTATCACAACGCAGTCATCTTCGCCGACTACAGCGTTCCAGTTAGCCTCAATACGCTCGGTGTAACGCTCCCAGCCTCCGAAAATGTCCATAGGCTTTGCTCTGCCGAAAGGCAGATGAAGATCCCCCATTGTGAATACTTTCAAGAAAATACTCCTTATTATTTATTGATGAAAGCAAGAACAGCCGCAGCCATATTCTCTGGTTTGATAGAACCTGTAAATCGTACTGCCTTATTCTTTGTATCTGACAGAGCCCTCGGGCAGGTAGTATTAGTGAGCTTTTCGAGTTTCGATATTAGCTCAAATTCGTCAACACCTGCTGTCTCGCCGCCAAGAGCATCATATACCGCAAAGCCGAACTTATAAGGATTAGCAGTTGAAGCTATCAGCGTCTTTGTTGTATCTCCTGTATTTTTCTTATAATCCTCATACACCTTATAAGCAACAGCAGTATGAGTATCCATAAGGTAGCTGTATTCGTCAAATACTTCCTTAATAGCTGCCTTTGTATCATCATCATTACAGCAACCGGCATAGAAGTTTTCCTTTATAGCGGTCTTTACGCTGTCATTAACCTCGTATCTGCCTTCATTCTTAAGTAAAGTAAACCACTCATTAATCAGCTTGTCATCTTCACCAGTGAGGTGATACAGAAGTCTTTCGAGATTGCTCGAAATGAGAATATCCATAGAGGGAGAAACAGTTGTATAGAAATGTCTGTTTCTATCATATATACCTGTATTTATAAAATCGGTAAGTACATTGTTAGCATTTGAAGCACAGATAAGCTTGCCTATCGGAATGCCCATCTGCTTTGCATAATAAGCGGCGAGAATATTGCCGAAGTTACCAGTAGGAACAACAACATTCAGTTTTTCGCCGTACTTAAGTTCTCCGTCCTTTACAAGCTGTACATATGAAGATACATAATAAATTATCTGCGGTGCGAGTCTGCCCCAGTTTATAGAGTTTGCGCTTGAGAAAACAGTATTAGCCTTGTCAAGTTCAGCAATAACGCTCTTATCTGTGAATATCTGCTTAACACCTGTCTGGCAGTCATCGAAATTGCCGACTACTGCACAAACATTGACATTGCTTCCCTCCTGAGTTGTCATCTGACGCTTCTGCATATTGCTTACGCCGTCCTCGGGATAGAAAACCATTATAGAAGTACCTTCGACATCCTTGAAGCCCTCAAGTGCCGCCTTGCCTGTATCGCCACTTGTTGCAACAAGAATGGATATCTTCTTTCCGTCAATTGTCTTCTTAGCGGAAGTGGTCAGCAAATAAGGAAGAATCTGCAGAGCCATATCCTTGAAAGCACAGGTAGGACCGTGCCACAGTTCAAGAACATATGTGCCGGTCAAAAGATGTGAAATCTCGGCAATATTTTCTGTAGCAAAATTTTTGTCGTTATATGCACCGTTTACGCAATGCTTTATCTCTTCATCAGTAAAATCCGTAAGGAAGAGCTTAAATATCTCATAAGCTCTCTGTGCGTAAGACATATCGCACAGCGACATTATCTTCTCTTCGGAAAGCTTCGGAAGATGATCAGGTACAAAAAGGCCTCCCTCAGCCGAAAGACCCTGAGAGATAGCATAAGCACTCGATACATTTACCTTTACATCTCTGGTGCTTTTGTAGTTCATAACAAACATCCTTCTTTTGTTAAAATTGTGTTTCAAAGCCTGTAGTGTCGAATGCGTCTTCGTAATATGTAAAATCAGTAACACGCACAGCAGTACCGTCTGAAACCGTCACCTCTGCAATATCATAGCGAGGTTGTAATTCTATGCCGTATTCGGCAAAATAATAATCGGCAGTTGCAATTATCCTGCCTTTTTTCTTATAACCAACCGCTTCTACCCCGCTTACAAGACTGCCTTTCTTACGAGATTTCACCTCGACAAAAGCAATAATTCCGTCCTTTGTTGCAATTATATCAATCTCACCGCAGGGCTTGCGGTAATTTCTTTTTATTATAGTGTAGCCGTTCTTTTCAAGATAGCTTGCGGTAAAATCCTCACCGAGTCTACCTTTTACGGCTTTGTCATTGCTTGTTCTTTTCATTGTAATATTTTACAAGAAAGCTTTTTCTGTGAATATCGCTTGCACCGTATTTATCAAGCATCTCATAATGGAGCTTAGTACCGTAGCCTTTATGCTTATCAAAGCAGTATTGCGGATACTTTTCTGCAAGCTCCTTCATATATCTGTCACGAGCTACTTTAGCAAGTATTGAAGCGGCGGCTATCGATGCGCTGGTAGCGTCGCCTTTAATAACCGAAAAAGCCGGAATATCAAGCTCCGGTGTCTTATTACCATCGATGAATGCGGCATCAGGTTTTACAGATAAACCGCTATATGCTCTTTTCATCGCAAGCATTGTAGCATTAAGTATGTTTATATTATCGATCTCTTCGACGCTTGCGGTTGCAATACAATAGCTTACAGCCTTTTCACAGATAATATCAAACAGAGCTTCACGCTTTTTCTCTGAAAGCTTTTTGCTGTCATTAATTCCGTCAATTATAACATCATCGGGAAGAACAACGGCGGCGGCATAAACATCTCCTGCCAGAGGACCTCTGCCTGCCTCATCTATACCGCAGATAACGGCATACTCATTTCTGACAGACTTATCGTATTCAAAAAGATCAACCGTGTTATTACGGTCTTTCGAGAGAGATCCTGCCAAGTTTACCACTCCTGAATTCATCTAAAACGGCAGCTGCCGCACGATCTGTGTCAGGCTCACCGCCCGATATAAGCATACCACGCTTGCGTGCTATCATTTCAAGATCCGGTCTTTCCGTGTTTTCGTCAAGCTTGTAACGATTAATAACATTATCTTTGTAGTTTTCCCAAAGAAAACCGAGAAGACTGTCAGCAAGCTCGCACACATCCATTACATCGTCCTTAATAGCTCCTGTGTATCCCAGTTTTATCGCAACTTGTTGATCATCAAATTTAGGCCATAATATGCCGGGCGTATCAAGAAGTTCAAGTTCCTTATCAAGTGTTACCCATTGTGCGCCTCTTGTAACGCCGGGTCTGTCCTCTACCTTTGTCTTACCTGCTTTGGAAACTCTATTGATAAATGAAGATTTACCTACATTCGGAATACCTACGACCATCACTCTGAGCGATTGACCTATCAGCCCCTTTGCCTTGCGCTTTGCAAGAAGTTCGGAAAGTACTGATTTCACATTTGGAGTAAAAGCTTTTACTCCCTTTCCGCTTCGACAATCGCACACCATAGCCTTATAACCTTGAGAAGCATAATATCTCTGCCACTCGGCAGTCACCTTTTCGTCAGCATAATCACACTTATTGAGAAGAATAATTCTCGGCTTACTGCCTGTGATCTCACTGATAACGGGATTACGGCTTGACTCGGGAATTCTTGCGTCAACGATTTCTGCTACTGCGTCGACCAGCTTTAAGTCTGCCTGGATCTGCCGTTTAGTTTTAGTCATATGACCCGGGAACCACTGTATATTGGATACCTGTGACATAGCTCCCTCCGATCAGAATGTACTTATAGCTGAAAAAGGCCAGATACGCAGATAAGCTTTACCCATTATATAACGCATATCAACCTGACCTATCTCATTGCTGCGGCTGTCCTTCGAAGCGTTTCTGTTATCACCAAGAACGAACACTTTACCCTCTTCAATAGTAACTTCTTGATTATTAGGGAAATTCTCGGGCAAGTTAGTCAAAGTGTTAGTATACGGCTCATCAAGCGCTTCGCCGTTCCTGTATACTATTCCTTTTACAAAATCAATTTTGATTTTGTCGCCCGGAAGTCCGATGACTCTCTTGACAATAGGTTTGCCAGCTGTAGAATTTGAGTAATTGTACAGCTTATCGGCATAAAGGATAACTATATCCCCATATTGAGGCGTATAGAACAAATCCGATACAATCAGTCTCTGCTGATCCTGGAGCGTAGGCACCATTGATTCACCGTCAACGGTGATAACTCGGGCTAACAGTGCAAATATTATTACGAAGCACAAAATGGCTGAAAAAATGCTGCATAACCAGTCAAATAACTCGGCAAAAAAACCGTTTTTTGCGGGCTCTTCACCTTTATTATCATTTTGGGTATTAACGATTTTTTCTTCCATAGTGCATCCCTTCAAAACAAAATATCGAATTTACGCAGCGGCATCAAGCCGCTGCCTTGAAAATTCGATGAGGAAATGATGTAAGGTCTTATATCTTGGATTTAACCTTAGCTGCCTTACCTACTCTGTCACGCAGATAGTAGAGCTTAGCTCTGCGAACCTTACCTTCTCTTACAACCTCAACCTTTTCTACTGTAGGTGAGTGAAGAGGGAATACTCTCTCGATACCGCAGCCGTGAGCTACTCTTCTTACCGTGAAAGTCTCGCTTACGCCACCGTGCTTCTTAGCGATAACCGTACCTTCAAAAACCTGAATACGGAACTTGTCGCCTTCAGCGATGCGTACATGAACCTTAACAGTGTCACCAACATTGAACTGAGGTGCATCTGCCTTAAGGCTGTCCTGTGCAATGAGTTTTAATGCGTCCATTTTTTCCTCCTGGTTTTCGGATATTCTTGTGTCGGCTTATCCTCCGCAAATAAAATGCGGAAACGACAGCATCTGCCGTTAAACACAGCGGACTATCCGTTTTAATGTCTTTGTGCCTGTGGCACTAATGGCATTAAACACGCTGACAGTATTTGCCAAAAGGCATAATTATACCCTCAGCGGATTTCAAATGCTTTAATATTATAGCACCTTTATACGAAATTTGCAATAGTTTTTTGTTAATTTTTTCGATAAAATTACTGCTATCAATATAAAAATGCCGAGCTT
>CAMEKR010000073.1 GCA_945921515.1 uncultured Clostridia bacterium | reverse complement strand
TTCTTGTTGTACAAACTTATATTTTTTCTGTCCAGTTTTTGTTGACTAGTGCAAAGTTCTATAACCCCATCCCCAAACCCCTTCCCCTCGGGAAGGGGCTGTTTTTCGGGGGCTGCCGCCCCTGCGACCTTGCTTGGAGCTTCGCCTAAAGCAAGGATGCTTTAGTTGTTTGCCAAGAGTTTTGCAAGGATGCAAAACCAACTCAGCAAACAACAACAAACACCCCCATTTTTATAAAAAATATAGGTTTATCGACAGTCTGAATCTGCCGCAAACACGGCAGATTACTATCAGAAATTTATAACCCCGAGATGTTCGAGCAGTATCTTTGTACCGATAAGAATAAGTATAACACCGCCGACAAACTCAGCTTTAGCTTTGTACTTCGCACCGAATACATTTCCTACCTTAAGTCCGATTGCCGAAAGGACAAAAGTCGTCACTCCTATAAGCGATATTGCAGCAAATATATTGACATCGGGAAGCAGAGCGAATGTTATACCTACCGCAAGAGCGTCAATGCTTGTCGCTATCGCAAGCAGCAGCATAGTCTTGAAGCCGAAAGAAGCGTCAGGCGCTTCTTCGTCTTTTGACAAAGCCTCTCTTATCATATTTCCGCCGATAAGTCCGAGCAGTACAAAAGCTACCCAGTGGTCAAACGAGGTGATATACTGTTCAAATGCCGAGCCTAACAGATAGCCAATAAGCGGCATCAGCGCCTGAAATCCGCCGAACCACGCACCTATGATATAATAATGCTTTGCACTAAGACTGCGCTCGGATAATCCCTTGCAGACAGAAACCGCAAAAGCGTCCATTGATAATCCCACAGCAATAAGAAACAGTTCAACAAGTCCCATATTTTGTCCTCCGAAATAATATATGCGGGAGCTTATCTGAAAATGAAAAATAAAAAAGACCTAAGTACAGCTATCCTGTACTCAAGTCTCAATGTTTAAGACAAGCCAGACCTTGCGGTCAGTATGTTGACTTGCCACGATATTTCGCCATCTACTCCCTTAAGATAAGGTAATTATAGCATAACATAATGCAAGTGTCAAGTGTTATCAAATGAAATATCAAACTGCTTAGCAAAATCCGGCAGTTTTGCAAAAAAGCGTTTTCCGTCAAGATAAGCAAGTCTGCCGGCGTCGGTAGTGAACTTAAATCTAAGCTCATAACTGCACAGTGCCTGATATTTATAGCCGTACTTTCTGTTTAGCTTATTGCTTCCGTACTTCCCGTCACCAAGTAAGGGATGACCGATGTATGCAAGATGCGCTCTTATCTGATGCGTTCTTCCCGTAAGTAAATCGACCTCGAGCAGAGAATTTTCTCCGTTAAACCCGAGCACTCTGTACTTTGTCTTTATCGTAAGATTATCCTTAGTCTTTTTATCGGATATCTTTACGGTATTTGTATCGCTGTTCTTTTCAAGATAGGCTGTAAGCAATGCGCTCTTCGGCTCTACCTTTCCGCAGGCAATGCAAAGATACAGCTTTGTAAGCTCTCTGTCTCTTATCTTCTGATTGAGGATACGAAGCGAATCTGCATTCTTTGCCGCTATCACTATTCCGCAGGTGTTGCGGTCAATGCGGTTGCACAGCGCAGGTGCAAAAGAAAGCTCGTCTTCGGGGTGATATTCCTGCTTTTGATAAAGATAGCTCTTTATGCGGTTTATCAGCGTGTCGCTCGTGCCGCTGTCGTCCTCGTGGACTACCATACCCACAGGCTTATCGACAAGCAGTATGTTTTCGTCCTCATAGACGATATCTATTTCGGTAGAAGCAGACATAAACTCATCGGGAGATGCTGTTTTCGGTATCAGCATTTCATCGGGGACAAAAAGCCTTATAACATCGTTTTGCGCAATGTGCGTATTAGGCTCGCAACGCTTACCGTTGAGCTTGATACACTTTTTCCTTGCGAGCTTGCAAATCTGCCCTTGACTTAACGGAAAGGCTTTGGACAGAAAACGGTCAATTCGCTGACCGCTGTCATTTTCGGATACTATTATCTCTTTCATTTCTGGATTCTTACAAATCCGGCTGAACCGAAACATTCAACAGCCTTGCTGAAATAATCGCCGGGACTCTGACAGGAAGAAGCAAGATTGGAAAGACCGCTTTTAGCTTTTTCCCACGCCTTTTGCATTTCGGGAGTGTCATCGGCTTCAAGCCAGAGCTGATTTTCCCATATTCCGTATTTAAGATTTATTATATATGCCTTTTTCATATTGCTCCTTCGTATTATAGTTTTCCGCCCTTACTTCCGCCCAGCTTTCCGCCCGTAAAGCCATCAAGAATATTTGTCTCAAAGCTGAAGGTGAGCGCCTTGTTCTCTCTTTCACGCTTTAACGCAAGAGAGATCATCTCGTCAAGCAGATCGGGATATTTTACTCCTACAGGCTCCCACAGATAGAACGCAAGGCTGCCAGGTATCGTATTTATCTCGTTAAGATATACATTGCCGTTGTCCATATCTATCATAAAGTCGATTCTTGAAGTACCCGACGCACCAAGACACTTGAACGCCTTAACGGCAAGGGTGCGTATCCGATCTCTTGTTTCGTCGGATATATCGGCGGGTATCTTTCTTTTAAGCGTTGCCATACCGCTTGATTTTCCGCCCTTGTCGCCTGCGATATACTTATCCTCATAGCTGAGTATCTCATCGGTATTTACCGGTTCTTCACATTCGGATGCGTGAGCTGTAGCATAGTCGCCGCATACAGAGCAGTTGACTTCCTTAAGATTTGTTATTGCAGGCTCGATAAGCAGCTTTGAAGCGTAGGTGAATGCGTTGTCAAGCGCCTCGTCAAGCTGTTCGTCATTGTGCGCTATCATTATTCCGACGCTTGAGCCTAAGTTTATCGGCTTTACTATAAGAGGATATGCAATCTTTTCTTTAATAGCCGCCTTTGTTGCTTCTTCATCTTTTGCAAAGTCGCTGATATGGACAACAATGCCGTCAAGCACGGGTATGCCGTTATCCTTAAAGACGGTCTTCATTACATACTTATCCATACCTACCGCCGATGAGATAACATCACATCCGACATAAGGCACTCCGATAGTCTGCAGATAACCCTGAAAAACACCGTCCTCAACATTAGTGCCGTGTACTATCGGAAAAGCAACATCGATAGTGGAATATACATTACTGCCGAATTTTTTACCCGGATAAAGCACAAGCTGTACCTTTCCGCCGTCGTTTACGAGAATTACCCTTTTACTCTCCTTAAGCAGAGCTTTAAGATTCTTGTATGCCGATATCTTACCTATATTTTCACCGACATACATCTCGTTATTCTTAGCGATATATACGGGTATTACCTCATATTTATCCTTGTTTATAGAGTTGCACGCCTGAAGTGCGGATATTATCGACACCTCATGCTCTACGCTGTTTCCTCCGAAAAACACGCCTACTCTTATTTTCATAGCCGTCTGTCCTTTCTTTTTATAATAATTATGCTTCTGATTCAGTATCGCTCTGTGCTCTTCTGTCTTCGATATTGCGAAGATCGATATTCGCTCTGATATAATCGCCGTATGCAATAACCACGCTGTCCGCCTTTTCGGGAACTATGTAGCAGATATATCCGTCTGTTCCGAGTCCTGCAGAAAGCGAAGCATAGGTGTTGAAGCTCTTTTCCTCAAGTCCCCACGCCTTGTCACAGCTGATATCCCCGTCATATATGCAATTGATCTCATTGTTGAGCCAGATTTTCGTATCGCTTGTATTCTTGACTTTGATGTGGAATACAACATACATATAGCCCTTGTCTGCTCCGCCGTACTTTATTTCCGTTCTGTAAACCTCATCACATATAAAGCTGTACTCGTCAAGCTCGGCGGTCTCGTTGAAGCTTACTTCAACATTTTCATGAACAATGTCCGATGTAGAAGCAAAGGTGGTGATAGGCTTTCTGGTGGTATATTCGTCATCATCATTAAATTCATTTACCACTTCATTAACAGCACCGAATACTCCCGCCAAAATACTGAGAAGCACAGGACCTAAAAAAACTGCCAACACGATAATTCGCACTAATTTCATTGTGCGGTTAATATTATTATTCTGCTGTGAAGAACGGTTTTGCCGAACATTCAGTCTTGATTGATAATACTGAGACTGCTGCTGTTGCCTCAGCCTCATCTCCTCCAGATTTCTCTGCTGTTCTTCTCTTCGTCTTTTTTCCTCACGATATCGTTTAACGCTCTCGTTATCGTCAAAAGGTGCGCCGCACTGCGAACAGCAATTATCGTTTTCAACATCAAGCTTAGCTCCGCAGTAATTGCAAAATGCGTCCATAGTATCTTCCTTTTCTTTTCCCGACCACCTTATCAATAATTATCAGGCAGGTCATTTTCAAGCAGAACAATCTTCTTTGCTCCGCCCGTCTTAATATTCTCAACTTTTATCAGAGCCTCGTTAAGACTCTTTGCAACATAAATTTTATCCTCGGGGTAGCCGTTTTCCTTAAGTCCGTCAACTATAGGAACCGCCTGTCTCTCGCCTACTGCGATGACAAAGTCACAGACGCCTGCCGCCTGTTTTCCGAACTGCTTATTCAGCTCATACTCCTTCTCGCCAAGCTCCACCATACCCGGTGAAACAAGTATCTTGTACCCATCAAATACGGCGAGCGTATCAAGCGCCGCCTTTGCTCCGCTGGGATTTGAGTTGAATGCGTCGTCTATTATTGTCTTATTTGTACCTTTGATTATCTGAAGCCTGTGCGGTACGCACTCAAGACGCTTTACAGGGATAACAAGATCGGCAAGAGGTACGCCGAGCGTATTTGCCACTGCTATAGCGCCTACTATGTTCTGCACATTGTGACTGCCGATAAGCTTTGTTGTAAACTGCTTTTCTTCATCGCCGTGATGCAGGATAAACTGTGTGCCGTTCTCACTGACGGTGATATTATCGGCATAATAATCCGTGCCGCCACCGAGCGAATAAGTCACCTTATTCTTTTTGCAGTCATGATTTTTTATATATTCATTGTCGAAATTGAGGAATATCGTTCCGTCGTCGGGCAGGCTGTCAGCAAGCTCAAACTTGGTCTTTATGATATTGTCAACCGATTTGAAGGTTTCCAGATGCTGAGGGCCAATGGAGGTAATGATACCGTGCTTCGGCTTTACGATATCGCATATCTCCTTTATCTCGCCGACATTCTTCGCGCCCATCTCACACAGGAATATTTCGTGCGTGGCGTTAAGCTGACCTCTTACCACCTTTACAACACCCATTGTCGTGTTGTAGCTTTCGGGAGTCATCAGCACATTGTATTTTGCACCGAGCAGTTTTTCAAGATAGAACTTTGTGCTGGTCTTGCCGTAGCTACCCGTAAGTCCCACTACGGTCAGCATGGGAAGCTCGTTTATTATCCTCTTGGCGTCATTGATATAATGACGGTTTATCATATATTCTATCGGCTTATTGATAACATTGGCTATCATTGCAATAAACAGCGTCAGTATCTGCACCGTCATTATAAGCGCAAATGACAGCGAACCTGCTCCCGCAAGCAAAATAACAAGCAGGATCGCTATAAGATATACTATTGCCGATGTAACGGTCATTCTTATCACTCTCGGAGTGAAAACGAGCTTTTTCTTCGCTTTTTTCGGTGTAGAGAAAATAAGACCTATCCATAAAAACGCCGCCGCAAGCAAGCAGGTTGACGGTCTTGTATCGCAAAATACAACAAACATCAGCACAGCGCCTACAGTAAATATGTGGCGGAGTAAAACGCTCTTTATGTTTACGCCTATCCATTTGAACTGCTCAACCGCATGGTAGGAGTTAAGCTGGAACATATGAATATAGTGAAGGAAATTGACAACGCACGAAATGCACAGCGTAATGCCCAGTACCGCCATCGAAATTATAGATAATATATCCAAAACCAATTCTCCGTTCTTACTTTATTTCAAGGAAGGATGCAAGCACTCTTGAGAATGTATACCAACCGTCAAGGAATGCATAATGTCCTGCGTTTTCTATAGTAACAAGTCCGCTGTCCTTTATAAGCTCGCTCATCTTTATTCCGTCGGAAAGCGGCGTTGCGTCGTCTTTGTCGCCCCAGATAAGAAGCGTAGACTGCTTTATCTTCGGCAAAAGCTCCGTAAGGTCTTCGTTTACGACTTTAACAAGCGTTGCTCTCATAACGGGAGACGCCGCAAGATAGTCTGCGCTTCCCCGCTTATTTCTCATATTCTCAACGGCATTCGGGAACAGCTTTTTCATCGGAGCTGTGCTCATTACAGCTTTGCCCATCTTGTATGTCCGTGTTTTTATCTTTGACGCCGTACTCTGCTTAGGCTTTATTCCTGCGCTGTCGGTAAGTATCAGCTTTTCGGGAGACAGAACAGGCTGTTCTCTTGTGACCGCCTTTATAATAACTCTGCCGCCGAAGCTGTGTCCTAAAACCACCGTCGGCTTTATCCCTGTCTTTTCGCAGAACTTTCCGATAAAATCGACATAATCGTCAACGCACCACGCCTCTTTAGGCTCGTCGCTCTCGCCAAAGCCGGGCATATCGGGAGCTACTACCCTCATATGCGGGCTCAGCATATCCACGATGTTTTTGAACAGCGTGATATTGCTCCCCCAGCCGTGCAGGAGAAGCACCGTACCTTTATCGCTGTCGCTGCCGCAATCGGTATAGTTTATTCTGAGATCATCTATATCAGTAAACAAGGCTTTTCCGTCCTTTTCACGATTTGCTTTTAATGTACGCACTGTACCAGTATTTATTATATTATTTTTACGCCGTGATGTCAAGAAAAAGTACAGTAAAGAACAGGTAAATAAACGCTATATCCCATAAAGAATAAACAAAAAAATTTTCAAGACCTGCTTGTCATTTTGCATAGGACACGGGCATATAATTCTAAAAACGATACAAGGAGGAATAATTATGTTCGTTATGACTATGACCAAGCGCAAGCTGATACGTGCGGTCATGTTCATTTTAGTGCTGGTTACGGGGATAGCGATAGGGGTATTTGCTATACTCTCGTCTATAGATACGGGAGCGGAAAACATACGCTTGCCGATATACTGCGTAAAGCGGTCGGACAATATGATAAGCGTTACATTCGACTGTGCGTGGGGAAACAGCAATACCGACGAGCTTATTTCCATACTATCCGAGGCAAAAGTAAAGGCTACTTTCTTTGTAACGGGAGAATTTGCCGACAAATATCCCGATGATATAAGAAAGCTCAGCGAAGCCGGTCACGAGATAGCCAACCACAGCGACAAGCATCCTCATATCAAGGGTATGAATGTGAACGACCTTATTGCAGATACGAAAGAATGCTCACGCAAGATAAAGATGATTACGGGCTGCGAGCCGACTCTGTACCGTGCCCCTTACGGGGAATATGATGACAAGTCGATGACTACGATATTCGGTATGGGTATGAGTGCTATACAATGGAACAAGGACAGTATCGACTGGGATAAACCTTCGCTGGAAACGATAATCGAAAGAACTACCGTAAATATAACAAGCGGCTCGATCCTTTTATTCCACAACGACCTTGAAAATACAACAAAGGCTCTCCCCACCGTACTTAAGAACCTCAGCGAGCAGGGCTTTGAGTTCTGCACCGTAAGCGAACTTCTGCTTGACGGCGAGTACACAATAGACGCAAACGGAATGCAGATACCAAAGGCAAACGCAACAGCCGCCATAGTCTACAGCGAAAACAGCACCGTAAACTCGGCTTTTGAAACGCTCTCCGAAAAGCTGACAGCAAGCGATATTGACGCTCTTGCAGAGTCGGGACTGACGACCGATATGGCTCAGAAGCTCAGCGGATATCTTACTTCCGAACAGATAACGGCGCTCGGCGACCTGTCGGAAGAAGAGCTACTCGGCAGCTTTGAGTTGTTGAAGAACGCAGTATACGGGAGCGATACAAACAGCGGAAGCACCGATTCGGATAATACTTCTTCACTTGTAAAAGACTGATTTTTCTTTTGCCTGTTGACCGACCGACCGTAATAGTGTATCATAGTTATACGAAGACTACTCTAAAAGGAGCTGTGCAAAAGCAAAAGCCGTATGACTATCAGATATATTCACGAACCGACCGACCTTCAGTGCGGTCAGGCGGTGCTTGCAATGGTGCTTGGAAAAACCGCCGAAGAAATAGCCGACTATCTTTCAAACGACCGTGAGACTACGCTTGCCGAAATGAAGCGTACCTTCAGAGAACACGGCGTAAATATCAGTGACAAGCGCATAGCAGTACAAGATAAGCAGGAGCTTCCGCCGCTTTGCCTGCTGAGCCTTGAAACTCCGAGATGCTGGCATTGGTCATTATACTGTGACGGAACATTTTATGATCCCGAACACGGTGTTATGAACGACTTTCCGGTGTGCAACAGGAAATATTACTGGGAACTGTCCGTTTTATCGGACAGCTATGATGCTACAATATAAGTACAGCAGAAACTCCCTAATCTGCTGAAAGCATTCTACCCCTTATTTTTACTTCCGGTTCTGCTCTTTTCGCAGAATCGGAAGTTCTTTTTTGCCAAATAGAAAGTGACAAATATGTTACATATGCACAAAACAAGCTGTATTATCTTGACAGTTTAAAAACAAAATGCTAAAATATTGGTAGTTTATCTTAGGGAGGTGCCGTTATGGCAGAATCAAGAGTATTTCAAAAAGTAAACGGCGTTACCGTAGACGGCATAGGAAGATCGGTACAGAATTTTCTTCGCTCTTCAAAAGGGCTTGTCGTACAAGGCGGAAAAGCCGGAGAAGGATATGTGGTTCAGGCTAAGGATGACGACAGCTGGAAAAAAGTTGCCGGCATGGCGTCTGCGATAGAAGTCCAGATATCAGATGTAGGAAACGGCATTCTCGTTAACATAGGTAACGCTCAGTGGTCTGATAAGATAGGTGCAGGCGTTATCGGCTGGTTTGTGTTTGCTCCTCTTGCGGTTACTTCTATAGTAGGAACGGTACAACAGCAAAAACTGCCCGGCGAGATATTTGCACACATCGAAAGATATGTTGCTTCGGGCGGTAATGATATGTATGTTGGAGGAAATTTTGTCAATGCTTCGGCTGGACATATTATCTGCCCCCACTGCCGGAGTGAAGTTCCTGCAGGACAGTCGTTCTGCTCAAGCTGTGGAAAACCGCTTACAAAGCAGTGTCCCGGCTGTAATGAGAACATTCCGCTTAATCTTGATTTCTGTCCCAAGTGCGGTACTAATACAAAAATGCCTAAGACTATCCGTTGTGTTGCCTGCGGAGCATCGCTTCCGCCCGAATCTGCATTCTGCATAGTATGCGGAGCAAGACAGCCGCAACCTCAGCAGATGAATCAACCTCAGCAAATGTATCAGCCTCAGCAAATGAATCAACCCCAGCAAATGTATCAGCAGCCTCCACAGCAAATGTATCAGCAGTTCCCTCAAGGCTTCCCCTGCAATATATGCGGATTTATAAATGCTCCCGATGACGCTTTCTGCAAGCAATGCGGATCTCCTATGAGAAATAACACCCCCGTTAACGCTCCTGCCGAAGTCCGCAAGTGTCCCAAATGCGGCAGAAAGCTGAAAGACGATGATGTATTCTGCTCAGGCTGCGGAGAGAATCTAAACGCACCGCCGCCCGAACCCGAGAAGCTGATTTGTCCCGAATGTAATGCCGAGCTTGAAGCAGACAGCAAATTCTGCTCTAAGTGCGGATATAATTTCTGATTATTCAATATATAAACACAGAGGTGCATCTTTACAGATGCACCTCTCAGACTGTCGATAAACCCACGCACCGCAAAAATGCAAGACTAAGTTTGGTTGTTGCGTAAATTCTCTTGGATGGTTTGTAACATAGTTTTGTGGAGCCGAAAACGGCTCCACAAAAGCATTTTTGCTTACTTCT
>CAMEKR010000072.1 GCA_945921515.1 uncultured Clostridia bacterium | reverse complement strand
CCTCTGCGGTAAGCGATGTGATATTTTCTTTCTGTGGCATGATTTCTCCTTATTTTAATGTTACAAAAAAGGTCCTGCCATGCAGGACCTCGTAAAGCTTATTACTCGCCCAGAGCTATACTCTCCGGGAAGATGTTTGCACTTTCGTCTTTTGACAGATAAGTGGTTGTGATGTAGCCGTTTATTACTGCACCGTCGGAGATAGCGACAGAACCTGCTTTAATGTCGCCGATAATAACCGAATCCTTGTCCAGCATAAGCTTGCCCGAAGCGTTGATATTACCCTTTATCTTGCCGTTAAGGTGGGCTACCTGTGACGAAAGGTCGCCGATCAGCATAGAATCGTTTGCCATAACAGCCTGTCCTTTCAGGCGGATGTTGCCCTGTATTGCGGAGCTTTTCATGCTTATGTTGTCGCAGGCAAGATCGCCTACAACCTTGCCGTTTATGACAATATTCTTTGTGGTTTCAACGTTGCCCTTTATACTGCCGTCTATCTTCATATCGGCAAATGAACGGATGTTTCCGTCAATGGTGGTATTCTTTGAAATAACGGTCGTCTCCGCAGGTCCTTCGGGTATCTCGGGTTCTGACGGCTTTTCAGGCTGTGTGTTGCTGTACGGCGATGCGTATGAGTTTTCGGCAGCTGTGCTGCTCTGAGGCTCTGCAGCCTGTGTGAAGACATTGCCTTGTTCGTTTTGCTCATTCATATCTCTTGCAATACGCTGTGACATATCCTGTGCGCTGTTTTGAGAAAAACCGCTGTTTGCGGTATTGCTGTTTACACCCTGTGCAGACTGCTGATAGCTGTATTGTGCCTGCGGTGCGGGATTCGGCGTAGGCTGTCCTGCGTCTGCCGTATCATTCATATATGCGGCAACATCTTTGACTTCTTTACGCTGATCGGACTCTTTGGGATTTACGAGTTCCTTCATAGCCTGTGAAAAATTATCCTTGATTCCCATTGTTAACCCTTTCTTGAAATCGGAATTTGTCGGTTGTGCCGACGGGCAGTTTCGCCTTTAAAACTGAACCGGCTTTGTCTTCTGCGTAAGACAGCCGAATTTATATCCTTTGTTCTTAAGAGCCTTTATCACATCTTCAATGACCAGAATCGTGTTGTCACGATCTCCTGTGTTGTGAAAAAGTATGACAGGCGAAGTCAGTTCTTCGGCGGCATTCAGCGTATCGGTATACAGCTCTGTCCAGCCGATCCCCTGCCAGTCGTTGCTGTCAACATTCCAGTCAAAGTATGTAAAACCCCGTCTGTTCATCTCTTTGATTATCTCATTACGGGTATCGCTGTTGTAGTCGTTTATACTGCCTCCGGGAAACCTGTATATTTCGGGTGCTTTTCCCGTAGCTTCAACTATCATTTGGTACGCTTCGTTATAATCGTCAAGAAATGCGTCTACTGAAGCGTATATCTTCTCGTAGTCATGAGAAGCGGAATGTATCCCTATCGAGTGGCCTGCGTCGCTTATTTCTTTTAGCATCGAATAACACAGCTCGGTACGCTCGGGCACAACAAAAAATGTAGCCTTGACATTTTCCTGCCGCAAATAATACAGCAGGTTGGCTGTCAGCACAGACGGTCCGTCGTCAAAGGTAAGGTAGACCGTATTCTCGCTGTCCTCATATTCGCCCTCATACCTTTCGGAGTAAAGCTCGGGATAAAGCTCGGTGTAATCCGTCACGGGAACGCTCTGCGGCGGCTGTGACTCCGGCTCTTCCGAAGCAGTATCTGCTGCTGTTGTCTGTTCGGGAACGGAAACCTGCGGCTCTTTGGTCTCGGCAAGCGACGATATCGGAGAATCCGTTTCGGTCGGCTCTTCTTTTGAAACACTCTCACTTGAAGAAGGCTCAGCCGTGCTGTTTTCTGTGGAGCTTTCCTCGCTCGATACAGAACTCTGCGTCAACTCGTCAATGTAGGAACTCAGTCTGTCTATCTCTGCCGATTTTTTGGCGTTATCCACAGCAAGTATTATACACATCACGGTCGGAACAATAATAAGCAAAGCGGTTACTGTCAGGATCAGATGCTTAAAAAACCTGACGCTTCCGAAATACAAGCACACCACTCCTTCTTGGCATATACTAATATCATACTATATTTATCGAACTTTGTCAAGTAAACTCGCAAGTGTACGGATATTTTTTGTACTGTGCGATTTCAATTTTTTTACAACTATATCGAATTGTTATTTTTACCAAAAATCAAACGTTGTTTTTATCTGTTTTATATAAAATGTGAAATACAGGTTGTAAAAAAGGCTGAAATGTATTATAATAGTTACATTATAACCTGCATATCGTATATGCAGGGAAAGCGGAGGGTGATTAAGTGAATACCGAAGAGATCAAATGGATATCGTACTACGGAAAAAATGTCGGTACGATAAGCTGTTCTTTTCATGAAAAAATGAATAAATTCGGATTTTGTCTGGTGCTTGACGAATACGGTTCGGATATTGCGTCCAAGGTTCAGATCAGTATACTGGATACCGTTCTTGGCAAGCAGACTCCGAATATTCTTCTTATATGCCCGCGCCATCTTATGCACGGCTGGTACAGATCGATAGTTACCGAAAACGGCGTGGATTTTAAAATGATATCAGGCTCATCTAAGGCTATATCGTATTTCAACGAGAATATGCCTAATACATATATTATAGCGGAAGAGGCTCTTAAGGCGGACAATCCTCTGCTTGAAAAGTTTGCCGAAGCAGGTCTTACCTGGGATCTTGTGATAATCGACGCACAGCTCAGCACATCCGGTATTAACGCCGAGAGCTATACCGAACATCTTAAGTCTAAGACCGAAAAGCTGCTTGTGTTAAGCCCTGTTCCCTGCGGATATCAGCAGAGCTACGATGACATAAGAACACTTGTAAAAGGACTGCTCGCCGACGAAGAAAAGGCGGCGGCTGTTGACAGCATAGAGTTTGACCAAAAGACGATATGCTTCAACCCCGATGTTCCCGTTATGCGCTACTTCGACAAGTCTGTATACAACGGCGAGGTAGCAAGAAATGTCGTACTGCTCGAATATGAATTCGCTCAGGATTTCATTTCGGGACTGAGAAGACTCATCGATATCAAAACCGGACTTCCGCTTTATGCTCACGGCGGTAACATCTTTGAAGAATACGGACTTGAGGCAAAGAAGATATACACAAAGCCGACCTACAATATAGCCGATGTAGCAGAGCTGAGAAGTGTTGACAAGAAGCTTGACTGCTTCCTTACAAAGCTCGACGAGGTGCTTTCGTGTGCAGCAAACAAGGCTATCGTTTATTGCGTTACAGGCTCGACCATCCTCTATCTCAACAAAGTGATAAATGCTCTGTATCCGAATATCAGCGGTCTTGTTAAAATCGACAGAGGTGATATCTTCAATACAAGATATGACAATTTCACCGGAGATGTCCGTGATAATGCAAGAATAGTTCTGTCTGTAGACAATATAGGCTCTGTGGATGCTCAGACAAAGACTTTTACCCACATATTCAATTATGAGCTTCCCGACAGCCCCGTTGTATTTGAACAGCGTGCTTCACGGCACGGTATAAACAACGAGCAGTCAAGAGAGTTTATCGTATTATGCGACAAGAACAAGCTGTTCGATTCAAGAATGCTCTCAAAGGTACTGTTCGGCAAGATTTACAAGAGCGTTGTTGCAGGTCTTCCCGGAAGAAATGTTCTGTTCGATCTTCCCAATGCCGCACAGCTCATTACCGACGCTATAAGAGACTTGCAGTATGTATGCAGTTATACCGGCGAGGTCTCAAGCTGTCATGACCTTATCACTCAGTTCAGAGGCGACTACAATATAACGCCGTCTATAGATATCTCGACTGCCGCCAAGACTCACGAGTACACGAAACTCAAGCTGGATAAGATATACCGTGCATTCGGCATAGAAAACCGTATAAAAGACGGTTCTACCGATGAGAAGACGCTCAGAGGCATGATAAAAGAATCGCTTGAGCGCTTCAAGGATTCGCTTATTTATCTTGACGAGCAGCAGCATATCGTAGCGCTGGGCGGCGAAGAACTGTTAAGCAGCCTTGAAAGCGAGCAGTACGGTTTGTATAAACAGCAATGCGCTTCGTCGGATATATCGACAGGTATAAAGGGCGCACAGAGCAGCTTTGAAAACTTTATTTCCGAGCATAAGAGCGCCGAGCTAAGAATCTGCGTAAATCAGCTCCCCGATACCGTAAAGATGCCGGTATTGCTCAATTCATGGCGGTATCTTACGGATAACTTTATGATACAGGAGACTTTCAGACAATTCATGAAAAAATACAACGAGGGAGTGATGTAAGGTGGAAGCGTTCCGTAACGAAGAAATTGCCGGACTTTTAGGAGATTTTTATCAGGCGCACGCTAACGAGAACCGTGAGGTCATGGAGCAGTCACTGATGAAGATGCAGAACCTGCTTTATACAGGCGAAGCTGACAGCACTCCGTTCAAAGATTATTTCAACTCTGTTTTCGGAGGAAGAACTCCGTATAATGCTTCTCTGTCGGTCAGCGACTATCCCAAAGAATCGATAATCAGAGAGCTTTTGCAGAACACATTCGGATGCTATTATTCCGATCCCGACATCAAAGTTCTGTTCAACTTTGAGCAAAACGGCGAGGTCAGACTTACATACAACGAGGACGGCTTTACTCTTGAGCAGATACTGTACTATCTCAGTATAGGAAGAAGCGACGGAGATAAGTCCCGTGAAGGCCGTTTCGGCGTAGGTTCAAAGAGCGTATTCATGAATGTTGAATGGCTGAAACTTCGTTCCAACAACTTCACATTCAGAATAGTAAACGACGCAGGAATCTTAAAGATAAGAGAGCTTAATCTTACCGCTCCCGTATTCAAGGGCACCGAGATAGTTTTCAAGGTATCCGAAGAAGAGCAGGCAAAGATAAAGGAAAACCTTGTTAATCTTACTATCCACAAGGGCGAGTATATAAACCTTGTTGAGTTCTGCTTCGCATTTATCAGAAAAAAACAGCTCGGACGCTTCGGCGAGGCAGAAAGTCCCAACCGCACCTTCAACATTGCTGTTATGGATATGGGCAAGCCCCTTGCCGTGTATAAAGTCATCCGTTATCAGAAGACTCCCGACGACGATCCCACGGTGCGTTTTTTACAGAACGGCAAGAGCGTAATAGAGTTTATCTGGCACGAAAACGAAGGCTTTGTATATCTGATACCGTTTGCGGTATCTGCGGCAAAGAGAGATACTATCGTCAAGGTATTACTTGATAAGTACAACTATTTCTCTACCTATGAGCTTACAGGACTTATCAAGTCCACAGGCGAGGATTTTATCAAGGAAAAGCTGTCCGCATTCTTTATCAGCGTTCCTAACTCATATATCACCACGCACAGAACAGGCATACGCCATGAGTGCGAGGAAGAGGTATCCGAGGCGATAAACAGAGACCTCAAGTATATGATAGAAAAGTACTCACGCTATTTTGTCATCGAGCTTTTGCAGAGGACAAATTCAGACAAGTACTATATGCGCCCCAAGCACTATGTGTTTGAGTTCTTCAGCAACTATCTCACTACAAGTGCTATGGTAGGCGATCTTCAGAGCACATTCCACAACAGCATATCTCTGCTGCTGCCCGGAAAAACTGAGGCAATGCCGTACTCTGAAGTTAAGGAGCTCGGTTTCTTCTCAATGACCGACCACGTTTCAAAGCAGGAGCATGACAGCGGCTCGGCATTTACCGAGTATATCGAGGATGAGCTTGCAAAGATGCGCAAAGACGTTGCGGATATGCCCGAAAACATAATAGTTGCAAGCTATAAGTGGATAGACGAGGAGACCGAAGAAGAGGGAAGAGAATTCTGCTATAACTTCAACTTTGACGGTAATACCTATGTACTTGACAGCGAGAAGAATCCGGCTATCAAGGACTTCGGACTCAGCTTTGGCTTCAGAAGCATAGTAAGCCTTAAGCTCGGAAAGTATGTTATCAATGACGCAGTAACCGACGAAGAGGCGCTTATCGGTGCGCTCGGTCTGTTCGATGCAATGTACGGTCAGGACTATAAGATAGGAATGAGATACTTCCAGTTCAATGTCCGTTACCGTGATATAACGCACAACTTCGATGTTGCACGAATGACGGTGCATAATCTTAAGCGTGCTTACGACTGTATAATAGCCCATAAGAACAACTTCGAGAATCACCAGATTTACAACGAAGTAATCAATATGCTTATAAACAGCTTCACTCAGGGCAAGGATACAATGACTTTCCTTCGTGAGATGAAGCAGCAGGGCAGTGATATCACTCTCCAGCTCGATATAAACAAGAAGTTCAGATTTGCCGCATACGGCAAGCAGTTTATGATACCTAGCAGTATCACAAACGCCGACCTGCTTGAGATAATCGGTGATGTATATGCGCTTATCAACTGCGGAATGTTCAACGGCCGTGTGTTCGACTTCCCGTTTATGAAGTCGGGTTATTCGTTTGAAAAGGCTTCTCTTATGAGCCTGCTTCGTGAGCAGGAACTCACCGATGAAAAGGTTTCAAGCGTTATACCGAATCTTTATATTTGCGACCTCAAGATATCCCGTATCGCTTTGCTCGGTGAAAAGGATAAAATCATCCGCATAGTAGATATCAACGATCCTATAACCGACGAGGAACGCAGCAGTATCACAAGGTATGTTGTACTGCGTGACGATTGCACCAAGCCCGAGTTTGCAAAGTATGTCGAGTATCTTCTTGTAGGCGAGAACAATAATATTCTCAGCCAGTTCTATTCAAGCACGGAAGAGCCAAACCAGGTACTGCTCGACCAGATACCTTATTACTACAAGCCTCTGCCGTCGATTACAGCCGAAGAGCTGTCATTCCTGCGCACAAGGTACAAGTCGCTTCGCAACCTGTCAAATCTGCGTGTATACCGCAACTATTTTGCTAAGGATATAAACGGCACTATGTTCGGCTACGGCGGAACCTGCTCGTGCTGTGGTTTCGAATCGAGTATTATCAACAACTTCGTTATCAAGAACTTTGAAGTAGGTCTGTTCAAGGATGATAGAGAAGAGAAGTTCAAGTTCTCGCTGTATATGTGTGCAAACGACTCGTATGCCGCAAGCGGCTGGATAATCGAGGATATCAGTATTGGCGGTATGAGTCCTTTCGTATGGCTTGAAGAGATAGCTACCTGTGATGTTATACCTCCGGAGTTTTTGCTGTGTACTATCAAGTACCGTTGCCAGCTGACCTATGATATCATAGGAAGCGAGGGCAGAGAAAAGGGCGAGATAGTTACTATGGAGAGCGTCAGCGACGGTGAGCAGAAATCGATGGATATCATCCTTTCGCCGCTTATGATGGCTAAGTGGATAGAAGATAACCTGTCCGATGAGTATGATCAGCAAGCTGAAAACAACAACGAATAATTAAAGCAAGGCGCCGTGCAGAGAACCTGCACGGCACTTGTTTTTTATTTAGCTTTATTCAGCGCTGATTGTCATTTTGTACTTTGCAGTAGATTTTCTCCGCAGTATCTGTACGCCTCGTTTTTCCTCGAAAACTCCGCTTTCGTCATCATAATCATCACTGCCGCACCAGGGCTCAATGCAGACAAAGCCTGCACGCTTTCCTGCGGGAGTCCACAGACCGAGCGTCTTGAAGCCTTCATAAGAGATTACTGCAAGCGTCTTAGTCTTTTCTGTCAGCTTAACGGACTGTGACTTGATATCGTCAAAATACACTACATCGTTATCGAACATATCGTAGTTAAGAGCGAGCTTTGATGTCCCGTTCAGGCGTTCTATCCTATCTTTGCTTCTGAACAGCCTTGTATCAAGGTCCATAACGGGAGTAGACGCTTTTTCTCTTTTTTCAAATATCAGCGTGCAGTCGTCAAGATTATTGCAGGCTATCGCAGGATGTGCGCCTATGCAGTAGGATATCGGATCGTCATTCGTATTGACTACGCTGTAGGTCACTTCTATCCTGTCATCGAAAAGATTGTACTGTAGAGAAAGTGTTACATCATACGGGTACTCGCCGTCTTTATGAATATGTCTGTAGCTTAATATAACAGAGTTACCGGTTTTTCTTATAACCGAAAATTCATTATCTCTTGCAAAGCCGTGCTTTCCGAGAGAAATCTCTTTTCCTCCGATAACGGTCTTGTTGTTTCTGACATTGCCTACAGCAGGGAATAATACGGGTGAGCTTTTGCCCCAGAATGCAGGATCGGAGCACCACATTATCTCTCTGTCGTTAATTATCAGCGATTTAAGCTCTGCTCCTTTTGTTTCTATCTTTGCCGACGCATTGCCTTGACTCAGTTCTATCATCATATTATATCACCTTATTTCTCGTAGCTTGTGAGCTTATCGTTGCTGATAGTCAGAGACGGATTGTTAAACATCCAGTTTTTGATGAAGTCCGGTATCTTCTTTGTAGTGCCTGCAAAATCGGGCAGCTTGCTTAGTGTGATTACCTTATCGTTGTTGAAGGTGTTTACAAGGAATTCTTCCGACATACGCTCCGTGTTGACGGAAGGAGTGCCGCCGAGCTTAGTTATTACCGCACCCGAAGCGCTTGCGGCGCATACAAACTCACTGCACCAGGGCGTATAGTAAAGCCATGTAACTTCGCTGTCAGCGGCAAATACCTTTTCGGGATCGGGTATATATCCGACTTCCGTCAGAGCAGTCATCTTTGTGCTGTCGGTTATCTTTGCAAGATTCTTATATTTAAGCGTCTGTGCAGAGTGGTCTTCTTTATCGGGGTAAACATCGATGCCGCTTATATCGTATGTATTTGCGTTTACCGTCATTGCCGCAGACTGTCCGTTCCATACCCAGATGAGGTTTGTCAGCTTATGGTAGTTTTCAAGACGGTCGTAAAGCATATACCACAGCTTCTGATAGAGCTGTTTGTTATAGTCGTCCTTGCTCTTAAGTCCCCACCAGAACCAGTTTCCGCTTGCTTCGTGAAGCGGTCTCCAGATAACAGGTACGCCTGCGCTCTCAAGTCTTTGTAAATAAAGAGCGATAGTATCGATATCTTTTATTACTACTTCGTACTCTTTAGTACCGGGAGTAACTGCGTTTTCAAGGCTGAAGTTGCGTATATCCTTGGAGTAAAACGCTGTTCCCTTTACACTGTCGTCACTTATGTCAACGGGAACCTTCCAGTGCCAGCAGAAAGTGACAATACCGTTCTGCTCGTTGTGCCATTTGATAGCTTCTTCTATCTGAGTAAAATCGGGCTCGTCCGTTCCTTGTGCAAAAAGGAAGTCAAATCCCATTATAGCAGGCATATCGCCGGTAGTGTTGTAGTACATAATGTTTTCGTACTGATTTGCATTTGAATACTGCTGTCCTGCAAGTATCTGCTTGCCGTATATGCTCTTAAGATAGTTGAACAGTTCAAGCGTTTCTTCGTTGGTGTTCTCGGATACCGGCTTTGAGCCGTCGGGAGTCTTAGCTTCAAGTTTCTTTATGAGTGCGTCAACATCCGTCTCGTACTTCAGAGCAACTTCCATATCAATATTGCCGTTTTCATCTAAGGCTATCGGATTTGAACGAAGAGGTCTTTCTTCCGAATTACCGGAGGTTGCCAAGCTGTCGGCGGGAGCAGAAGTATTACCGCCGCTGCAGGCGGTAAGAGACAAAATAAGTGATACGGCAAGAACCGCCGCTATTATTCGTTTCATACAGTGTTCCTTTCATAGTAACTTAATTTAAATTAAAATAAACGGGAAATTAATCCGTATAAGCTAATTATACCAAACAGAAAATAGAATTTCAATAGTTTTTGTGCGAATTTTAGCCGTTTTAAAGCCATTTATCCATTTATTCAATAAAAAATCGCCCCGATTGTCTATCGGGACGGCAGTTTGTCGAAAAAGTCTATATTTTAATTAATAGGTTAAGTTCTATAACCCCATCCCCAAGCCCCTTCCCCTCGGGAAGGGGCTTATTATCGGGGGCTGCCGCCCCTGCGACCTTGCTTGGGGCTTCGCCCCAAACCCCATTTTTATAAATTAATAGGTTTATCGACAGTCTGTCGCCCCGATCGTTTATCGGGACGGCTTTGTTTATTCGTGGTTAATGAATTTGTCTATAATATACTTAG
>CAMEKR010000071.1 GCA_945921515.1 uncultured Clostridia bacterium | reverse complement strand
CGCTAAAAACGGCTTCTATGCAAATCTCTACAACAGCCAATTCAAAAAATCATAGGCAGCATGCTGCTGCACCCAATTCCGCCTTTAAAAAAGTAGTGCGTGGCGAAGTATAGTAAAACGGCGGAGCTTAACGATAGTTATAGGCTAAAGTGTGAAATAAGCGCTATTTCTTAAACAGAATATCAGTTAGCAAAAAGAGCGAGTCCGGCGACTCGCTCTTTTAATGTTTGATTTATAAGTTATCACTTATTCTGTCTTGACGGCGATATCTTTCCAGTCGGAAACATCGCATTGACCTCTACTATTATCTCCAACAGCAACTACCGTTCCATCAGCTTTAAGTCCTATCGTATGAGACTTACCTGCCGAAACAGCAATAATATCAGTCCATTCCGATACATCACATTGTACAAAAACGTTACTGCCTGTTGCAACTACTGTTCCGTCCGCTTTAAGTCCTATCGTATGTAAACTACCTGCCGAAACAGCAATAATATCAGTCCATCCCGATACATCGCATCGTCCATCTACATTACGGCCTGTTGCAACTACTGTTCCGTCCGCTTTAAGTCCTACTGTATGCTTCCACCCTGCGGACACTGCAACTATATCAGTCCATCCCGATACATCGCATTGTCCATCATCATTTTCACCTACAGCAACTACTGTACCGTCAGATTTAAGTCCTACCGTATGAGTATCACCTGCCGAAACATCAATAATATCAGTCCATCCTGATACTTTGCATTGTCCATATTTATTATAGCCTGTTACAACTACTGTTCCATCAGCTTTAAGTCCTACCGTATGCAAACGACCTGCCGAAACAGCAATAATATCAGTCCATCCTGATACATCGCATTGTCCATCTATCTTATAGCCTGCTGCAACTACCGTTCCATCAGCTTTAAGACCAATAGTGTGATTAATACCTGTCGAAACAGCAATAATATCAGTCCATCCTAATACATCACATTGCCCATAATAATTACTGCCTATTGCTACTAATGTACCATTGGTCTTTACCGCAACAGTATGTTCAGAACCGGTTGATATCGAACCACAATTCAATATAGATATATTGTTCAATTTCAATATTATTTTATCGTGTTGCTCTTTAGCATCTTTAAAATCGCCAAGCTCAGAAAAAATAGCTATAGCCTCATCATATTTCTGCTGAGAGGACAGAAACTCAGCTTTTCTATATTTTGTCTCTTTCATTTTCTCAGTGCTATCACTAAAATCTCCGAGTTCGGCAAAAATTGATATAGCTTCATCATATTTCTGCTCTGAAAACAGAATCTCAGCTTTTTTGTATTTTAGTTCTTTTATTTTAATTCTACTATCACCGAAATTACCAATTTCGGCAAAAATTGATATAGCTTCATCTAAATTATCGTACTCCATTTCCATCATCGCCTTATTGTATTTTATGTTAGGTATAATTACAAAAAAAACAACAACTGCAATAACAATACAAACAACTGCCGATACAGCAGATATAATGCTGATACGAACAGCCTTTTTCTTTCTCTTTTCGGCGGCTATTCTTTTCTCTTCTTCAATACGCTTTTGTTCGGCGATTTTTTCTTCTGCTCTTTGTCTGCACTCTTCCGCTTTTTCTTCGCATTGTTTCTTCAGCGTATCAGAATCTTTATAACCGGAAATAGTTGCAAACTCACTTGCTATGCTCTTATATGAACGCTCGCTGTTTGCCCTTTCCATTTCGCTCAGAAGATAGCTATACTTTGACTCTTTTCTCTCTTTTTCATTTCTGTCTTTAATATATGTAACATATCCCTTTAGCTCTTCGGCAAGCGCCTTATCTGCAAATCGTAAAGTTTTACGGTAGTTATCCTCATTATCAAACGGCTCATTGCAATCACGGAGTGCTTCTTTTGTGCGCACTCTGAGCTTTGCCATCAGCTTATAAAGATATGCCTGTGCATTCTCAGGATCAAGGTCAAGAACACGCTCGCAATACTGGTCTGCTTCCTGCCAGTTTCCGTCTTCAAGGAAAAGTGCGGCTCTTTTAAGTAAAGGTGCTGTGTTTGTGTTTTCGGAAATAATTGTTGTTTCCTTTACAACCGTTTCTTGCTTTGTATCTTCTGTCAGCTTCTTTATGCCTCTTATTAAATCCTGCATAAAGCCGAGCTTTGACATATCCTGTGCCTGTAAATGTGAAAACTCTTCGGGCAGGTCATACGGATCCATATCACGGTAAGCAGGGATAAGAATCTTATTTGCACCGTTTTTGATAAGAGATAGATATCTGCTCCACTCGTTTTTTACCCACACCGCATTGAAATATTCGGGTTTTGTGCCGAGAACGACCATCACCTTTGCAGAATTAAGTGCGGCGAATATGTAAGGCTCATAGGCTGTGCCGAGCTTATCTTCAAGCGTTATACGGGAGAAGAATACCTTGAAGCCCTCATTTGTCAGCTGATGATAAAGATCGTTTGCAAGTACGGAGTCGGGCGTTCTTCTGCCATCCTTATCGGTCTCCTTGTAGCAGATGAATACATCAAACGGCTCTTCCTTCTGCGAGATAGCAAGAATACCCTTCTGTATCTCGTTTATTGCTGTAGCTTCCTGTACATATATATCGTGCTGAGCCGCAGACGCATACTGCAAAGCGGACTTGTAGTTATCATCATCGAATACGCTTGTGTACTGCGCACGGTTCACCGTAGGAATACGGGTGTGTGTGGCTGGGTCTTCTACATACTCAATACCGTAACGGCAAAGCACTATAGACCAGTACGCTTCAGCGTCGGTGTTATCCTCGTTGAGTATCTGCTCGTAGATACCCATTGCCTTGTCATACTCGTTATTACGGCGGAAATGGTTCGCCCTGTCATACATATTTGCACGCTTGTCATCATCAAGCTTAGGTAATGTCTGCTTAGTACCGCAATAATCGCAGACAGCGATAGAATCGCCCGGGTTGATATCAAGCGTTCCACCGCACATTTTACATTTAAAGATAGCCATAATTTCCTCCCGATATACTTTTGTCAAAAGAAAAAGTATTTTGTCGAATATAAGTATAGCACAAATAATAGCGATAGTCAACAGCGAAGCGTATATAAGAAAAATGGGCAAGAAAAAACGCCGTGAATATTTCCACGACGAATTCTTTGGAGCGGATTACGAGGCTCGAACTCGCTACCTCCACCTTGGCAAGGTGGCGCTCTACCAGATGAGCTAAATCCGCATATTAAATTGGTGCCTCCGGTCGGAATCGAACCAACGACACGAGGATTTTCAGTCCTCTGCTCTACCGACTGAGCTACAGAGGCAGAAAAACCATTAAAAATGGCGACCTGGATGGGACTCGAACCCACGACCTCCGCCGTGACAGGGCGGCGTTCTAACCAACTGAACTACCAGGCCATTGGTGGAAACTATAGGGCTCGAACCTATGACCCTCTGCTTGTAAGGCAGATGCTCTCCCAGCTGAGCTAAGCTTCCACATAAAAGGTTTTGAGTTTTTCTCTCCACCTGACAGTATTATATTATACACGAATGGGTAGAGTTTGTCAACACTTTTTTTCGTTTTTTTGCCGTTTTGTGAAATTGCAGTATAATTATCACGATTAAACCGCTTTTTTGGTTATATTGCCTATGAATATATCAAATTTTTGCGTTGATAATAATATAAGAGTGCGTATGAAAACTGTATGCATTCATCTTTATGGGAAGGACGGTAGGCAAATTTATGATGGACAGGATAGCTCTTTTTATACTGCTCGTCGGCGGACTCAACTGGGGACTTGTAGGACTTTTCCAGTTTGATGTCATTGCATGGGCGTTTGGAGGAAGTGCTTCGGTAGTAAGCAGAATCCTTTATATCTTGGTTGCGCTGGCTGCTATCTGGTGTATTTCGCTTTTCTTCAGACAAAACGAAGTATTGGAAACAAACAATAATCACCGTGAGATAAACAATTAACAAATTACCCGGTTTATCGTAGAGACAACGCATAAGGCGCTTTGCGGCACGGCATTGAACCGTACCGCAGGGCGTTTTTACTGTTCAGAGCTAATATCGGCGCTTATCCTTATCGGCGGTTTTTCTTGAAAAGCCTAAATGTTATATTTACGCCCTTTTCAGCATATATTCTTAGCAAACGGAAAACGCTGATTTCTTCTGCGTTTTCAATACGAAAGGGGCGATACTGTGAACACCGGAATGATACCGGAAACAAAATGTGAAAGATGTGTTATACTCGGAGAATATATAATAGATAACAACGCAACGGTAAGAAGTACGGCAAAGGTATACGGGATAAGCAAAAGCACGGTTCACCAGGATGTGACCGTAAGACTTGCTAAAGCCGATCCTGTCCTTGCAAAAAAAGTCAGGGAGGTGCTTCAGAAAAACAAGGATGAACGCCACATAAGAGGCGGTCTTGCAACAAAGCTCAAATACAGCAGCAGTACAAAATGATACATAACAGCTTCAGCCGCCATCGAGCATAGTCGACAACGGCTGAAAGTTATTTTATCTTTAAATCACGAAGCGTGATATACTCTTTATCTACGCTGTCACGGCGGTGTTCTCCGCCGTTTGTGATAATATCCGTGATATGCTTACAGCATTCGCTGTAGAATTTATCCTCATAGTGTACTATATGAGCACCGCCCAGCGCAAAGCTGTCATCGGCATAAAAATACTTTGATATATCGATAACATAACAGCCGGTTTTCTGTGCGAACAGGTTCTCATATCGGGCAATGAATTGTTTCTTCTCATTAAGCGTGTTATCGCTGTCAGTTAGCGTGCAGAGCTTCTTGTCAAGAGAAATATATTTGTCCTTAAGGTCAGCCTTTATGAGAATGATATTACCTTTGTAACGCTTGCTTACAAATTCGCAGAAGCTGTGCATAGCATTATCGCAGTATTCCTTGCTTTTCTCGCTGAAAATGTATGAAGCAACGCACTCACCCGACATATTCCTATAGAAATCGGTACGCAGTATAAAATCATCTACTTCAAACAGCGAGCCTTTGTACTTCATCATACCGCATATAATATCGTACAAATCGACTATAAGCCAATCTGCACCGCTATTGTCAAGGATAGATTTTCCTGCATGGCAAAAAGCGTCCTTAACGGTTCTTCTCCGCCACGAACTGCCGCAAAATGCGTCAGAACCGATTTTATCGTCAAACGGCATATCAGGCTCGCCTGTAAGGAGCAACGGTTGCTTAAAGATATACTTGTCAACGAAAATGCCCTTTTTGTTGCGGTTCACCGTTTCCCGTGAAATACAGCTTCCCCATATATCTACTATGGCAGGCTTATACGCTGTTTCGTATTCTTTCAAAGCCGCTTCGTTATTTCTTATAAGGAATATCTGTTCGCAGTTATCCTCGTGTACATATCTGTAAACGGGAGTCAGCTTAGAAGCAAGCAGTTTTTTTGCCCTCAGGTTTTCATCAAATATTATCTTTATATCATCATAACTGCAGCTGCTTATATCGCCTTCAATGGATTGCAAAGCCGTTATCAGCTTTATCATCTTCTCTGCTCCGAAGTTTGCTTTTAGAAGACACTTTGCATCGTCATATGATTTTACCTGCTTATCACGCAGATATATCAGATATTCGGCATTTTCCGCCGTAAACTGCTTTGAGCTGTATTCTATGATTCTATCCGAAGCATATCTGCTGTCGAGCAGTCTTTTCTGATACGCTCTTGCCGTCATATTGTCATAATAACGGACAACTCGCCTGAGCCATAGCTTTACATCCGCTTTGTCAAGATAGAATCTGTCCGCTCTGCCTTCGGTCACCGCCGCTATCTTTTCGTTTACATCATCATAAAACAGCGGTTCAAATGAAGCAACTTGATTGCTGTCGCCATCGGTAAAGTAATACTTTGCTACATCAATGACAACAGGCTGTAAAAGCGAAATAAGATAATCTTCATAAAGCCTTAGCCGCTTGTTGAGATTAGCATTTTGCCTGCAGTTTCTCAGCTGATCGTGCTTTACGCACATATCGCCGAATGACAGGCGGATAAGAATGGTATTATTCTTGTCAAAATGCTTTGCTATCACTTTTGCGTATTCATCCAGAGAACGCTTCCACAGTTCTTTATCGTAAGGCGGAGATACCTTTTCGAGCCTGTCGGCGTTGTTTTTATAAAATTCCGAGTTCAAAAACAGCTTAGAAGCGGTATAATAGCTTTCGCCGTATCTGTAGCAGGAAACCGCCGCCATTGTATATAAATCGATAACTATACTGTCTGCATTGCTGTTGGCGATATGCTGTTCAAAGCACTTTGCCGTATCAAGCGCAAGTCTCGGATTTTCTGCGGTATCGCACGGCAGAGACTTTTCGCTCATCAGCGATACGGGCGACAGAATAAGAGCTGTATCATCGTAAGAGAATCTCTCGGAGCTGAACAGCTTTCTAAGTATAGCAGAGCCTTGCAGAAGGAATTTTCTGTCGGAGCAAGGGAGCTTACCTCCTATGCAATTTTTAATGCGTTCATAAGCCTCCTGCTCGTCTGCTGTAAGCGCACCATTAAGCACTCTGAGAGAATATCCTTCATCGGTATCCTTGCAAACTACGGGTATATATGACGCTTTCGCCCTCACGGCATCTTCTGTCTTGGAAAGCGACAAAGATACTATTGCTGTTTCTCTGTTCTCACGCATCTCACTCATAGAAGAAAACAGATTGCCTAAAGAGTAAAAGCAAGGTACTTCTTTTCCGTCGGCTGTTGTTATGATATCCATCCTTTGAGGAGTATGGGGATGCGAACCGATAATTATATCAGCGCCGTTATTCGCCATAAATTCGGCTTCTTCCCGTTGGCTATGCCGTACCATCAAAGAATTCATCTGTCCGAAGTGGGCATACACGATAATATAATCGGACTGTTCGCTTTTAGCTTCACTTATAAGCGATAAAAACCTTTCACGGTCATATTTGCCTATTATCTGTAAAGGAACATCGCCTTCAAGCCCGTTAGAAATAAAATTGAATGCTACGATAGCAACCTTTATAACTTTATTTGATACATAATGTATCTCATCGTCGAGCGTTCCGATATTGTCTATTCCGTTACGCTTTATCTGTTCGACCGTTTTCTTTAGTCCCTCGATACCTGCGTCACAGTTATGGTTATTAGCGGTTACAAGTCCCTTAATTCCGCAGTTTTTCACAGCACGCAAAAATGTAGATGGCGAGTTGCAATTAGGGCTTCCTTTATCCGTTCTTATCTTTTCATACTCAAACGGTGCGCTGTCACAGCAGACGGTTTCGAGCACCGCAACAGAATAATCAGCGGAGGATATTATATCTTTTATACCCATAAGCGTGTCGCCGAAATCGAGCGCACGGCTGCTCTCCTTGCGCTGATGAGCAAGCGAGCACATAATATCTCCGCAAAGCATTATCCGCATCGAATCGGAGTATCTTGACATATCTCTGCCTACGGCTACTTTAACCTGAAACTTATCACCGCTGTCTTCTGTAAGCGTAATAACCGCATTTCCGTCAGACACGGCAGTTACACGCCCATTGGCGTTAACTGTCGCTATATTTTCATCATCCGACGAAAAAACAACATGAGGAGTTTTGTTATTATGCTCCCATACTATTTGCGCCGTTTCGCCCTTTTGCACGGTAATTATGTTCTGCGCCTTGAGATGCCTGCAGATAGGTACAAATGAAGCAGGACAGGACAGCTCTCCTATTACTTCTCTGCCGCCATTATATCTGAAAGCACAGACTCTGACGAGATACTCTCTGCCATTTTTAAAGCCTAATATCAGCTTGGTAGTACCCTGAGCATATCTTGACTTTATGCACTTTTCTGGTTCATCTTTATTATAGAATTTAAGGATATATCCGTCAGCACCTTCAACGGCTGTCCAGGTAGAACGGACAGAACCGTCAAATGCAGTTGCATACAGATTTTGCGGCGCATTAAGCATAATAATACCTCTCAAATCACTTAGATACTACGGGTTTTCTGATTATCGAATGAGGGGGGAACGCTATCGGATACTCAAAAGACATTTTTTCTGTTGCTCTGTTAGCTATCTCTGTCTGTTCTCCCTTAGAGTTAATTAGATAAGGGATATCAAGCTTTACCGGTTTCTTTCCGGGAGACAAAACTTCAAGCTCATCATGAACAGTAAAATAGTTGCGCTGTGTAATGTTCACCTTTCCGTTTTCACAGCTGTCCACTACTCCGACAAAGTCATATTCACGGATATATCCGCTGTTCTCATAGTACTGTGCCGCATCGTTCATATTAAAGTAAAAACCTGTACAATACTGCCTATGGCTAACCTTGTACACTTCTTCAACTGCCCATTCCGGTACTTGTCCGCCGTTTTTTACGGCGTCAAGTGCGGCTCTGTAGGCATTTGTAACAACAGCGGTATAATAAGCCGATTTGGCTCTGCCTTCTATCTTGAAGCTTGTGACGCCGGCATCTTTAAGCTCTTTGAGGTGCTCAATCATGCACATATCCTTTGCATTGAGGATATACGAACCGCCGTCGCCTTCGCAAAGCTCATAATACTCTCCGGGGCGTTTTTCTTCGACAAGATGATACTTCCATCTGCAAGGCTGTGCGCATTCGCCCTTGTTTGCGTTTCTTCCGGTCATAAAGCTTGACAGCAGACATCTGCCCGAAAATGAAACGCACATAGCGCCGTGAACAAATACCTCTATATCCATATCCTGCGGTATCTTTTCTCTTATTCTTCTGATATTGTCGATATCTACCTCACGGGCAAGAACAATACGGTTTGCTCCCATTTTATAAAGCTCATTTGCTGTTACATAGTTCACAACGCCTGCCTGAGTGGATACATGGATATCAAGCTCAGGTACGGTTTGTTTTATAAGAGCTATACAACCTATATCGCTGACTATAGCCGCATCTATGCCGCAGTTATATGCGTTCTTTATAAAATCGGGAAGCTGTTCTATCTCATCATTTGAAGGTACTGTATTGCAGGTAAGATAGACCTTTGCGCCTTTTGCGTGAGCATATTCAACTCCGCTTTTCAGCTTCTCGGTATCAAACTTTGCCGCACCGGCTCTCATACCGAACATTGTGCTTCCGAGATATACAGCGTCACAACCGTAATCAACGGCTGACATAAGGCATTCGGGATCGCCCGCGGGAGATAATAATTCTAACATAAAAAACCTCTCAGTTTGTTCAATTACAGCATTCCGCCGCAGATACGCTCTGCGGCGGAAAAACTCTTTAATCTGCTATTGCTTCATCAAGACCGCATATGCGCAGGTTCTCTTCATGCTCATAGATAGTAGCGGCAAAATACATATCCGTAGTTTCGGGATCGGCACAGAAATAATAATAATCTGTTTCGGGTGCATAAAGTACAGCCTTTATTGCGTCAAGACCGGGGTTGCATATCGGTCCCACAGGTATTCCGTCACACTTATAGGTGTTGTATGCATCAAACATTTTCTGATCATATTCGGCAGTCGATAGATGCGGCTTAATATGTTCATCAACATAATGAACGGTTACATCCGATTCAAGATGCGGATATGTTTCGGCATCAGCCATACGGTTAAAGAATACCGACGCAACATTACCCATATTTACGTTGGTATCCGCTTCTCTTTGTGCGATAGAAGCAAGAGTAATCGTTTCGTCAAGGGTGAGTCCAAGCTCGGTCATACGGTTGTAATATCTGCCTGTGAGCTTATTGTTGAAGTTCTGATAAATTATATCAAGCACCTTTTTGGCATATTCCGTAGTATCAAGCTCGTTATCGTCTTCAAGCGCAGGGATAACATAAAACTCGTAGGTATCAGGGAAAATGTAGCCTTCCATCTGATAATATTTCAGCGGCTCTTTTTCAAGGCGCTTCTGGAATTTATAAGAATCATCAAGCACCTTGCACTGCTCTCTGAAATCATCGGCACGGCATACAAGATTATCTTCAAGCATCTGTGCTACCTCGTCTAAAGTCATACCCTCTGTTATTCTTATCGATACCGTTATATCAGCTTCGGATATCGTTTTAAGCGTAGAAATAAGGGTACTGTACGACATTGTAGTGTCAACGGTAAATGTACCCTTGACAAAGCCTTCATCCTTACCGAATGCTTTTGTGTACATCTTAAAGACATCCGGCATTGTGATTATTCCGAGATTTGCAAGGTCCTGAGCTATATCATCAACAGTAGTTTTTTCGTCAATGTAAATCTCAGCCTGGCAATATGTCTTGCCTATACCCGTAAAATCAAGTGCCGATTTTACAATATAAACAGCAAGGAAAGAAGAAACGGAGATAATAAATACCGAAAGGAGAACACCGGTCAGAATATGCGAAAAGGTTCTGATATGACGGTTCTTAGCCTTAATTTTCTTTGCTCTTTCCTTTTTCTCGGCAAGATACTCCTGATATTCTTCTTCGGTTACTTCATCGGAATCAGACGGCTTTGCTTCGTCTGAGCTATCCGTTATATCCGAAACAGTTTCCGGTTCGTCTGTTTCGGTATATGAAGGCACATCACCCGTGTTAAAATCTTTTATAGAATCCATCTGTATGGTGCGGTCTTCTGTATTCGTAGATACATCGCTGCTATTAACAGCGTCCACAGGATTATTTTCCATTATTGCCTTCCTTTCATCTATCTGTCGGTTATGACTGTATCAACAGGCTTATCATATTCATCTGTCGGTATTTCATCGGTCATAAACTCTTTATAGCAAACTCCGATACTGTATCCTTTGTACCGGCTTATAAATCTGTCATAATATCCTTTTCCGTAGCCGAGTCTGAAGCCTTCATCATTAAAGCAAAGACCGGGTACGATAAGTATGCTATCGGTGATGTTTTCAGCCTCAAGCACTGTGCAATACGCTTTAGGCTCAAATATACCGTACATACCTTTTTCAAGGTCGGAAGATGAAGAAATCACGCAAAACTCCATATTGCACTCATCCTTGCATCT
>CAMEKR010000070.1 GCA_945921515.1 uncultured Clostridia bacterium | reverse complement strand
GGGGAGGAAAGACCTCCCCGTTACTATTTATAAAAAACCTTTTTTACTGCTTAGATGTAGTATCCGTACTGCTCTCGGTTGTGTTAGCGGAGCTGTCGAGATTTACAAACGGATTAACGCCGTCGCCTATTATCTGAGGAAGCTGACCGTTCCAGTTGGTTATCTTAAGATAATCTATGTAGTTGGGGCTGTTCTCAAGCTGTTTTTGTACTGCTTCGATAGCGTAAGCCTCTGCATCTGCCTCAAGCTTTGTACTGTCTGCCTTAGCCTGAGCCGCAATAACGACCTGCTTTGCCTCTTCCTCTTTTTCCTTAGTCTTGTTCTCCATCTTGAGAGCGTCCTGTGCGGCAATTACCTTTGCCTGTATAGACGACTCAAACGCTTCATCGAATGAGAGGTTCTCTATAGCGAAGGATACTACAACGATGCCGCTGGGTGCAAGCGTCTCTGCCAGTACATCCTGTATTGTCTGCTGAACGTCTGAACGGGACTGTACCAGCTCCTCCGCCTTGACCTTGCCTATTTCGTTCTTGGTTATCTTGGCAACATTCTGTACAAGCAGTTTGCTCTCAACATTGTCGATGCCGACATTTCTTATGATATCGGAGAGCTTTGCGCTGTCATATCTGTAGTTGAGCTTGAGCTGAAGCTGCTGTACCGTCTGGGTATCGCTGGTATATGCGTCGTCAACTACGGAGTATACCTGCTCACGGGTATCGACCTGTCTTATCTCTTCAACAAACGGAATGCAGAAGTTAAGTCCGGGCGAAAGATTATCCTGAGTGATCTTTCCGAAAGTATATTTAACTCCGATAAAGCCTTCGTTTACTATTGAGAAGCAGTTGAACAAAAGAACGAGCAGAGCAATTACAATAATAACAATGACAGCTATCTTGCCGATCTTCTTGCCGTCTATGTTGCTTGTTCCGGTTTCTGTGGTGAATTTCATCTGTGCCATAATTTTAGCCTTTCTTCTTATGGATTATGTGATATTAACATTATATCACAGGGTTGTTAACTGTAGTTAAACATCAAGCGCAGAATATTTGTCCTTTATCTCAGCCTTTGGAGCTTCTATACTCTCTTCGGTGGGGAGCGTCTTCTGGCGCATCTGTCTGAATGCCTGAGTCAGCATCAGCTTGATACGGTTTATCTGATTTACTTCGGAAGCGCCGGGATCGTAGTCAACGGCAATGATGTTTGACTCGGGGTTCTGTCTGCGAAGCTCGCCTATTATGCCCTTGCCGGTAACGTGGTTCGGCAGGCAGGCAAACGGCTGCATACAGATGATGTTGTTTACGCCGCTGTGGATAAGCTCTATCATCTCTGCCGATAAGAACCAGCCCTCACCTGCGATGTTTCCTGTTGAAACAACACCCTCGACAAGTCTTCTCATCTCGCTTATCTTCATAAACGAGCCGAACTTTGTGCCCTCAATGGCATTTTTGTAGGATGTCTGCATAAGCTCTATGAACTTTATTGCCATATTGCTGAGCCTGTATCTTGCATTTGATACGGTCAGAAGCTCGTGGCGTGAGTTTGCGTGATCGCAGATAAAGTAAATGAATCCCATAAGATCGGGTACTACCGCCTCTGCGCCCTCAGCCTCGACAAGATCAACGACATTGTTGTTTGCGGCAGGGTGATACTTTACGAGTATCTCTCCGACGATACCTACTCTCGGCTTTTCGATATCGAGCGTGGGGATAGCATCAAAGTCCGCAACGATAGCCTTTATATTCTTGTTGAACTTAGCTAAGGACAGGCTCTTCAGGTCTTGCTTTATCTTCTTGCTCCACTTTTCGTACATTGCGTTTGCGGCGCCCTTTTCAGCTTCGTAGGGGCGGACACGGTATACACAGCGGCTGAGAAGATCACCGTAAATAACCGATATGAACGCACGGTAAATAAGCGGAAGAGTCAGCTTGAAGCCGGGGTTCTTTTCCATGCCGACTACATTGAGCGAAATAAGGGGGATATTGTCAAGACCTGCGTCCTTGAGCGCCTTTTTGAGCATACCTACATAGTTTGTAGCACGGCACGCACCGCCTGTCTGTGTTATCAGAACGGCAACCTTGTCCTTATCGTATTTACCGTGATTGAGCGCATACAGAAGCTGACCTATAGTGATTATTGCAGGGTAGCAGGCGTCGTTGTTTACATACTTCAGTCCTTCGTCAACAACTTCCTTTGAATAGTTCTTCTGAATCTCAATATTATATCCCGAATAGCGGAACGCCTGTTCAAGAAGGTCAAAGTGGAACGGAGCCATCTGCGGAGCTATGATGGTATAATCCTTCTTCATCTCCTTTGTGAACAGCGGCTGACGGATATAGCCCTTATATTCGGGTACGGGCTTGATGCCGTTTCTTTCACGCTCTTCCATTACGGATATCAGTGAACGCAGACGGATCCTTGCCGCACCGAGATTGTTTACTTCGTCTATCTTAAGCACGGTGTACATTCTGCCGTAGCCCTGCAGTATCTCCTGCACCTCGTCGGTAGTTATTGCGTCAAGTCCGCAGCCGAAGGAGTTGAGCTGTACCAGCTCAAGCTCGGGAGTTTTGCCGACAAGAGTAGCGGCGGCATAAAGCCTTGTGTGGTACATCCACTGGTCTACTACACGGATGGGGCGGACTACATTGCCGAGATGTGCAACGCTGTCCTCTGTAAGTACGGCAAAGCCGTATCCGTTTATCATTTCGGGTATACCGTGATTTATCTCGGGATCGACATGGTAAGGTCTGCCTGCAAGCACGATACCTTTCTTGCCGGTATCTTTCAGCACTTTAAGAATTTCTTCGCCCTTTGAGCGAATATCCTCTTTAAAGCGTCTGTCCTCTTCGTAAGCGGCTTTAAGCGCAACTCCGATATCCGCACCGCCTATTCCAAGCGGCATAAACACTTCGATAAGCCTTTCAAGCATACGGTCTTCATCGTAGATGGGCAGGAACGGGTTCATGAACGTTACATCGTCAGAACGAAGCTCGGGTACGGAGTTCTTGATAACTTCGCTGTATGTAGCAACTACGGGGCAGTTATAGTGGTTGTCACCGCCTCCGCCGTTATCCATCTCATACGGAAGCGCAGGGTAGAAGATAAACTTAACGCCTTCATCAAGAAGCGACATTATATGTCCGTGCGAGAGCTTTGCCGGGTAGCAGACCGACTCGGACGGCATTGTCTCTATACCTCTGTCGTATATCTCACGGCTGGACTTCGGGGACAGCTTTACGCTGTAGCCGAGCTTCGTGAAGAATGTAAACCAGAACGGGTAGTTCTCATACATTCCAAGCACTCTCGGTATGCCGACAACGCCTCTGGGCGCTGTTTCGGGATCGAGGGGTTCATAGTCGAACAGCCTCTTGTACTTGTAGTCAAAGAGGTTGGGAAGCAGTTCTTTGCTCTTGCTGCCGAGTCCTGCGCCTCTTTCACAGCGGTTGTTTGTGATATATCTTGTTCCGTCGGCAAACTTGCTTATTGTAAGCAGACAGTTGTTGGAGCATCTGCCGCAGCGTGCCGTTGTCTTCTGAATGGTGAAGTTTTCGAGCTTTTCGAGCTTTGCAAGGGTACTGCCTTTGCCGTCGTCACGGGAAAGAGCGATAAGCGCACTTCCGTAAGCACCCATAAGTCCCGCCTTGTCGGGACGGACAACCTCTCGTCCGCAGGTAAGCTCAAACGCACGCAGAACGGAGTTATTGAGGAATGTACCGCCCTGTACGATTATCTTTTCGCCCATCTGTTTGGGATCTCTTATCTTGATTACCTTGAAAAGTGCATTTTTTACTACCGAGTAGGAAAGTCCTGCGGAGATATCGGCAACGCTTGCGCCCTCTTTCTGAGCCTGCTTTACACGGCTGTTCATAAATACCGTACAGCGTGAGCCGAGATCGACGGGGCTCTTTGCCGAAAGACCTATCTGCGCAAATTCTTCGGGCTGCATTCCGAGTGCGTTCGCAAAGTTCTGTATAAACGAGCCGCAGCCCGACGAGCAAGCCTCGTTTAAAAGTATGCTTTCTATCTCGCCGTTCTTTACACGCATACACTTCATATCCTGACCGCCTATGTCAAGGATAAATTCAACGCCGGGAAGTATCTTTTCTGCCGCCTTATAGTGAGCCATAGTTTCTATCTCACCGAAGTCAACGCCCAGCGCCGCCTTGATAAGATGCTCGCCGTAGCCTGTTGCGGTGGACTTTGCTATGTATGCCTTTTCGGGCATTTTAGAATAAAGGTCTTTTATTATCTCTATTACGGACTTCAGCGGATCGCCCATATTGTTGCCGTAGTGAGAGTAAAGTATATCGCCGTCCTTGTTTATCAGCGTTGCCTTAGTGGTGGTCGAGCCTGCGTCTATACCGAGATAGCAGGGGCCTTCCGCCTCGGACAGCTCTTTTACGGGGATTATCGCCTTTGCGTGTCTGTCTTTAAATTCTTTAAGCTCTTCTTCGCTTGCAAACAGCGGAGCGAGTCTTTCAACCTCGTGAACCTCTACTGCGGAGAGTGCCTTGAGGTCTTCCTTAAGCTTGCTTACCGAAAGCTCTTCACGGTTTTCCGCAAGGGATGCGCCCATTGCAACAAAAAGGTTTGCGTCGGGCGGGAATATAATATGTTCGTCATCAAGATGAAGCGTTTCTATAAAGCGTTTTCTCAGCTCCGACAGATAGTGCAGAGGACCTCCGAGAAACGCTACATGGCCTCTTATGGGCTTGCCGCAGGCAAGTCCGCTTATAGTCTGGTTTACTACCGACTGGAATATAGAAGCGGCAACATCGCTCTTTTTTGCGCCGTCGTTTAAAAGCGGCTGAATATCGGACTTTGCAAATACACCGCAGCGTGAAGCTATCGGGTATATCGTGGTATAGTCCTTTGCAAGCTCGTTTATGCCTGTGATATCGGTATTGAGCAGCGACGCCATCTGGTCTATGAATGCGCCTGTACCGCCTGCGCACGAGCCGTTCATACGCTGTTCGATACCTCCGGTGAGATATGTAATTTTTGCGTCCTCACCGCCCAGCTCGATAGCTACATCGGTCTTCGGGATAAACGTCTGTATTGCTGTCGTACCTGCCGACACTTCCTGCACAAAGGGTATGCCGAGCCAATGTGAAACGGATATGCCGCCCGAGCCGGTAACGGCAACGGTGACCGTCTCTTCGTCAAGCGTATCAAGACATCCTCCGAGCACCTCAGCGATAGTCTTCTTTATATCCGAATAGTGCCGCTGATAGTTTTTGTATACGGCATTATTCTCATCGTCGAGCACCGCAATCTTTACGGTGGTCGAACCTACATCAAGTCCTATATGAAGCATCTGGTATATTTTCCTTCCGAGAGAAATCAAGGCTTTGCGCCTCGTTTTCTGTATTATGTGGCTTTACCGAAAACAGCTTGCGGTAAAACGCTACACATTCAAAATTATACACTATCTGAGCCCGAATTTCAAGATGTATTATCGAATTTTATATTATATAAGTCGGTTTGTGAACGGCTTTTTATTTTTTTAGTAATTTTACCGTAAAAAAGAGATATAATTTGGGTACTTTTAATTGCCGTTATTTCTTGACTTTTGGACGGTTTACGGATATAATGATATTATGTATATCTGTGTCGATAAAGACAGGATAATTAACAGAACGAAAGGAAACAAAACCGAATGGCAAAAATGAATCCCGGTTTCTTAAACCTTAAGAAAAGCTATCTTTTCATTGAAATCGGAAAGAGAGTAAGAGAATATGCGGCTGCACATCCCGACAACAAGATAATCAAGATGGGCATAGGCGACGTTACACAGCCTTTAGCTCCCGTTGTAGTAGAGGCAATGAAGAAGGCTGCCGACGAGATGGGCGTAAAAGAGACCTTCAGAGGATATGAGGACAGCGGCAAGGGCTACGACTTCTTAAGAGAGGCTGTAGCAGGCTATTACAAGAGCTTCGGCGTTACGGTTTCTCCCGAGGAAGTGCTGATAAGCGACGGTGCAAAGAGCGACTGCGGCAATATCGGCGATATCTTCAGTTCGGATGAGGATGTAGTAGTTACCGATCCTGCATACCCCGTATACGTTGATTCAAACGTAATGGGCGGCAGAGAGGTATATTACGTTAATTCTACCGAGGAGAACGACTTTGCGGCTATGCCCGATGAGTCGATGAAGCCCGGACTTATATATCTTTGTTCACCCAACAATCCTACCGGCTCTGTTTATACAAAAGAACAGCTTAAGGTATGGGTAGATTATGCTATTAAGAATAAGTCGGTGATCATATTTGACGCCGCTTATGAAGCGTTCATATCCGATGAAACTCTTCCCAGAAGCATATTCCAGATAGAAGGCGCAAGAAAGTGTGCTATAGAGATATGCTCGCTGTCAAAGACGGCAGGTTTTACCGGTACAAGATGCGGTTACACGGTAATTCCCGAAGAGCTTATGCTTGAAAAGCCCGACGGCGAAGAGATAAGCTTTATGCAGCTTTGGTGCAGAAGACAGGGAAGCAAGTTCAACGGCGTTTCTTATCCCGTTCAGCGTGCCGCAGAGGCGGTATTCACCGAAGAAGGCTACAAGCAGACAAGAGCGACCATCGCATATTATATGGAAAACGCAAAGATTATGAGCGAGACCTTTGACGAGCTGGGCATCAAGTACACAGGCGGCAAGAACTCTCCTTATATCTGGTTCAAGTGTCCTGACGGAATGGACAGCTGGACATTCTTCGATAAGCTTCTTAACGAAGCTGAAGTTGTAGGCACTCCCGGCGCAGGCTTCGGCAAGAACGGTGACGGCTGGTTCAGACTTACCGCATTCGGCACTCACGAGAACACAATAGAAGCCATGCAGAGAGTAAAGAAGCTGCTTTCAAAGTAAAATGTTCGGAATGCTTTGCGGCTGTACAAAGTCGGTAAAGGTACTTGCGATAACGCTCACCGCCATAGGTGCGGTCGTGCTTGTGCTGTTCATAATACCGCTGTTTAGCGGAACGCTCAACACAGGCTCTTATTTCGGCTTTGTAATAGGCGTTGTCACAATGCTTCTCGGCGTATTCGCCCCGAAGCTGTTTCACAGCGGTAAAAAGCCGCTGAGATATGCCTACCGAACTGTGCTGATAATATACGGCGTACTTGTAATTTATGCCGTTATCCTGTCGGCGCTTATGATAGCGAATATGAACGACGCTCCCGAAAAGGACGGCTCCCGCGCCGTGATAGTTCTCGGCTGTCAGGTGAGACGTGACGGACCGAGCCTTATGCTGAAAAAGCGCATTGACGCCGCCTATGATTATCTGAGTGCAGATACAAAGGCACAGTGCATAGTGTCGGGCGGAAAAGGCGATAACGAGCATATCAGCGAGGCTGAGGCAATGTATGAGAGCCTTGTCGCTATGGGGATCGGCAAAGAGCGTATAACAAAAGAGGACAGGTCAAAAAGCACTTATGAGAATCTCGGCAATTCAAAGGAGATACTCGAAAGCGGGGATAAGCCTCTTAAGATAGCGATAGTAACCGATGGATTTCATCAGCTGAGGGCACGACTGCTCGCTGAGGGTATGGGGTATGATGTGAAGTGCATCAGCTCGGCTACCCCTTGGTATCTCGTGCCGGTATACTGGGTGAGAGAGTGGTTTGCGCTTAGTTATCTGTTCGTTTTCGGAACGGATTAATATTGGGTAGATATTATTTTGATATAATTCAGAAGTCAGAAAGGGAAAAATTATGGAAAAAGATATTTCAAAAGCAAAGGTGCTTGTGTGCGATGATTCTATGATGGTAAGGAACAAGATGAAAAAGCTGCTTACCGCATACGGCTTCACGCAGATAAACGAGGCTTGCGACGGAGCTCAGGCAGTTGAAAAATTTGCCGATATCATCCCGGATATCACATTTATGGACATAGTAATGCCCGAGATGTCCGGTGTAGACGCTCTCAGACTCATCAAGACCAATTCTCCCGACGCCGTAGTAATTATGGCAACCTCGGTAGGTACGGTAGGCAATCTTTCAGAGGCGATAAAACTCGGCGCAAACGACTTTTTACAAAAGCCCGTAGACGACGAGCAGCTTTACCGTCTGCTTGACAACTATTTCAAAAAGGAGAATTAAGTCATGTTTACACAATTTTTCGGCAGCTATCTGCTCAACAAGAAAATCGTTTCTCCCGCTAACTTAAGACTTGCCCTTGAAAAGAAGGACAGCACAAGAGTTAAGCTCGGCGTGCTTGCCATCAATGCAGGCTATATGACCGCAAAGCAGGTAGACGCAGTACATAGAAAGCAGGCAACGGTAGATAAGAGAATAGGCGATATCGCCGTTGAGATGGGCTATCTCACCGAAGCTCAGGTAGAGGAGCTGCTCTCAAGCCAGAAGACAGGCTGTCTTCTGCTCGGACAGGCTCTTGTGGATATGGGCTGTCTTACAAACGAGGAGTTTGAGACGGTGCTGAAAAACTACAAGAAAGAAAACGACCTTACCGACAAGGATTTCAGCGAAGAGAGCAATGAAAAGACAGAGAATGTTATATCCTCTTTCTTCTCTCTTGAAGGAGAATATTCCGACTACTGCTCCGAATATGTAAATATCCTTTTCAAGAATCTTATCCGTTTTGTCGGAGATGATTTCACGCCTCTTGTAAATGCCGAGATAGGCGACAACGATCTGACTGTTATTCAGGAGCTTTGCGGCGATTTCAGCGCAGTATCCGCAATATCGCTTGACGATAAGGCTGCCGCAGTTTTTGCAAGCCGTTTTGCCGAAGAAGAGGTTACCGATATGGATTACGCCAAGGACGCTATAAGCGAATTCCTTAACCTCAGCAACGGACTGTACAATGTAAACATTTCCGAATCCACAGGCAAAGAGATAGGACTTACTCCTCAGGAAAGCACCACAGCGTCGGCTGTAAAGAGTATAAAAGCAAAGTTCACGCTTACAATACCCGTAGAGTTCACCTTCGGAACGGTAATATTTACTCTTGCGGTAATATAAAAGGACTCCCCGTGTCAGAAAAATCTGATTTACGGGGTAAGTCTGTGTCCGGCTTTCTAAGGTAAATCAAAAGAAAGCGGCATATCATCTACAGATAAAGAAGAACAAAAGAAACAGCGGTGCAGATTATCTCCGCTTGTGACCGGTCAAAGAAGACAAGTCTGGAAAGGAAAACTATGGACATATTCAGCATTCTTTCGCTGATAGGAGGCCTCGCAATGTTCCTGTACGGCATGAACGCCATGGGACAGGGACTTGAGAAGCTGTCGGGCAGCCGCCTTGAGAAAATTCTCGAAAAGATGACTTCCAATCCGTTTAAAGGCATTGCGCTTGGCGCACTCGTAACAGCGGTAATACAGTCATCGTCCGCAACTACGGTTATGGTAGTCGGATTCGTAAACTCGGGCATAATGAAGCTGTCGCAGGCTATCGGCGTAATTATGGGCGCTAATATAGGAACGACAATGACATCGTGGCTGCTGTCGCTGACAGGCATAGAGGGCGATAGCATGATAATGCAGCTGCTGAAGCCTACTTCATTTACGCCTATACTTGCTATTATCGGAATATTCCTGATATCTATGTCAAAGTCCAGCAAGAAAAAAGACATAGGCACTATTCTTGTCGGCTTTGCTATACTTATGTTCGGTATGAATGCAATGAGCGAAGCGGTATCGGGACTTGCCGGAAATGAGCAGTTCACAAGCATACTGACGATGTTCTCAAACCCAATATTCGGAGTGATCGCCGGAGCAATACTTACAGCGGTAATACAAAGCTCGTCGGCGTCGGTCGGTATATTGCAGGCATTGTGTGCGACCGGCTCGTTAAAGTACAGCGTTGCGCTCCCTATCATTATGGGACAGAATATCGGTACCTGCGTTACTGCTCTTCTTTCATCGGTAGGCGCAAACAAGAATGCAAAGAGAGCCGCACTTGTTCATCTTTATTTCAACCTTATCGGCACGATAGCGTTTATGGTGATATTCTATGCGATAAACGCATTCTTCCCGTTTGAGTTTATAAACGAATCTGCGAGTCAGGCAGGAATTGCAGTAATGCACAGCGTGTTCAATGTATTTGCGACGGTAATATGGCTGCCGTTCATGAAGCTGCTTGAAAAACTCGCATATATCACTGTCCGTGACAAAAAGGACGAGAGCGAGGCAAAGGACGAGTTCCAGATACTCGATCCTCGTTTCCTTGCAACTCCTTCCGTTGCGCTTGAACAGTGCAAGTCGGTAGCAATAAGGATGGCTGACTGTGCCAGAGATACTTTGAAGCTGTCGATAGGGCTTATTTCAAAATACAATGACCGTGACACCGAGACAGTAACCGAGAACGAGAACAAGGTGGATATATATGAGGACAAGCTGGGAAGCTATCTTTTACAGCTTGGCTCAAAGAACCTGACTCCTGCAGACAGTCAGACGGTAAATATGCTTCTGCATTGCATAGGCGACTTTGAGCGAATATCCGACCATGCGGTAAATATTTCCGAATGTGCAAAAGAAATGAATGATAAAGGTCTTTCATTCTCTAAAAAAGCCGTTGAAGAGATACACATCTTCAACGGTGCGATAAACGAGATACTTGATACTGCCATTATGGCTTTTGAGCATAATGATATCGAGCAGGCAAAGTCGGTCGAGCCGCTTGAAGAGGTCATAGATGTTATGCGTACCGAAATAAGGAACCGCCATGTAAGGCGTCTTCGCAAGGGCAAGTGTACGATTGAGATGGGCTTTGTGCTTACCGATCTTATCACTAACTATGAGAGAGTCGCAGACCATTGCTCAAATATAGCGGTATGTATGATACAGATACACGATAACAGTTTTGATACCCATAGCTATATAAACGACCTCAAGGCGACAAACAACGAGGAATTCCAAAAGAAGTTTGCCATCTACAGCGAAAAATATATGCTTCCCGAAACGAAGAAAGACTGACACCGTGCCGGTGTTCCCATTTCCGCCTTTTAATAAGTAGTGCGTGGCGGAGGTTTGCATAACGGCGGGGTTTAACGGAAGATTAAGGGGTGCAAAACCAAAAGTTTCGGTCAAGCCTTTACAAAGGCTTGCAGGGTTTCGGGACAGAGTCCCGAATCGCTCTCCGCAGAGAGCGA
>CAMEKR010000069.1 GCA_945921515.1 uncultured Clostridia bacterium | reverse complement strand
TGCCGAAGAGCTTTGTAGTAACGGAAGAACGGGTATATATTACGAATGTGTCGGTATTTACATTAAAGAGAAGATCAAAATTATAAGTGTAAAATCAAAAGTTTCGGTCAAGCCTTTTCAAAGGCTTGCGGATTTTTAAGGCAGAGCCTTAAATCGCCCTCCGCAGAGGGCGAAATTTCTTAGACAAAACGATCTTTTGAAGGGTTAAAGGGGAACTTTTCTCACGAAGAAAAGTTCCCCTAAACTGTATTATTAATGCTATTGTTTCTCTTGAAATGTGCCAGTGACACATTTCAAGACGAGCTAACAACCTCAAAAAGTTGGTTTTGACTTTTGCTAATCATCATAACTTCAAATTTTTGTTTTCTGCAAGTTTATCTCGGTATTGACAGTAATAACATAAATTGCTATAATAACTTATAGAATTAATATATTCACAGGCAACAAAAAATATAGGAGATGGAGAAATGTTTATAAATATTAAAAAGATTGTTATTATATCAGCCTGCGCTCTGGTTCTTACAGGTTGTCAGACAAATGCAGAAAACAGCTCTGTAAGCTCATCAATAGATACGAATATTTCCGACAGTATAAGCAGTACAAGCGAAGAAAGTTCTATAGCTCAGACAACAGAAGAAACTACTACTAAGCCTGTAGAAACTCCTAAGCCTGTAGAGTCAGAAGCTCCTGAAACAACAACATCTACGACTAAGGCTCCTGAAACAACTGTAACAACAACCGCTTCAACAACTAAAGCTCCTGAATGGACTGAAGAAAAGCTTGAAGCTACAAAGTATATAGCTGAAACTTGCTATAGCAGAAATAAAGCTGTTATTGGCGCAGAGGCTGTAAAACAGTATGCTATGGGCGATTCTGTAAAGGTTATAGCAAAGACAAATACAGGATATTTTAAGCTTAAGGACGGCGAATTTATTCATGGTGATTATCTGAGCGATACTAAGGTAGAACCTCCTAAGCAGATAACTCCTGAAGAATTTGCTTCACAGATGTCTAAGCCTGAAGATCCCACTCCTGAAACAACAGCTCCTACAAATTATGGAACAACCAACAGTGGTGACAAAATACTTGGTTATAACGGCGATGGTTATGCTATAATTGGTTACACTCCTGACGGTGATGCGTATGTAGGTGAAGGCGAAGATGAATTTGGTGAATACTGGATTATAACTTGGTTTAGTGATGGAGAACCTATGACACAGTATAAAGAAAATGGTTTTCAGGGCGATAATACATCATTTAATTTTGGTTAATAAAATTTTAAGAAAGGAATTAATGAATTATGATTGTAAAAAAAATAATTAAAGCATAATAACCGATAAATATAAATCTTGTAATTTTTTGATAGATATATAAATTCTCTGCTGTTCGGCAGAGAATTTTTTATGCTTTGTAATGCGCTTTTATTTGACTTTTTGAGTTAACTGTGGTATAATTATATATAGTATTATGAGAAAAATGTGCAAAATACCGAAAGGAAGAATTATGGCTGATATTCTTGAAAACACAGCAGAGCTTGACGAATCTGTTATAGACGGTGAGATAAAAGATATTGAAAACAATACTCAGGTAGATCACGAATACGGCGCAGATGATATACAGATACTTGAAGGTCTTGAAGCTGTAAGAAAAAGACCGGGTATGTATATCGGTTCGACCGGTGAGAGTGGTCTTCATCATCTTGTATATGAGATTGTTGATAACGCTATCGACGAGGCTCTTGCAGGATATTGTACCGAGATAAATGTAAAGATACTTCCCGATGATGTTATAGAAGTAACCGACAACGGTCGTGGTATACCTACAGGCATTCATCCGAAAGAGAAGATAAGCGCAGCTACGGTAGTATATACCATACTTCATGCCGGCGGTAAATTCGGCGGCGGCGGATATAAGGTATCCGGCGGTCTTCACGGCGTTGGTGCGTCTGTTGTAAACGCTCTTTCGGAATGGCTTGAGCTTACCGTATATGACGGTAAGGAGATTCACTTTCAGCGTTTTGAAAACGGCGGTCACTACAATGAGCAGATGAAGGTCATCGGTACTACCGATAAAACCGGTACTCAGGTACGCTTTAAGCCCGATAGAACCATATTCCACAGTACAGAGTTCAAATATGATATTCTGCTTGACAGACTGAGAGAACAGGCTTTTCTTAACGGCGGTCTTAAGATAGTTTTAAGCGATCTAAGAGATGATAATGAGCCGAAGCAGGAAGTTCTTCAGTACGAGGGCGGTATTATAAGCTATGTTGAGTGGCTTCAGAAAAAAAGAGGAGCAGACGCTCTTCATCCCGATGTAGTGTATATTGAAGGACTTCTTGATGAAATATCGGTTGAGATAGCTTTCCAGTACAATACCGACTTCAACAGCGAAACTTTCAGGTCTTTTGCAAATAATATCCATACTATAGACGGCGGTACTCACGAGGTAGCTTTCAAGAAAGCTCTGAATAAAGTCATAAACGACTTTGTAAAGGCTTATAAAGAACAGCAGGCTCAGCAGAATAAAAAATCAAAGAAGAAAAACGACGAGGCTAAGGAATTTGTTCCGCTCAGCGGCGAAGCAATAAGAGAAGCTATAAACGCCGTTATTTCGGTTAAGCTCCCCGAGTGTGAGTTTGAAGGTCAGACAAAGGGTAAACTCGGCAATCCCGAAGTAGGTCCCGTTGTATATAAGATAACTACCGAAAAGCTGACTTATTATTTTGAAGAGCATCCCGACACTATAGCTACCATAGCTCAGAAATGTATCAATGCACAGGCGGCAAGAGACGCCGCTAAGAAGGCTATGGAGGCAAAGAGAAAGTCTGTTGCAGACGGTGCAGGACTTCCAGGTAAGCTTGCCGATTGTTCGGATACCGATCCTACAAAGACAGAAGTATATATCGTAGAGGGAGATTCTGCGGGCGGTTCTGCAAAGCAGGGGCGTGACAGACGCTTCCAGGCTATACTTCCTCTGTGGGGAAAAATGCTCAATGTAGAAAAATCAAGAGCAGATAAGGTATATAATAACGATAAGCTTCAGCCTGTCGTAAAGGCGCTCGGTACGGGTATCGGCGAAGATTTTGATATAACTAAGCTCAGATACGGCAGAGTAGTAATAATGGCGGATGCCGATGTCGATGGCTCACATATCAGAACGCTGCTTCTTACTTTCTTCTTCCGCTTCATGCGTCCTCTTATTGAAGAAGGACACGTATATCTTGCACAGCCTCCGCTGTTCAAAGTGTTCAGAGGCAAGAAGATAAGATATGCGTTCAGCGATGAAGAGAGAGACGCTTATATAGCTGAACTTGCAGGAGAGAGCAACGCAAAGGTTGAAGTTCAGCGTTATAAAGGTCTTGGTGAGATGGATCCCGAACAGCTGTGGGAAACTACTATGGATCCTTCCGCAAGAACTATGATAAAGGTTAATCTTGAGGACGCCGCAAGAGCCGATGAAATATTCTCAATTCTTATGGGTGATAAGGTTGAACCGAGAAGAGAGTTTATCGAGCAGAACGCAAGATATGCAAAGGACCTCGATATATAATAGCTTTATGATATAAAAAATGCTTCGGGTGAGGAGAAACATTTGATATGTAAAGACTGTTTATAAACCTCTTTTTAATCACAAAATGGGGTTGAGGGGCGTAGCCCCCAATAGGGGCGAGGGGCGATAGCCCCCGATAAACAGCCCCTTCCCAAGGGGAAGGGGTTTGGGGATGGGGATAGAAAATTTATTCTATTTTTTAAATACAGTCTTTTAAAACAAATTAAAGATATTAAGGTGTTTTTATGAGTGACGAAATACTAAATAAAAATGAAGAACAGCCCGATGAAAAGGAACTTCTGAGAAAGCGTAAGGAAGAACAAGTAGAACGTGTAAAAGCTCAGTATCAGACAGATGTCGAAGAAAAAGCACAGGCTGAGATACGAATGAAAGAAGAAGAAGAGCTTGAAAAAGCAATAGCTCCTTTTGTAACAGTACGAAAAGGCTTGATAGCTCTTTGCGGACTTATGTGGGTATTTGCGGCGTTTTGTCTGCTTACAGGCACGCTTGAGATGAAAATTTTCCTGCCGATGTGTCTTTTTGCTCTGTGCGCTCTTGCTGCTGTCAATATACCTATTTTTATCAAGAAAAAGAAGATAGGTGACGCAGTGATGGCAGGAGCTTGTACTGCATTGTGTTTTATTTTCGGCGCAGTCATACTTACGCTCGGATAATAAAAGTTAAATGAAAGGATAGTATGGAAGAATTACTGCTTAAGATAAAGTATAATATGACTCTTGATGAAATAAGCGAGGGCTTCAAGCTGTTTCAGAGAAAATATCAGTTAAAAAAATCCTTGATTTTTACTGCGGTCTATCTCATTGCGCTTGGTTTAGGCGTTGACTTTATCATCAGGAATACATCTAATTTTTACGGATATGTACTGATAGGACTGGCGCTCGGTATGATTTTTTATACCTGGTACAAGCCTGTTATGATAAGAAAAAAGCTAATCGCTACTATAAGCTCGCTTGCGGAAGAAACTTATATCTCCGAGTTTTATCGTGACAGAATAAAAATTACTACGGTAATACAAGAGCCTGTCGTTGAAGAAAAAGAGTCGCAGGAGCAAGAAGTGAACGAACCGTCAGAAGATGAGCCTCACGAGGAAGAAAAACAGGAAGAAGTTGTAACAAATCTTTATTTCGGCTCGGATTATTTAGACGCTGTAGAAAATATGGGTATGTTTTTACTTTTTGTAAACAGACAGCTTATATATATTTATCCAAAGCGTTGTCTTACCGATGATGAGCAGACAAAGCTCAGAGAAATATTAACCGAGAAATCAATACTTTGAAATAAATCGGAAAGGAAATAGTAATGGAAAAGGATATCAAAGAATTCAGTACAGCCACTGAGAAGCTGATAGAGGTAGATATAGAAAAAGAGATGAAGGAAAGCTTCCTTCAGTATTCTATGGCTGTTCTTGTATCGAGAGCGCTTCCGGATGTAAGAGACGGAATGAAGCCTGTACACAGAAGAATAATCTATACCATGAATGAAGCCGATAATACTTCCGGTAAGCCGTACAGAAAGTGTGCGTATACCGTCGGTGAAGTTCTCGGTAAATATCATCCTCACGGTGACGCATCCGTATATGAAGCACTTGTAAGACTTGCACAGGATTTCTCAATGAGATATCCACTTATCGACGGACACGGAAACTTCGGTTCTGTCGACGGCGATCCTCCGGCAGCTTACCGTTATACCGAAGCGAGAATGGCTAAGATAGCATCCGAGCTGTTAAAGGATATCAAGAAGGATACTATAGACTGGGGTAAGAACTACGACGATAAGCTGGACGAGCCTACTGTTCTTCCCGTAAAATTTCCTAACCTGCTTGTAAACGGTTCTGTAGGTATAGCTGTAGGTATGGCAACAAATATACCTCCGCATAACCTGAATGAAGTTTGCGACGCTATAGTAGAGAGAATAGACAATCCCGAATGCGGAATTGAAGAGATACTTCAGTATATAAAAGGCCCCGATTTTCCTACCGGCGGTATAATTATGGGCTACAGCGGAATACGCTCGGCATATTATACCGGAAGAGGCAAGATCACCCTCAGAGGCAAGGCTGAAATAGTAGAAGAAGGTAACCGTACAAAAATCATAGTTACCGAAATTCCTTATATGGTCAACAAGTCCAAGCTTCTTGAAGTTACGGGACAGCTTATACGTGACAAGCGTATTGAAGGTATAGCAAATCCCCGTGACGAAAGCGACAAGGACGGTATGCGTATCGTCTTTGAGCTTAAAAAGGACGCAAACGCTCAGGTTGTGCTGAATAAGCTGTATTCTTTCACACAGCTTCAGGATACCGTAAGCGTTATTATGATAGCTCTTGTAAACGGTGAGCCGAAGCAGCTGACACTTTTACAGATACTGGATAATTATATTTCATTCCAGAAAGAGATAATCATAAGAAGAACAAATTATGATTTAAAGAAGGCAAGAGAAAGAGCTCATATCTTACAGGGATTTTTGCTTGCTATAGACAATATTGACGAGGTTATTTCGATACTTCGTTCAAGTAAATCTGTGCAGGAAGGTAAAGATCGTCTGATGGAGCGCTTTAAGGAAGATGATCTTGCAAAACTGCTTCAAAGAGCAATGGGAGAGAACTATAAGGATGTTCACTTTGAGCATGAGATAGGACTTTCTGAAGAGCAGGCAGACGCAATCGTACAGATGCGCTTAGGACAGCTGACAGGTCTTGAAAGAGACAAGGTTATCTCAGAGCTTGCAGATATAATGGAGAAAATCAACGATTATCTTGATATTCTTTCAAAGGATGAAAGAGTAAAGGAGATAATAAAGGAAGAGATCACCGCTATAAAGGAAAAATACGGTGATGAAAGAAGAACGGCAATTGAGCCTATCAGCGGTGAAGTTGATATAGAAGACCTTATTCCCGAAGAAGAGTGTGTTCTTACTTATACAAATATCGGATATATCAAGCGTCAGCCTGTTGATGTATATAATCTTCAAAAGCGTGGCGGCAAGGGTGTATCCGGTATGAAGCAGAGGGAAGAAGACTTTGTTGAGGATATGTTTATCAGCTCGACGCATGATAACATACTGTTTATTACAAATTATGGTAATATGTACAAGCTCAAGTGCTATGAAGTTCCCGAGGGTTCAAAGCAGAGCAGAGGAACGAACATAGTGAATCTTCTGCAGCTTTCCGAAGGTGAACGCATAGCCGCAATGATGAAGACGAGCGACTTTGCGGAGAATAAGTATTTTATCTGTGTTACGAAGTACGGCAAGATAAAGAGAACACCGCTGTATGACTTCAGAAATGTAAGGAAGAACGGACTCAGAGCGATAACGCTCGGTGAAGGTGATGAGATAGCTGCGGCGCATCTTACCGAAGGCGACAGCTCGATTATAGTTGCAACGAGAGACGGTATGGCTATACATTTCAGCGAAGACAGAATCAGGAGCATGGGCAGACTTGCCGCAGGTGTAAGAGCAATAAAGCTTCGTGAGGGCGACTATATTGTCGGCGCCGCAAAGGTATATAATGATGATATGAGAATTCTTACCGTAACCGACAAGGGATACGGAAGACTGAGCGCTCTTAGTGACTACCGTATACAGAACAGAGGCGGTAACGGTCTTAAGAATTACAAGATAAGAGAAGATAGAGGATATGTATGCGGTATCCGTTCGATACAAGCAGACGACGATGTAATTCTTATCAGCACCGACGGTGTAATTATCCGTATCCGTGCTAACGATCTGAGAGTTATGCGCAGAACCGGTTTGGGCGTCAGAGTAATGAAGCTGTCAGATGAAGACAGGGTAGTTACATTTACAAGAACCGAGCATGACGAAACTGCGGATATAGAAGAAGTTGAGCAGGCGAGTGAAGAGGAGATAGCTGCAGCAGAAGCGGAGGCAGAGGCTGAAGTTATAGAAGACGAGCCTGAAGCAACGGATTCGGACGAAGAATAAATATTAATTCAGCCTGTCGGCAGTAATTCTGTGACAGGCTGATGTTTTCTAAATTGTTCCACATGGAACATTTTCACGATCGGGGTTATTTATGTACAAACTTGATTATTATGATGTTATAGTCGTAGGCGCAGGTCACGCCGGCTGTGAAGCGGCTCTTGCCGCCGCAAGACTCGGCTGCAGGACAGCTGTGTTTACTCTGAGTCTCGACGCTATTGCAAATATGCCGTGTAACCCTTGTATAGGCGGTTCAGCTAAAGGTCAGCTCGTCAGAGAATTGGATTCGCTCGGCGGAGAAATGGGTAGAGCGGCAGACGCAACTTTTATACAGTCAAGAATGCTGAATAAGGGTAAAGGTCCTGCGGTACATTCACTAAGGGTACAGAGCGACAGAGTAAAGTATCATACTTATATGAAGTCGGTGCTTGAGCATACCGAGAACTTAGATATAAAACAAGCAGAGGTTACCGAGGTGTGTGCAGAGAATGGGAAGATAACAGGTATAAAAACCAGACTCGGTGCATTCTATCCCGCAGGTTGTGTTATTATCACAACCGGTACTTATCTCGGCGGCAAAATACACATAGGCGAGCTTAATTATCAAAGCGGTCCTGATAATGTTTGCGCCGCTTTACAGCTTACCGATAGTCTTAGAAAGCTCGGCCTTTCTATGAGAAGATTCAAAACCGGCACTCCTGCAAGAGTGCATAAGCGCTCTATCGATTTTTCTGTTATGGAAGAACAGGACGGAGATGAATATATTACCCCTTTCTGCTTTGATAACACCTTCAAGCTCGAAAATAAAGTTAAGTGCTATGTCACATATACAAACTCCGAAACTCATAAAATAATACTTGATAATCTCGACCGTTCTCCGCTGTATGCAGGAAGAATAGAGGGAGTAGGTCCACGATATTGCCCCAGTATAGAGGATAAGATAGTAAGATTTTCGGATAAGCCAAGACATCAGTTGTTTGTCGAGCCTATGGGACTTGACACAGATGAATATTATCTACAAGGTATGTCAAGCTCGCTTCCCGAAGATGTGCAGATAAAGTTTCTCAGAACTATAAAAGGTCTTGAAAATGTTGAGATAATGAGACCTGCTTACGCAATAGAATATGACTGCTGCGATCCTCTTGAGCTGTATCCTACACTTGAATTTAAAAAGATATCGGGGCTGTTCGGAGCAGGTCAGTTCAACTGTACCAGCGGTTATGAAGAAGCTGCCGCACAGGGACTTATAGCAGGTCTTAATGCCGCAATGAAAATAATGGGGAAAGAACAGTATATACCCGACAGGACAACTTCTTTCATCGGCACACTTATTGATGATCTTGTTACAAAGGGTTGTGTTGAACCGTACAGGATGATGACAAGCAGAAGCGAATACCGTCTGCTCTTAAGGCAGGATAATGCAAATGAGCGTCTTATTCCTGTGGGTTATAAATACGGTCTGATATCCGAAGAGCGTTATCAGAAGTTTTTATTGAGAAAAGAGACGCTTGAAAAAGAAACCGAAAGAATAAAAAAAGCAACGATTTATCCGAGTGACAAACTTAATGAAATGCTGCAGAGCAAAGGCACGTCTCCTATTAATCAGGGAGTAAAGTTTATAGAGCTTCTTAAGCGCCCTCAGATAGATTATCGTGACTTAGCGGTTTTTGATGAAAATGCTCCTGTTCTTGAACATGATATTATAGATAAACTTGAGATCAATGTCAAATACGAAGGATATATAAAGACGCAGACTGAAAAGATAAGTCAGATGAAACGGCTTGAAGAGAAAAAACTGCCTACCGATTTTGATTATAAGAAAATATCCGGACTCAGACTTGAAGCGCAAGAGAAGCTGAATAAATACAAACCGCTTAATATCGGTCAGGCAGGCAGAATATCAGGTGTAAATCCGGCTGATATATCTGTACTTCTGATATGGCTCTCGGGGAGAAAAAATGGAGAAGATTGAGTATATACTTAAAGAATTTGATAAGTGTGATATTTCTTTATCAAAAGAGCAGGGTGAAAAACTGCTGAAGCTGTATGATTTCCTTGTAGAATACAATGAGAAGGTGAATCTTACTGCAATTACCGACTTTGAAGAAGTGGTGATAAAGCATTTTGTAGACAGTATTCTGCCTTTTTCAAAGCTTAGTATTGACGAAGGTGCAAGTTTTATTGATGTCGGTACAGGAGCAGGTTTTCCTTCAATTCCTTTATTGATATACAGACCTGACCTTGAAGGAACTCTACTTGAAGCGCTTAACAAAAGATGCGTATTTCTTGAGGCGGCGTGCGAGCTTGTAGGTGTTAAAGCGAAAGTTTTTCACGGCAGAGCAGAGGATTATGTTAAGGATAAGCGAGAGCAGTTTGATATTGCAACGGCGAGAGCGGTGGCGGCAATGCCGGTGCTGTGCGAGTATTGCCTGCCCTATGTTAAGACAGGAGGAAGATTTGTAGCTTTAAAATCGGTAAACGAAAACAGTGAAGAATCCGAGAAAGCAATAAAAATACTCGGAGGCAAAACAGAGCAGATTTTAGACTATGAAATTACAAACGGTGACAACAGGCGACTATTTATAATAAAAAAGATAAGTCAGACTCCGACAAAATATCCGAGAAATCCTTCAATGATAAAGAAAAAACCGCTGTAAAAAGCAAAAACAGACATACTTCCGTCGTAAAACAGAATTTTACGGCGGAATTTTTTTATTGCGCATTTGCTTATACGGTAGTAATATTTTATCAAAGGGAGGCGAGCATATGGGATTGTTTATAAAGGATAAACAAACAGCAGAAAGAGAAATAATAAAGATACTTGTAAGTGATGTTGAGCTGAACCCGAATCAGCCCAGAAAGCATTTTGACAGTGCAGAGCTAATAGAGCTTGCTATGAGTATAAAAGAAAACGGACTTATGCAGCCTTTAAGCGTGAGAGTGAATGAAAGCGGAAAATATGAACTGATAGCAGGAGAGAGAAGGCTCAGGGCGGCAAAAATAGCAGGAATAGAAAAGATAGAAGCGGTAGTATGTAATACTTCGGTAGAGGAATCGGCAATAATGGCGATTATTGAGAACATACAACGAAGTGATTTAAACTGTATCGAAGAAGCGCTTGCAATAGAAAAGCTTATAAACTATTACGGATATACACAGGAACAGCTTGCAAAGAAGCTTGGCAAGGCACAGAGCACGATTGCAAATAAGCTTCGCATATTGAAATTAACGGATAAACTTAAAAAGAAGGTCATTGAATACGGACTGTGTGAAAGGCAGATAAGATGTTTATTAAAACTGCCGGAAGAAAAGAGAGAAAGGGCGGCAGAGCACATATACAAATATAATCTGAATGTCGGTAGCACGGAAAGATATATAGAAACGCTGATTTCGGGAAATAAGAAACCGCCAAAGAAAATCTGGACCTTCAAGAACAAGCGCTTATATATAAACAACATAAACAGAACGCTTGAAACAATGAAAAAATCGGGAATAGAATTTGTATCGGAAAAGCGAGAAGAGAACGGATACCTCGAATATATAATAAGAATACCGCACGATTAAGCGTTCATAGAAAAGAGAGTTCATGATTTGTTCTACGTGGAACAA
>CAMEKR010000068.1 GCA_945921515.1 uncultured Clostridia bacterium | reverse complement strand
AGCAGCAGGTAATTTTTGATGTGCTTATTACTCAGCAATCGATTTTAGAGGCAAACAGAAAATGTGTTTTACAAATATTTAAGATATATCTAGGAGCATAAAAAGCCCCTCACTTTATTTGCCGTTAAGTGAGGGGTTTGCACAACTTTATTCTAATAATTTTTTCAGTTTACCAAGAATACGTACTTTCCTATTATGTATGGCGTTAGGATATACACCTTGACGCTTTGCGTATTCTCTTTCGGTTAAATTGTGAAAATACAAAGAGATTATCAGGTCGTATTCATTGTCTGTAAGCTTGTCCAATGCTTTGTGAAGGTTTTCTGCCAAGATTTTGTTAAGTACTGTATCTTCAACATTTTCGCTGATATCTTTAAATTGCATGAATGATTCATCCAAGAGCCTATCGAGCGAATCTTCACGGCTCGGAACTCTTTTTATGATATTTCCGAGCTCATCATATACTAGTCTTTCTTGTTTAAGGTCTTTTTCAAAATAACGCATTTTCCTGTCATATTTTGTATATACCTTATATACTTCATCTGTGACTTCTACAGATTTACCATTAATCCGTATTGATTTATTGCCGGATTTCATGCCGCTTTTCTCCTTATCAATCATTTTTTGATTGATAGCGGGGGACTGCGACATGACGGCATTTTATGTTTGACAAATAAAAAAACACGCTTGTCACATGGCAAATTTCGCCACGCAGCAAGCGTGTTTTTATTTATATATAGCAGAAGATCCATATTAGATCTCAATTACTCATAAAGAATAATCTCTTAACTTTATCTTTGGATATTGATGTTAAAGGGAAAACGCAATAACAAGTTCTGGTAAGCGCTTGAAATGTTGCGCGTGTATACTAGATTGCTCTAGCGGCTTTGTTTTAACCGATGATAATTTATAGTTATCATCTGTTTTTCCGCTTTATAAGCGTATCCCTTTCTACACACGAACTCAATCGTGCTATCAAAAACCAATTTTTATGTTAGCTTTACATCCTTATCCCCTCCGTTAATGAACAACTCTCAATAAGTTTGATTTCAAATCCTAATACTTAGAATATCTATTTTGAAGGCTATCCCAAATGCAGCCGGAGCATCTTGAATTCATTTTGATCTCTTTATATAATTTATTCTGTAAAAAATCTTACTGGGCTTCACCCCAAATTTTGCAGTTATACTCGGAGGTCAAGATGATTGAATTTAAAGACCATATCAACGGATTTATAAATTATTGCCGTTACCACAAGAAGCTAGGCGATAAAACAATTAGTGCTTACTGTATCGATTTGATACAGTTTCAATGCTTTACATCGGAGCTTTCCAAACAGAGCTTATGGAACTACATAGAGCACTTGAATAAATCCTATAAACCCAAAACAGTTAAACGAAAGCTGGCAACGCTCAAGGCGTTTACTCACTATCTGCTTATTCGGGATATTATTGATTGCAATCCGTTTGATAAAATCGAAACATCAATCAAAGAACCTGTTATACTGCCAAAAACCATTCCTTTGGATACGATTGGCGAGATTCTCTGTTTTGCATATTTGCAAATAGAAAAATCAAATACCAACTATAAGAAAAATTGCGCAATACGCAATGCCGCGGTTCTCGAATTGCTGTTTGCAACAGGAGCGAGAGTGGCTGAAATCTGCAATTTACACTCGCAAGATGTTGATTTTATAGGCAAATCGGTTAAGCTTTACGGAAAAGGTTCAAAAGAACGGATAATACCTATTGAAAACAACTCAGTGCTCACTATTCTTTCCGATTATTACTTTATCCATGATGAAAAAATCTCGGACTGCGGATATTTTTTTGTGAACAAATACGGAAATAGGCTGACAGAGCAATCCGTCCGCTGTATGATTAATTCTTATTGTCAAGCGTGCGGTATATCTATGCATATAACCCCGCATATGTTCAGGCATTCTTTCGCAACGCTCTTATTGGAACAGGATGTTGATATCAGATATATTCAGAAATTACTCGGGCATAGTTCTATAACTACTACGCAGATATACACCCATGTTACTTCTGCAAAGCAGAAAGAAATTATTAAAACGAAACACCCGAGGAATAATCTTAACATCAGCTGATATTTCTCCTCATATCTTAAATGATTATATCCGAAATGTCTTGTTCACAACATTGTACATTTTTTGCACGCCGTCTTCATCAATATAAAAGATAGCTTTACCGTCAAATTTACATCCGCCGAGCACGCTCTCCTCAATAATACAGGTGCAGTCGGTTATTTTTTCGGCAAAGGGATTCAGCACAAAAACCATTCCGTTTTTGTCTATAAGATATATATTCTTTTCATCTGTGAACAAACGAACCGCCGAAAATCTGTTTTCGGTATCACTCCATGAAAAGGTAAGTCCGAGTATAGATTTATCCGCAGTATCTGACGGTTTTGTTATTTCTTCTCTTGTCATATCGGACAGTTTTATGCGGCATATCGACATTCCGTAATTACGACCCTTCATGTAATACAGATAGTTCTCGGTCGGATAGATAGACATGATGGAATAGGATTCATCGGAAAAGGTCTCCTCGGGTATTATAAAGCTTTCTCCGCTTGCCTTATCCGTTACTGCTATAACTTCTTTTTCGTCTTCATATTTCAGCTCAAAAGAATATCGGCTGTTCTCCGTGTTTGACAGCACATCAACACATTCTGTCTGTTGTGTACTTCCGCAGGCGGTGCAAAGCAGTAAAGTCAGCATCAATACAACAGCCGCCGGGATATGCTTCACTCCGTGCCTTTTGCTGTTAAGCCTGTTCTCGCCCGACTTTATCAGAATAACCGCACCGATAACAATAAAAAGTACGACCGCCGCAGTCATAATAATCGTATATAATGGCGGTACATGGTGGAAATATATAACCGCCTCGGCGTCCGTCGTGTAGCCTCTATCAGCCTTATCACCGAAGAAATATCCTGCGCCTTTGAGCAGTCCCGTAGGCAAGAACAAAGCCTGACTGTCTCTTTCCGCAAGATAATCGGCTACCACAGGCACAGCTATGAACGGGAACACGCTCGCCACATAGTTTTTGGTAAAATGAGCGGTGAGCATGGCGGCAACGCAAATAAACAGATAGCCGATAAGCTTTAACAGTTGTGCGGATAAAAATGCGCCGATAATACTTATATCTATTGCGGTGTTGTCAAATGCAGGAACGGAGCATAAGCTATATCCCCAATACTCTAATGGCAGTTCGCCCGACAGCCGCACAAGATTAAAGCAGGATATTATTATACTTGTAAGCGAGGTAAGCAAAAGCAGTATAGCGAGCTTTGCTGCCATAGTCGCTTTTTGTCCGCCCTTTGTCGTGATAAGTATGTATCTGCTTTTGCCGGAGTATTCTATCATTACTGCATACGCACAGCAGAATGTTATGCACAGTAAAAAGAGAAAGTTTACCGATGTGTCGCTGAGAACAGGTACGCTCTCGGCGGGTATCAGCATACGTTTTTCGGGGTCTGCCGCTGCATATTCATAGCGTGAAAATATCTGCTCGATGATTTCCTCGCGCTTTAATATTTCATTGTACTGTGCCATCTCTCGCTCAAAAGCGGCATCGTCAAGCTCTCCGTTTGCGTACTTATTGCTTAGCTCATTTACAGCGGCCTTTGCGGCAAGATATTCTTCTTTAAGTGCGGTAATCTCCGCCGCTTTTTCATCAGTCAATTCACCTGTGAACGGTGTGATTGTTTCAAGGTATTCGTTCCTTTCGGTGACCGTTGCAAAGCCGTAAGTCTGGTGCTTTGCCGTAATAAGAGAAAAAGCGGCAACAATAATAACTATAAGATATAATAACAGCGAATATTGCTTTATCAGTATCTTTTTAAGCTCATATAAAAATATCACTGTACCGCCCCCTTTTCTTTTCTTATATATCCGGCTCTGAAATAGCAGATAGCAGTCAGCAAAGCAATCAGCGCCGCCGTGATAACAAACTGAACAATAAAACTCAGTACAGGATAGCCGAAAATATTGACGCAGTTAAAACCCTTCATCCAGCTTTCCGCATTTAAAAGCGAAAGCGGAGAAAACAGCGGATTTATATGCTCGCTTATGATTATCATCGCTCCGACAGCCGCAAAGCATAGCGTTATCGAAAGTCCCGCATTTTTTGTAAACGAAGAAATCAGCAGTACGATTTCTCCGATAAAAACAAGCGCAAGCAGCTTTCCAAGCAAGGAAAGCATAACAGCACCGAATACCGTGACATTAAGAGGCGTATATCTGTATTCTTCAATCGCATAAAGCGGCTGATTAATAAACGAACCGTCGTAAAACGAGCTAAACCTCACTATATCCATAACCGCAAACAAAACTATCAGCACGGTAATAAAAAGCAGCATAACCGCCTGCTTAGTAAGGAATACGCTTTTTGCTCTGCGGCAGGAGCGTATTATCCTGTCCGTGCCTGTCGCTTTTTCATCGCTGAGCGACGCCGCAAAAGCAAAAATAATCATCACTATAATGACAAGCGAGGAAAACTCGTAATCAAAGTAAAGCCTGAACGCCTCATAGTTTCCGTATGCGGAAATACGCCTGCCTGTATAAAGCTGTTTTACAAGCTCGTTTTTTCTAATCTCAAAATCACTTCTGCCGGTGTAAAATTCAATGTTTTCGTCTGCTCTTTGCTTCAGCTCTATCATCTGATTTGGGTACAGATAGGCATATCTCATTTTATCGGCAGTTTCTTTTGAATAATTCAGATCACCCATCGCATATCCTGTGAAAAATCTGTAGTCTGCTTCTTCGGTAGGCTTGTATTCGTCGCTGCTTATATAATCCTGCAAATAATCACGGTATTCGCCGAGAGCTTCAAATTTTTGCAGGGTAAGATCTCCCTTGTACTCCTCATACATTTTTCTGCCGAGTGACGATTTATCCTCTACGCCTATTGCAATACGGCTGTCACCGAGAAATCTCGCTGTTTCGTGCTGTTTGAACAGATTTACCCCGATAAGCGCAAGCAGAAGTATAAAGACCGATAAGCGAAGCACATTCTTTTTCAGTTCATATTTAAACAGCTTCATATCACATATCCCCGAAATAATAAATACACACATCTTCAAGAGTAGGCTGTACAGTCTTTGCACCCTGCTCGGGAAGATTGTCCGACACTATGCGTAAAGTGTATTTACTGCCGTCAGATACCGCATTTGATACACGCATACGGCTCATATATTCCATCACTTTGTCACTCTCGGAGGTTATCTCCCACACCTTGCCCGAAATATCGGAACATAACTCTTCCTGCGTGCCTGTTTTAATTATTTTGCCGCCGTTCATAAGAACGACCGTCTTCGCAACATAAGCTATATCGGTGACGATATGCGTTGCCAGTATAACTATCTTATCTGCGGCAAGGGAGCTTATAACATTTCTGAAACGAATACGCTCTTTTGCGTCAAGGCCTGCGGTCGGCTCGTCAAAAATCAGCACCTTAGGCTCGCCTACTATCGCCTGCGCTATACCGAGCCTTTGCTTCATTCCGCCCGAAAACGCGCCGATTTTCTTATCCGCGTCCGAGCGCAGATTTACACGGTCAAGCACAGAAAGGGCATACTCGTCCGCATTGTCGGGAGAGTATTTTTTCAGCGCCATGATGTACTTTATGTAGTCCTTTGCTGTGAAGTTGCGGTAAAAGTCCATGCCCTGCGGCATAAAGCCGAGATGCGACAAAAAGCTGTTGTCCCCGCCGTCCGAAAACGCTATGCTTCCGCTGTCTTTGCCGATTATTCCCGTGATGATATTTATAAGCGTGGATTTACCCGCACCGTTGGGACCGAGCAGTCCGTACACTCCCTCGGTGAGGGTGAGCGTGAAGTCCTCAAGCGCGTTTTTGCGCTTTTTACCTTTCGTGTAGGATTTTGTGATATGTTCAAGTGTTAACTGCATAGCTTATTCCTTTTCGTTATCTGTATTTTATTCTGTAGTCGCCGTTTGTTGTGGATAGAATCACATATTCGTTTCCGACGAGCAGAGTTCCGCCTACTTTCAGTTTGCTGTCGCTTATCTCTTCTTCAAAGAACAGCTCACCTGTTTTTGTATCATAAATCCTTAAATATGTGCCTGTCGGGGTTTTGCCGTCAGCCGCACTTATCTCGGTCACAGAGGTAACAATATAAGCACCGTCGGGAGAGAGTGCCGAGCTTGTACTTCCCTCGGTCTTATATTCGGTCTTTATCTCACGGAATTCTTTTTTGGTCTTATCAAAGATAACAAGCTTTCCGCTTGTGTTTTTATGATCAGGGAAGAAGATATAATCTCCCTCGCTGCTGATTATTCCGCCGCCGTCATCGGTAAGCCCGTCTCCGTCATATATTACGGTATTGCCGTCGCTGAGATTTATAACCACGGCTGACTCGGTAGTGCTTCCCTCTTTGCACCGCCTGAAAAATACCAGCTCGCCGTCAGAGGCAAGAGAGTAATCATAGTAATTATCCGGGAATGTGTAAATCGGATTTTTGTTTTCGCCGTTATAATCACATACGCATAGCGTTGTACTGCCGTTTATATCCTCATGTATCAGCTTTTGCGAGTCGTTAAGTATAATACCGTCTTCAGTGATAAATTCTCCGCTTTTTTGCATAGGTACTTCGCTTACAGCCGAAAAATCACTATCCAGCAGATAATACGCTCCGCTCTTTACTTCATCTCCCTCATATTCATATTTCTTAATAACCATCTTAGTGCCGTCAACCGTGAGTGTGTAGGTAAGATAGCCTTGCTTTTCCAATTCATTAAGGCTCACTATTTCACTTACACGTTTATCCTCGTCTATATCGGAAATGTATAATGCTTTGTCATTCTCGATAACTGCGAGTCTTTTTCCGTCCTGTTCGATATATCCGATGAGCTTAATTGTAAATGATGTATTTTTCACAACAGCGCCGTTGTTTGTTATTTCCTGCGGAGTGCTGTCGGAAGTATCTGAGCTGTTATCTGTACCGGCAGGTCTTTCCGGCTCTTTTACTTCAAAATCGCTGTTTACAACAAGCTTGGGCTGTGTCATATCAAATGAAGCATACTCTTCAAAATTCTCGCCCGTGTTTTTATGTATTGCGGCATATATAAAGTCACCTCGAGCGATATTGTCAAGCTGTACGGAATATGTGTACAGATATCCGTCTACAAGCTCTGCTTCGATATAGTCATTGCCGTTTATAGTTATTAGTTCGTTGTTTTTGTATAGTGAAACTCTGTATTTACCGCTGTTTTCATTTTCATAAAGCATCAGATTGAGATTTAATGTACCGTCCTCGCTGAGCCGTAAAACGCCCGTGTCGGTCTTTGTGTTCTGATACATATTTACTCTTGTTCGTCCGCTTGTCTTCAATGGAGTGCCTGTGTTATCGGCGTACTTTTCCAAAAGGGTTTGTGTGATAAGCTCTTTGCTTATATCGGAAGCGTAGCTGTAATCTGTGTATTTAGGCGTGCCGTCAAGGCTTATCGTGGTATAAAGGCAATGATTGGCATGGTGAGTCATACCAAAGGTGGGGTAGCTTTCATCGGGTATATATGCGGCGTTGAAGTGGGCGAAAAAAGTAATCGGCAGCTGCTTTTTACCCTTATCCTCACTGCTGATAACAGGGTCAAAAGTTATCTCCCGCTCGATTGTTTCACCCGGAGCGATATTCTCGAAAATGAGCATATTGCTTTCCCGCATACCACCTGTACTCAGCGTTTGTACAGTGCCGTTTATCACGGCAGATATGCCGAGTGACATCTCATATTCATTTGTATCATCGGCAGTAACAGCAACAGGAACGGTTATTTTTTCTCCCGTATAAACTATCGGTTTTCCTTCATTAACGGTACACTCATAACCGCCTGTTGAGTATTTTGACAGATTCTGAGCCGCCGTGTTTTCTTTAATATCATCGCCGATAGGGGTGTTTGATTCAAATGTTTCAAACGGGTCGGGTATATAGCTGTCGTATGACTCCTGCATAGCGCAGCCGGACGTTGTAAAAACTGTTGCAATGGTTATAGCAAACGATAATAATACAGAAGATTTTTTCATGGTTGTTCCTTTCGTATTATAAGTTGACCGATGGACATAAAATCCATCGGTCTATTAAATTACTATACCTGTTTAGTTTGTAGTCTGGGTATATTTTGCTATAAGTGTTTGTCCGTTTTTATAAGCGGTATGAGCGCAAAGAACGGTTATATCATCATAATATGTTCTGGATACGCAGTAATACCCGTCCTCTCTGTTTGTATTATAACCATCTTCTGTTTGCTTCGTACCTATATCAGCGCCTGTCCAATAATCATATACCTGCCAATGTGTATGAATTTCATTTGCAGTTGCACTACTTGGGCTACTTACATAGGTTGAAAGATCAATTACAAAAGAATATCGGGTTGTCGAGATATCATTTGTACCTTTGGTTGTATATGATGTTGTGCCTATTTTGGTTGTATTAGTTACGGTTTCACTATTTGTGAGTGCAGAAGCACTTGCCATTAATGACATTACAGTTGAAGAAATGACTGCTATAGCAGCTATTCGTTTTACTATTTTTTTCACAACAAATTTCCTTTCCGCTCAAAATGAGCTTTCCGTGACAGCCTTATGCTGTCAAAATCTTGTTTTTATCAGCGTTCTTATTTCAGCTGATTGTCTTCTCTGCGTAACAGAAAAGATTCCCCAACTTATTTCACTGCCTTTCATATGTCAGTACTCTTAAATGATTATTGTAATACTAATTTTTCATGTTAGACAAAAGTTGTTACAACATAATCATTTCAAGTTTTTTCAGAATAAGTATACTCGCATTCTTTCTATTATTGCAATAGTTTTTCCTGAAATGCACATATTTCGACCTGAAATGCACAATTTCGGTTTGTGATGAAATATTTCTTATCATAAATACATCTTCATGCTTCGATTACGCTCTGCGAGATGTACATAATCGACAGCGCAGCATATTGTTCAGCAATTAAATCCACCTGTGCTTGACTTAACAAGCACAATATCTTGGCATAAAAAACTGCCATCAAATGCGTATGAAGCATTGATGACAGTATTTTTTCGGCAATAATTTATAATTAATCTATCCCTGTGTGTTGTATGTTATCGTTAATGTTCGGATTATCGTCTTCGTTCATAGGTAATTTTAACCATACCTCTGCAGTAAAATACCTTCCGCTTTCTGTAAATGAAGTAATACCGTTGTACTTTTCGGCAAGCATTTTTACACTTTCCACGCCGAATCCATGCACCGTCTTATCCTGTTTTGTTGTAGCAAGCTTGGGATTATCCGAAAGCACCGAGCCTTTTATTGCATTCACCACTTTAATGCAGTAATAATTTCTCTGTATAAAAAGCTCAAGCTTAATTTCACGGTCAGCGGATTCTATACACGCTTCAAGCGCATTTGTAACGAGGTTTGTAAGTATGACGCTTATGTCAGCCGGCGAAAAACCGCTGATATCCGAGGATAATATGCTTGTATGCAACACTGCATCGCTGCCGGCACATTTTCGTGAAAGAAAACCGAGTATTGCATTAAGCATATCGTTATCGGTCACATTAGCGGTTTTCGTAGAAAGATCGGGGATTTCAACGCTGTTTAAAAAGCATTCTGCCTGCTCATATTTACCGTTTGCGATGAGCGCTTTCAACGTACCGAGCTGTCCGCTTATATTGTGCCGTATCATTCGCACTTCTTTATATACAACGTGAATTTCCTGAAGATTTTTTTCTTGTTCATTTATCTGTACAAGCAGCATTGACTTTTTGATATTTTCTTTATGCTCGCGTGATATTCTGACCAGCATATAAAATGAGACTACATTTATTATTATAAGTCCTGCTATCGGCAAAATAAAGAACATTATCCCTTTTTCTTTATTAAGCTCACTTTCATAGATACATACACCGCTTACAAGCGTAGCGGCAAAAACAGCACTGAAAGCTATCCACTCGTTCTGCCTTAGTTCAGACCGGTTTCTCTTTGTCAAAAGCAGTATAAGTCCTAATAATGCAAACAATATCAGCTTTGATATAAAAAGGATTAAAATTCGCATTACGCTCCTGTCGTTTATTGCATCGGCAGAGGTAAGCGGCGTGAAATATACAGACAAAGCGTTAATGCTTACAGCAACCAGCATAAGCACTGTTTCCGACATTACCGGCAGAAGAATATGGCACAAAACCGTTCCTTTAAGGCACAGGCGACAATATACAGCAAGTATTATAATAAAACCGAAGGTGCAGGCAAGGAATTCATTCGGGAATGCAAAAGAAAACAGGGAAGTATACACCGTTGTAATCACAACAGCTGCGATAAATGCGATGATCTTTTTATATCCATCGTACTTTGTACCGAAAAACGAGGTAAGAAACCACAGAATAATTACATTTTCGCAGACTGTTGCCAAAAGTTCAGTTGTCTCTGATAACCATTCCATATCAGTTCGCTCCTGTAAATTTAATCATCATTTGTTTTACATCGGTCAATTTAGTTCTGCTGACAGGTAAGTTTTCTCCGTTACTTAATATGATGCTGTTGCGTTCAACAGAAAAAATATAACGGGTATTTACGATGTATGATTTATGAGTTCTGATAAAGCCATATTCGGACAGTTCCTTTTCAATTGCGGAAAGAGCTTTTGAAGTCGTTAATACCGCATTTGCAGTATGTACAAGTGTTTCATGACCGTAAACCTCAATATAATTAATATCATTTAATCGTACAGAAATCAGCTTATTGTGTGAATTGAACGTATAGCATCTTTCTATCTCAGTCAGATATTTATCAAGCCGTTTGATAATATCTTCAAGCTCACTGTCGATATATCTTTTCCTTAAAAATCCGAAAGGTCTGTATCTGAATGAAGAAAACACAAAATCGTCGTGATTAGTTACGAAAATAATCGGCAGAGTTTTTTCCGAACCGATAATATATTCTGCCGTCTCCTCTCCGCTGAGCCCCGGCATATCTACATCCAGAAATACCGCATCAAACCTATTAAGCATACTTATCATTTCAGCACCATTTAAGAAAGCTGAAACAGTACATTCTATACCGCATTTTTCGGCGGTCATTTCAAGCTTTTCACGGAAAATATCCGTAAATATCCGCTCATCATCGCATATTGCTATTTTCATATATATCATCGCCCTTTAAAATTCGTATCACGCAATAAGCATAATAATCCGATGATTAAATTGTAACATTTACATATTTTATTGTCAAGGATTTTAAGCTATGTTAGCTATAATTAACCTTTTTCTCATTTCACGCCGTCTCACAATCAAATC
>CAMEKR010000067.1 GCA_945921515.1 uncultured Clostridia bacterium | reverse complement strand
AGCGCCTTAGCGCCCCATTGCGATAAGCCGACTCCGTGACCGTAGCCGTAGGTCGTGAAAATAAACTCATCGGCTGTCTTATCATACTTCAGCTCAAACGCCGCACTCTTAAGCGAGTAGTTCAGCACCGTTTCTCTCATTGTTCTGCCGTCGATATTCTTACCGTTTGCGGCAGTCATACCGCCGACCGATAATGATGTTATCCAGCCATGCTCACGGTTATCAAGGCGTGAATTTATCTTGAACCAGGTAGACGGATCGCCTGTGAGATTGATACCAAGCGTGCTCTGCACGGCATTTTTGATATACTCCGACGAATAGCTGTCGGTGTCCGCCCAGTTGGGATCGGTAGTAGCGTCAAGCGGACAATCTACGCTTCTGAGATATGGATAATCAACGCCCCATACATTCAGCGAGCTGTTTGTGTATCCGCAGGACGAGGCAAAGAATACGCATTGTATCATCTCTCCGTTATAATATATCGCCTCGCCAAGCACCTCGTCTACAAGACGGTATATCCTGTCGTCAACTCCCTCTGCGGCAGTACGCAATGCGGTTGTGGGACTGTTGCCTCTCATATTTTCCTTTTTTATGTAGGTATATTCCGCTACCGCCTGAGCCTTTATCGTTTCGTCGGGGAACCAGTTTGATATCTCTCCGACTAACGCCCTTGCGACTATTTCCCTTGCCGAGCCGGTATAATAACTGCCTGTCAGATGATCGTACACAGTGAACTGTTCGCCGGCAGGATCATCGGGAACGGGCGCAGGAGTTTCATCCACAGTAGTAACCGTAGTGGTAGTGGTGGCAGAAGTCGCCGTTGTAAAAGAAGTTTCCGGCACAGGTACAGTCTGCTCATAAGTTGTTGTGGTTACAGGCTTTATAACGATTTTTTCGGTGGTGGTTTCGGTCGTTGTTACCGTCGTTTCGGCTGTCGTCTGCTCCTTGCGGTCGGCAAGCGCAGGCTTTTTATCATTCTCAAGCCTTATCGTTGTAGCTTCGGGCGTTTTCTGAACTGTTTGCGGAGTAGTAGCTTCGGGTATCGATAATACTATTGGCTGCGGTTCGGTATCTGCGCTGACGCTTATGACCTGCACTATACCGAAAAGATAGATATACACACAGGCTATCGACAGCGCCATAAGTATCTTTCCTATTGATGCCTTACGCATTCGTCCTCCTTATTCTAAGCTCTCATCTTCTGTTATAAAAGAGCTGTCCTTTTTAAAGCCCTCTATCCAGGCAGGGTCCCAGTACCTTCCGCTCCATTCCTCGCCGTAGTAATACAGCTCTCTCATAGTGTCGCACACCTTAGGGTCGGGATTGCGTCTGAAGCTTGCTATCTGCTCTTCGGTGAACTCGTCTGATTCGCCGTCCCTTACCTTTCTTGCGACTATTACGATACGCATATCATAAAGTCCGACCTCAAACTCGCAGGTTGACAGCGTAAGGAATTTATCGCCGTATTTCATATCCACTCCCGTGAAGAAGTCGCTCCTGTCAAGGCACTCCGACGCAAAGTAGTTGAACTCCTCCCTGCTCGAAAAATCGAGCATCGCAGGATAGTTGAACACATCGCCGTACTCTTCTCTTGTGTTGAGTATCATTACAGAGAATATCTTGTACTTAGCCTTCTCATACAGGGTGTTGAACTCAATGACAGGGTGTTGCTTCAAAAACTCAAGGCTGTCGTCAAGGTTCACTCTTCTGTACTCGGTTATCTCCGCAAAGAAATTCTCGGTACGCAGATTGTGACCGTAGAGTATTGTGTTTGCGGATGTCTCGCCTGTGTTCTTGAACACATTTTCATAGTCTGCAAATATCGTGCCGTTCTTACTGTAATTGCCGTAAAAATCTGTCTCAAGATAATGCGTGTTGTCCTCGCCTTGTACAACAGGATAGTTTACATTTACATTCTTTATCGTAAGCCAGCCGACAAAGTCGTTGTTTATCGCATAGTAAGGCGCATACTCTGTGTTTATTGCCTTTTCGGGCAGCTCCGCTATCTCGCCGGCAGTCGGCTCGTGATTTCCCAGCTGCATTATATTCTTGTTGAATTCTTCTCTTTCACGAACAGGCTTGAACATATATGTATCTATAATTATCAGCACAGCCGAGCATAAAACAACGATAGACACGAGAAATACTATCTTGCGCACGATCTCTCCGACGCTGTCGCCCTTCCAGGGGACAAGACCTCTCACTATTGCAAGAAACGGATTTTCTTTTTTTCTTTTCTTGTTTTTGTTCGGTTTCTTTGACGAAATCATAACCGATTTGTAATCAGGCATTTATCTTCTGACCTTCCTTTATAATTATGCGTTATTTTCGCTGTTGTTCTCTTAGCTTTCCTTCGGCTTATAGCCTTTAATCAGTGCAGGGTCCCATTTGCGTCCGCCCCAAGAGCCGCCGAATACACTGTACCAGTAGTCATAGTAAAGAGGATCGTAATTAATAATGGTCTGTGACACATCTACCTCAGGATTTTCTCCCGGTCTTACACGCCTTGCAAAAACTACAAAACGCATACTTTTATCCAAGCCGAACGGGAAGTCGCATGTAGACAGTGCAATTATCTCATCTCCGTACTCCAAATCTACCTGCGGAGTGTAGATAAAGCTGCGGTCAAGCACCTTTGCGTAGTAATCTATAAATTCCTGCTTGTTGTTAAAATCGTATGTAGCGGTATAATAGAACACTTCGCCGTCTTTGGAGTATACATTGACATGCATCATAGCAAATATCTTGTAGTAACCCTTTTCGTATATCGTATCAAACTGAATTACAGGATGGTTGTCATACATCTCTCTGCCGTAATTAAACACATCGTACTTGTTTACATCACGGAAGAAGGTTCCGTTGGACATATTGTGTCCGTAAAGAACGATATTCGGTGAACGGTAGTCGCTGTCAATATGCGCACAGTATTCTGCGGTAATACTGCCCGAATAGCTGTATTCCCCATAGAAATCGTGCTTTAAGTAATACATATTCTTATCATAGACAACTCCGTAGTCTATCGGCTGAGTCGGATCGAAGCCTTTTGTCTGCATGACGGGATAGTCGACCATAGTGCCGTCTATCTTAAGCCAGCCCACCATATCGTTGTTCTGCTCGTACAGGTCTTTGTACTCCGCCAGCACTACCGGCTCCTTTTTTTCGGGCTTTTGCTCAGGCTCGGGCGGAATATCCACGCTCAGCTCAAAGGTATAATCCATAATTATATCGGGCAAAGGCGGTTCGGATAGCTTCAGCAAAAGCATAGTGCCTGCCGCCGCAAGCCAGATACAGCACGCCGCAAGAGCCGCAATAATAACAACACATGAGCGTAAAGGCTTTGTTTTTACTTTATTCTGTCCTTTTATTTCGCTCTCCATCAGCGCACCGCCTTTCGCTCATATTTCTGCTTTAATAATCGTAAACGCCTTCATCATCGCCTATATCATCTATGAAGGTATATCCGTCCTTTTCAGCGTCTTCTTCGGTATAGCTGAGCAGCTTTCTTCTGTCCCAGTTGCTCTGCGACCAGTCGTAGCCGCCGCCGACATTGTCATATACCCACTTCCAGCGCTTGACATAGGTGTTGACCTGCGCCTTACTTACATCGACATATTCGCTCTCGCCGGGGCGTACCTTCCTTGCGAAAACGGCAAGGCGCACGTTGTCCATATCCTCACGGAACGGCCAGTAGCAAGTCGACAGCGTCAGGATATCATCGCCGTACTGAATATCCACATCGGTAAAGATATCGCTTCTGTCCATAATATCTATAATAAAGTTGTTGAAGTCGGTGCGTGAGGTGAAATCGTGCTTATTGTTGTAAGCGGAATACACCTCGCCGTATCTCTCGTCAACATTGTAAAGGCCTATTGCGAATATTTTCCACTCTGCCTCTTCATAAAGAGTGTTGAAGGTTATTGTAGGGTGATCCTTGTAGAACTGTATAGAAGCTCCGTCATAGCTGTCATACAGCGTTCTCCAGTATTCGCTGAGGCACGCAAAGAATGTTCCTACCGCCATATTGTGACCGTACAAGACAAGATTTCCCGAGTTGCCGTCGGCTGTGACCTTGCAGTTCACATCCATCATGACAGAGCCGCTTTTACTGGGTTCTCCATAAAAATCGTGAGTAAGATAATAATCGTTGTCCTTGCCTTTTACTACGGGATAATCTATCTGAGTACCCTCTATCTTAATATATCCGACAGTATCGGGATTTATCTCAAGCAGTTTTTTGAAGGAGGGAAGTATCTCCTTGCTCGGTCCTTCTGTGTTTCCGTCGGGAATATAGATATTGGATATTCCCTGACTTCTCCACTGATCACGGAACATAAAGAATACATCCGAAACCAGCGGTATAGCCGTCGCAAGAAAAACGATAAGTGCTATAATAAATATCAGTTTTCTTATAACCGCAGCAATGCTGTCCCCTTTCCACGGGATAACGCCTTTGACGAGCCTTTTCCAAAAGCCCGGCTTTTTGGTCGCCACTCCGTTACGGCGGGGGTATTTTTCCATATATGCTGTCATAAAGTCTCCTTAAGGTGCGTTTGCGTGTCAGTCCGTAACTGACGGGAAGGTATAATTATCACGCTGTGCGTCTTCAGCATCATAGCTTAAAAGTTTTCTTCTGTCCCAGTTGCTCTGCGCCCAGTCATAGCCGCCGCTTATCTGATCATATACCCATTGCCAGCGCTTGACATAGGTGTTCACCTGCACATTATCTACATTTACATTACTGCTCTCACCGTCACGGATCTTTCTTGCAAAGATAGCAAGCCGTACCGTGTTGCCGCTGTTCTCATAAGGCCAGTAGCAAGTAGAAAGCGTCAGTATATCGTCTCCGTATTTTAAATCGACATCGGTAAAGATATCGCTTCTGTCCATAATATTGATGATATAATCGTTGAAATCGTCCTCTGAGGTGAAGTCGTATTTCAGATTATATCCGAACACCTCGCCTCTTGACTCGGCAACATTATATATGCCGAATCCGAAAATCTTCCACTCTGCACGCTCGTAAAGAGTGTCGAATCTTATCACGGGATGCTCTTTGTAGAAAGATTTTGTTCCCTCGGGATACTGGTCGTACATCGTGCGCCAGTACTCTCCGAGCGTTGCGAAGAACGTTCCGACCTGCATATTGTGTCCGTACAGTATCATATTGGCAGAATGGCCGTCCTTGGTGACTTTGTTGCGATAATCCATCATGACCGTACCGCTTCTGCTCTCGTTTTTATAAAAATCGTGAGTCAGGTAAAAATCGTTGTCCTCGGTCTTTACAACGGGATAATCTACTATTGTTCCGTCTATCTTAAGATATCCTACGGTGTCGGGGTTTATCTCAAGCAGTCTTTTGAATGACGGAAGTATCTCCTTGCTGTTTTCGGACACTTCGGAATCATCCTCGGCGTCAAGATAAAGCTGTGACAGCTGTTTGCTCACCTGCTCGTCCTTTACCATAGAAAGCACATCGGCAAGAAGTGGTATAGCAGTTGCCAAAAATACGATAAGCGCCGCTATAAATACAAGCTTTCTGATAACAAGTCCGACATTATCGCCTTTCCACGGTATTATGCCTTTTATAAGACGGATGAAGAAGTTTGGCTTTTTCTCTTTTTTGCCCGATTCGCCTTGGCTTTCTTCCGTATCAGCAATACCGGTTTCGCCGCTGTTGTCTGTATCTGTACCCAAAACGGCGCTGTTTTCTTCCTGTGAGTTTCTGTCATCCTCCTGTGCCGTAGAGGTATCGGATACAGCTGTAATATCATCTTCGCCCATAGCTGCGGCTTGTTCAACAACCTCTTCGGTTTTGTCCTGTCCGGCAATATTTCCGGTTTCCTCTTCGCCTGAAAGCTCAGCGCCTTTTTCATTAGAAGCATACCCGGCATTCTTTCTTTCTAAATCTGTGATGATATCATCAATTGTCAGATTATCCGTTCTCTTTTCTTCGTTGTTTGTTGCCATTACAGCGTCTCCTGAAATCCGTGCCGCCGATACTCACAGCGGCTGCTTGTTTACACTATACTTATATTTTCTGTGCCGCCCACCTGAGTGCGGCAAGCACGGTGCTTTTTCTTATATATTCTCTTGCGTTTTCACTGCCTGCAGATAAAGGATCGGTGAACACAAGCCTTGCCTCACAGCCCTCTACGGTGCTGATGCCGACATATACCGTTCCGACAGGCTTTCCATTTGTTGCTCCCGTAGGCCCTGCGATGCCTGTTACAGATATGCCGATATCGCTGTCTGCGGCTTTTCTTATGCCGTCAGCCATAGCGAGAGCTGTCTGCTCGCTTACTGCGCCGTATTCGTCAAGCGTAACCTCAGGAACGCCGAGATATCTCATTTTAGCGGAGTTTGCATAGGTGCAGATGCTGACATCCAGCACAGCCGAAGAGCCGCTGACCGATGTTATCGCCGCACTTATAAGGCCGCCTGTACAGCTTTCTGCGCAGGCTATTTTTTTGCCTTTGTCAACTAATAATTGTACTACATTTTCAGCTGTCTTGTCAATAGACCGCTGAATTGAGGAAATATCTGGCATAATGCGTTCTCCCTTTGAGCAAAGTTACTGCTCGCCGTTTCCTTCCGTTCTGAACAGTTTTACGGTAGTTCCTTCCACCGCTTTTTCAATAAGCGGAGCAAAATCAAACAAATTTTCGGCTTTGATTATTTCGTCAAGCACGGGGCGTGTCTTGGGGTGCTTAGGGGTAAATACCGTACAGCAATCCTCATACGGAAGCGTAGAGGTCTCAAATGTATCTATCTTTCTTGCAATCTCGATTATCTCTTTTTTATCCATTCCTATTACGGGACGGAAAACAGGAAACTCTGCGGCGGCGTCGGTACACTGTATAGCCTTAAGCGTCTGGCTTGCGACTTGTCCTACGCTCTCTCCCGTAACAAGAGCTCCGTATTCGTTTCTCTGCGCTATGATATTTGCTATCTTTACCATAAGTCTGCGCATAATGATAGTAAAGTACTCTTCGGGACAATTGTCACGGAGTGCCTCCTGTATCTCGGTAAAAGGTACGCAGTAGAAGCGTACATCTCCGCAATAGCTTGTGAGCTTCTCACAGAGAGTTTCGACCTTCATCAGCGCACGCTCAGATGTATACGGAGGGCTTACAAAGTGTATACCGTCAACAATAAGTCCTCTCTTTGCCATCATATATCCTGCAACGGGGCTGTCTATTCCGCCCGACAGTAAAAGCAGCGCCTTACCCGAGCTTCCGACAGGCATACCGCCTGCGCCGATTATACGCTCTGCGCTTACATATGCGCCCTTGTCCCTTATCTCGCACATTACCGTTACTTCCGGCTCGTGTACATCAACCGAAAGATGAGGATATGCCTCAAGTATAGCACCGCCGAGCTCCATCTGTATATCAGGCGTTTTCATCGGGAATGACTTGTCCGAGCGCTTTGCGTCAACCTTGAAGGTCTTTGCGTTTTTGAGAGCGTTTTCAAGATAAGGAACACCCTGACTTTTTATCTGCTCAAAATCCTTTTCAAATACGGCACAGCGCTGTATTGCGCCGATACCGAAGATGACCTTCAGCTTTTCTATTACCTCGCCGAGATCACACTCTCCCACAGGCTCTATGTAAATAGTAGACTGCTTACGCATATACTGAAATTTTCCGCAATAGCGGAGCCTTCTCTTTATGTTCTTTACAAGGATATCCTCAAAGGTGCCCTTGTTGAGCCCTTTGAGCGCTATCTCGCCGTATTTTACCATTACAAGCTCTCTCATATATCATTTCCTTTCTTTGCACGGCTCTTTGACTTAGTCCGTCTGAAGCGTGCTATACCGTTTTCTATCTCATCTGCAAGTCTGTCTATGTCATCCTCCGTCGTTTCCATAGAAAAGCTGACTCTTATCGTGCTGTCTGCTCTGTCTGCGCTAAGTCCGAATGAATCGGGCACAGAGCTTATCTTGCCCTTTGAGCAGGCAGAACCGCTGCTCACGAATATATCATGCTCTTCAAGCGAATGGAGCATTATCTCGCTCCTGACGCCAAGCACCGAGAAGCTTAAAATATTGTCAACGCTGTTGTCGGGGCTGTTTATATAAACATCTTCCATTCTGCCGAGTCTTTCTCTGAGCCGCCTGTTAAGCGCTCCGTAATGCGAAAGGTCGGTAGGGTAGGCTTTTACCGCCGCCTCAAAAGACGCAATAAGCTCGACAGGCTCTGTCCCCGGCCGCAGATTTTTCTGCTGTCCGCCGCCGTAGACAAGCGGTGAGAAGCGTATCTTATCGGCACAGTAAAGCGCACCGATGCCTTTAAGCCCGTGTATCTTATGCGCCGATATGCTGATAAGGTCGCCCATAAGCTTCACTTTACAAAAGCCCTGCACGCCGTCTATATGGACAACGGTATCGTTGTTTGCGCTTTTTACAAGCCTGTACAGCTTTTCGGTATCCACCCTGAAGCCGTTTTCATTGTTTACCGCCATACAGGATACGAGAATGGTATCTTTTGTGACATTATCCGCAATATACTGCTCAAAATTATCTATGGCGTCCTTGGGAGAAAGGCGTACTATTTCAAATCCCTGTTTTTCAAGAGCGTCCATTACTCTTGCTACAGACGGATGCTCCATAGCGGTAGTTACTATTCTGTTGCCTCTGCGCTTATATGCGTCAGCCACGCCTCTTACTGCAAGGTTGTTGCTTTCGGTAGCGCCCGAAGTAAAATATATAGTACCCTTGCAGGACAGCTTATTAAGCAAGGTTTTGCTTGCGCTGTTCATCAGCTTTTCCGATTCGATTCCGAGTTTATGAAGCGATGACACATTGCCGAAGCAGTTTCTCGCAGTATCCGCCGCCGCTTTTATCGCCTGCTCGCAAGGTTTTGTGGTGGCGGCATTATCAAGATATATCAAAATTTCTTCTCCTTTGCATTGCTTGTTCTGTATTGTCTGTATACGGTTTTAAGGCAAAACCGCTCAGTTTGCAATGATGCTTTAATTATACACCTTTTTTCCGAAAAAAAATAGGGTATATTCTGAAATTTTTATGAAAAAATAACGGTACAGCCAAAATAATCAATCGAAAGAAAGGAATAGCTTATGTATATTTCAAAACGCAGTTTTGTGCGGATAATCAGCTTTCTTGTTGCGATAATCGTTGCGGTGGGAATAGCTGCCGCACTCAATATGAACTCATCACAGCGCTACAAGCGCAGTTTTGAGCAGAATTTAACGCGAAATGTCGAAGACCTGTCAAACGAGATAGAGAATATAAAAAATACCTTGTACAAGGGTATGTACGCAGGTACGCCGCAGATGATGACTCAGCTTTCGTCAAAGCTGTGGAGCGACGCTTCTACGGCAAAAGCCGCACTTGCTCAGCTTCCTGTATCGGAGCTTCATCTGGAGAACACATACAAGTTTCTGTCGCAGGTCGGCAACTTCTCAAAGAGCCTTGCCGAGAAATATTCAGACGGAGAACAGCTTACCGAGCAGGACAGAAACTCGCTTAATACCCTTAGCGAATACGCCGCTAAGCTGTCCGAAAATATGTGGAAGGTCGAACAGCGCATAAATAACGGCGAGCTTTCCTTTGAAAAAGCCGCAACGGAAGTTCAGGGCGTTGGCAATTCAGATGAACCTGCATATATTACAGAGGGCTTTACCGATTTTGAAGAAGGCTACGACAACTATCCCACGCTGATATATGACGGTCCATTTTCCGACCATATTCTTGAAAAAGAGCCGGTTATGCTGAAAGGCGCAGAGGAAGTAAGCCTGTCCGACGCTTTAAAAAAGGCTGAGAAGGCGTGCGGAAGAGTCGGGCTGACGCATTCCGAACAGGATGACGAGGACGGTAAGATGCCATCGTATATCTTCACAAAAGACGGAATATCGGTAGCTATTACAAAAAACGGCGGCTATATCAGCTATATGATAAATAACAGAGATGTGCCTTCCCGTTCAATGACAGGCAGAGAAGCTGTCGATAAAGCCGTAAAGTATCTCGAAATGCTCGGCATAAGCAACATTACCGACACATATTATGAAATCAACGGTAATGTATGCACCGTAAACTTTGCCGGAACAAAAGACGGTGTTATACTCTACACCGACCTTATAAAAGTGAGCGTTGCTATGGATGACGGCGATATACTGGGCTTTGACGCACGAGGCTATATCACAAATCACACCGACAGAGTCCTGCACGAACCTTTGATCTCGGCAGATAAAGCACGGGCTACCGTATCAGGTCAGCTGACAGTTACCGATACGCAACTTGCCGTTATCCCATCGTCGGGCACAAACGAGCTTTACTGCTACGAGTTTTCCTGCACAGCGCCTGACGGCAGACAGATGATGATATATATCAATGCCGACACCGGCAAGGAGGAGCAGATACTTCTGCTTGAAATCAGCGAAAACGGTACTCTCACCGTCTGAAAGGCTTCGATAAGGTCTATCGCAAAAAGAAAAGTGATTTCACTGTTTTGTCATAATTTTTCAGTAAAACTACACGCAGTTATGCGGTTTATCAGCACAAAACGGCAATTATTAACTTGACTTTTAGTACCAAATGAGATATACTAAACTTATAGCAAAATATATCTAAACTCAAGCGACAACAATATATTTGTCGCACGGAGGGTAATAATGAAAAAAAGCTTAGTCACACTGCTTGTTTCGGCTCTGATGATATCAGCGATCGTCACATTAAGCGGATGCGGCTCGGACACAGTATCATCGGACAACAACATCTCATCGGAACAATCTACCACGACAAAAAGCGAAAGTTCAGATCCTCAATCCGTGCAGACAACCACGACTGAGAGCATTGATGATCCTGTATCATCTTCGGATTCGTCCGATACCGTGAGCAGCGATAACAGCAATATTTCGGATCTTCGCAGTCAGATAGTTGCCACAGCGGAGGCTCTGGTCGGCATCGACTATGTTTCCGGAATGGCGGCTCCCGAGACCGGTTTTGACAATTCGGGACTTATCTACTATGTACTTCGTGAAAACGGCTTTATTAACTGCCCCAGAGGTACATCGGCACAGATGGAGATGGGGACGTCAATAGCGTTTGAAGATATACAGCCGGGCGATCTGGTGTTCTTTACGGATACGGACTCAGAGACAGGCGAAAAAATTGACTTCGGAGGAATATATATCGGCGACGGAAAGCTGATATACAGCCCTTATCCCGGAGAGAAAGTAAAATTTGCAGATATAAACAGCGATTACTGGAAAAACAGCTTCAGCTGTGCGGTAAGCGTTGCATAACATCCGATTAAGACATTGTCCTTCATATAAAACTACAAGAACGCCGTCTGCGTAAAGCAGGCGGCGTTTTTGTAC
>CAMEKR010000066.1 GCA_945921515.1 uncultured Clostridia bacterium | reverse complement strand
AAACCTAATCAAGTCTTGCATTTTTGCGGTGCGTGGGTTTATCGACAGTCTGAAACAGCCGGTGAAAAGCCGGCTGTTTTTAGTGTAAAATCAGGGCGGTCGCTTTTTAAAGCGACCGCACGTTTATTTTGCATTATTTCTGTAAACTACCGAACCATGCCCCGCTTATACTCAACCGCCTTTGATTCCTTATCCTTTGCGCTATCTTTTCTCTGAAGTCTTCGGGCTCAAGCACCTCAATGACCGGTCCGAAGGAAAGAATACGGATAAGTATTTCGGTTTCGTCCATTGCCTCATATTTCATTGTTACAATACATTCCTTTGTATCGTCATCGAATTCGGATATTCGTTCAAGCTCTGCAAACTCCATCATAAAGCGGTTTATTGCGTTCCTCTCATTTTTGACTCTTATTAAGACCGTTTTCTTAGGTGGGACATCGGACAGGCTGTCCGCTGGGACTATTTCTGTATGCTCGGTTGATTTTATCTGAGAAAGGTTAATTACTCCTCGTTCTACAGGATGTGTTTTGTTATATCGGATAACATGCACTCTTAATTTATCGTTCTTTGGCGAGTATTCAATTCTTTCAGGCAGATAATAGTGAGTCATACGTTGATTTTTTCTTGTATTAAAGCTGATTTTTACAAGTCTGTTTTCATGCATAGAACGAAGAATGTCTCTGAAATGCTTTATATAGTCCTCATTTTCAAAATCATCGCCGTCATTATAACGGTCAAAAAATGAGAAAACACTATCGTCGTACAACGGCTCAGCCCCAAGAAGTTCATATAGTTCAGCTTTCTGCTCCTTATCAATAAACAGAGAGCTTTTATTATCATTCAAAACAGCGCAAAGCCACCTTTTCTCCGCTAAAGAAAGAGGAATATGCGGCTCGTTTTTCAGTATTGAGCTATAGATTCCATCCTTTTGAGAAAGAAGTCCAATATTGCATTTTCCGATCAGCTCCGGCTCCAGAAATAACGATGTTTCTGAGAAGCCGTTTTTACCTATGATTCGTCTTATCTCTTCTTTAGTAACAGACTTCTGCCGTAATATCTTTTCTGTGATGTTATAGTATGTACAGTTGATTTCAGAAAACAGCTTCATCCTTCATCACCTCCGTACATATCGTAAAGCTGCTGAATGTCGTTATAAAATCTCTCCTTTAACTCAATGTTGGTAGTATCAAACAAAGCAATTCTCCCGATAAAGGTCTTTATCCAGGGAGACATCTCATTTGCGTCAAAAACCTCTGCATCATAGGCGTATCTGCCGTCTTCGATTTTTGTAACTCTTCCGTTTCTGCCCTCTCGTTCAAGGCGTTTAATGATAAATCCTTCTGTATTTTCATCGATAAGTATTTCGATATGCAATTTCTCTTTCTGACCGTAAATCCGTTTATTACCAAAGCTTGTTCCCCATAAACAGCATTTATTTTTTTCGTAATATTCATACCTCTTATCGTATTTTTCGCATAATTCTCCGATACTTACCGATTTTACGCTATCGAGTCTTATCGAAAACAGTCTTTTCTGAGGCTCATAGTACATAATGAGATAGTTTCTTCCTGTCTGAACAGAGCAGTGTATTTTAAGAGGAATCGCAGTGATATTAAGCTTATTTCCCTTTTTTACGCTTACGCAAGACAAAGTAACGGCTCTTTTCTCTTCTATTGCAGAAAGTATATCAAGAAGTATCTCATCATCAAGAGTATGCACCATATATGCGTGTTTTCTGGTAAAAATGCTGTTAGTTATATCCCCTTTATCCATAATAAAGCTACCCACCACACCGAATGGCGTTTCTTCGGAAAAGAAGGTTATCATATCTGAAAGCATAGAATAACCGCTTAGGATGTCATCTATATAGATGTCCGATTTTCTGAAAGCGGTAGCTTTTCCCACCTTGCGCCGCAGAAGCAATCCCTCTTGTGCGTATTCGTTAAGCTTCAGCCGTACTGTCTGCAAGTCGAATACCATACCGTATTCACTTACTATCATATCGGTAATTTCAGGGGCAGTCATCTCCCTGTTTTCAAGAATATCCATAAGAATAAAGTGAAGCTTTATGTCATTTTCGGTGTAGGTCGCCGATTTATAGCATTTGTACAAAGGATTCTGATAGATACAACTGCAATCAATTTTAACGGCAACTCTCTTTTTATGCCCCGAAAGCTCGGTGTGGACATAATCGGACAGCCAGCTTTCTATTCTGCGCTTTTCGTTGTCGTATGTTCTTTTGCTCTTCAGGTTGTAATCTTCTCTTGTGCGAAAGCCGAATATATAAAAGTCACGGACATAATCTCTGACCTTGCTAAAGCTTTTTATAAGCTCAGAATATACTGCCATAGCTTCACCTCCCGTTTTCATTATTATACATCGATAGCTTTTCAAAATCAACGCTTTGATCAACCTCGCACCTTTTTTTATATGAAAAAGAGGAATACATTGGATATAATGAAAACAACAAAAACGAAAGGATTGAAAGATATGTTTGAATACTTCGACAAAGACAAAATGTTAATACCTATTAAGATATGGGCCGCTTCAATTGACGATATTGAAGAAAGCTGTCTTCAGCAGGCGGTTAACCTTGCAAACCTTCCCTTTGCAGTTGATCATATCGCTCTTATGCCGGATACTCATACAGGAAAGGGAATGCCTATAGGCGGCGTTATCGCCTGCAGAAATGCAGTTATTCCCAATGCGGTAGGCGTTGACATCGGCTGCGGAATGGCATTTGTTCAGACCGATATACCTGTTCGGCTTCTTCGTGAAACCATGACCGGAAGCGGCGAGCTTATAAAGATGATTATAGGAAGCATTTTAAGAAGTATTCCGGTTGGCTTTAAGCATTACAGCAAGCCTCAGCCTTCGGAGGTGCTTGATAAAGCGCAGACAGAAATCGGTAAATATACAGCCGATGAGGAGCTTATAAAGTATATAGAAGAAAGCTACTATTCCGTAGGCACACTTGGCGGTGGAAATCATTTTATCGAGATACAAGAGGATGAAAACGGTCTTGCCTGCATTATGCTCCATTCGGGAAGCCGTATGTTCGGCAATATGATAGGTCAGCATTTCAACAAGCTTGCAAACAGCATAAATGAAAAATACTTCTCCTGTGTGCCTTCCTCATATAATCTGCCCTTTCTTCCTGTTGATACAGATGAGGGACAACGTTATCTTAACTGGATGCACCTGGCTATGGATTTTGCATATGAGAACAGAGCAGTTATGCTGGAAAAAGTTAAGGCCGTTTTTTCGGAGCTTGCAGAAAAGTTCATAGGCATCATCCCGAATTATTCCGATGAAGTGAACTGCCACCACAACTATGCGGCTCTTGAAAACCACTATGGCGAAAATGTATGGGTGCACCGTAAGGGTGCTGTCCATGCAGCAGAAGGTGAGATCGCCATAATCCCCGGCTCTATGGGCTCAAACAGCTATATTGTTAAGGGCAATGGTAATCCCGAAAGCTTTTTGACCTCTTCTCATGGTGCAGGCAGAAGCTACTCCCGAACAGGAGCGATGGAGAGATTTTCGGTTGAATCTGTTATGCTTGATCTTAAGGAGAGAAATGTTGTGCTCGGCAAGAACAGTAAAAAGGATGTCCCCGAAGAATGTCGTTTTGCATATAAGGATATCGACACAGTAATGGAAAATCAGAAAGAGCTTACCACTCCGATAAAGAAGTTATTTACGGTAGGCGTGGTAAAAGGATAAAGGAGGAATATGTATTAAGCTTGTATAGTGCATCGTTGAAAAAGCTATGAAATGCCTTTACAACCTTATGTTCAAGTATGCGATGAAGCACGAAACAATTGATAAGGATTACGCTGCTCTTTGTAAGCTTGTCAAGAAGAAAACAGCCTCACGGCAGATTGTTCCTTTTTCTGATATGGAAATTAAGCAGCTGTGGGACAGTATCGAATTTCCTTATGTGGATATGGTGTTTAATAGGGATATATTCGGGTTGGCGACCGAGCGAACTAGCTATGCTGAAAACGATGGATATTGACTTTGAAAACGGCACCATGTTCGGCGGTATAAAAACAGACGCCGGTAAGAATCGATATGTGCCTATTCATTCAAAGATAATGCCGCTGATAAAAGCACGATACAATAGAGTAACAGTACGCTTTTCACCGCTGAGGACAGTCCAACAGGCAATGCTATGACTTACGACAAGTACGTTCAGCGGTTCAAGGAGATTATGGAGTATCTGGGTATGAATCACCACCCGCATGAAACCCGTCATACCTTTATAACAAGGGCAAAGCTGGCAGGAATGGACGAATACAGCCTGAAGCTCATTGTCGGTCATCAGATTGGAGATGTGACCGAGCGTGTTTATACTCACCGTACATTTGATAGTCTGCGTCAGGAGATTGAAAAGATAGAATGATATAAAAAGGCGGTCACCATAACAGCGACCGCCTTAAATTTGTGTCATATTTGTGTCATACTTGTGTCATACACTGTATGATTTTTCGGTATTTTTCAGACTAATTCAGCACTTAACAGCGCATTACTAAGCCAAATCAATTACTTGAGCGCCTCTTCAACAGCAACAGTATGCCTGAAAAAAGCCTTTAATAGTGCGGTTTATTTTTCAAATGTGTACTGTGGGTGTATTGTATATTGGAGCGTTGAGCGATTTAGTGAAAGTGTTGCAAGAAATAATGAAGGCGGATATATCACAATGGGAACAGGCAAAAGTGTTCTTTCCAAGCCGTGTTCATCATTTGCTGTATCCGCTCATTGATAATCTCCTTGTGTTTCGGCTGGACTATGAAGAAATAGTACCTTTGCGATGTGGTGACAAATTTCAGCCCAAGCCCGGTTGCTCCGTTAAAAGCAGGGCAAGAAAGCAAACGTTGATGTTGTTCTATGTAAAACGTATCGTTTCGTCGTGCCTTATGCTGATAATATATGACGCTTGAACCCTGCGAATAGTAGTCTGCCAGCTCCTGCGGCTCGACGTATTTGTTTGCCTTGACCGTTCCCTCTGCGGACGGCACTATCAGCCCGTTATCCGGGTCAACAAATACTATTTCGGTATTATTGAGCACAGCAGCAGCTTCCTTGTGCCACTCGCTGCGCAGTTTTGTGCGTTCAGATTTAGTTTTACCGGCAAAATCCAACGGTTGGGAGTAATACATTGCCTGAAGAATATCTTCATTCTCCAAAGCTGCAATTTCTCGCTGCTCCGATTCCACGATTCTTTTCAGCTCTGACCACAATTGCTTATCACAGGCTTGATACTGTTCCTTATTCAGATAGCCAATATGGCGTCCATCACCGTTGTGGCTCTCGTCGGGAGTAAGATACCAGTTCACGCCAATCGAAAGCTCTGACGAATGCAATACCCGAAGTAGACCTAGTTTTCCATAATCTCCGATGTCACCTGTATAACGGTTTTGCATGCTTCCACCTCATTCTTCTTTCTGTAACGTTGAATTGAGCTATCCTATTACTATTATACCCTTTCTGAGGCAGATAGTCAAGGAACATATCAACGTTTATCCATTGAGTGCCAATTGGTTTCACGCATAAAAACCGCCCTCCCGGATATCCGAAAGGGCGGTGATATTCGTATGATTTTTGGGTGTTGCCCACTTGTATCTTGCCTCAGAGTTTGGCTATGTTAAGCCATTCTTACAGGGGCAACAAAAGCCTTACTTCATTGCTTCTTCAACAGCAACTGCGCAAGCAACTGTAGCACCAACCATGGGGTTGTTGCCCATACCGATAAGTCCCATCATCTCAACGTGAGCAGGAACAGAAGAAGAACCTGCAAACTGAGCGTCAGAGTGCATACGACCCATTGTATCTGTCATACCGTAAGAAGCGGGGCCTGCTGCCATGTTGTCGGGGTGGAGTGTACGACCTGTACCGCCGCCGGAAGCAACTGAGAAGTACTTCTTACCCTTTTCAACACATTCCTTCTTGTATGTGCCTGCAACGGGGTGCTGGAAACGAGTGGGATTAGTAGAGTTACCTGTGATGGAAACATCAACGCCTTCCTTCCACATGATAGCAACACCTTCGGTAACATCGTTTGCACCGTAGCAGTTAACCTTTGCACGAAGACCGTTAGAGTAGGCCTTGCGGAATACTTCCTTAACTTCGCCTGTATAATAATCCATCTCAGTCTCAACATAAGTGAAGCCGTTGATACGAGCGATTATCTGAGCTGCGTCCTTACCTAAACCGTTAAGGATAACACGCAGGGGTTCCTTACGAACCTTGTTTGCCTTCTCGGCAATACCGATAGCGCCCTCTGCAGCTGCGAATGACTCGTGACCTGCGAGGAAGCAGAAGCACTTTGTGTCTTCTTCAAGAAGCATCTTGCCTAAGTTGCCGTGACCAAGACCAACCTTACGCTGATCAGCAACGGAACCGGGGATGCAGAATGCCTGTAAGCCTTCGCCTATTGCAGCAGCAGCGTCAGCGGCTCTTGTGCAGCCCTTCTTTATAGCGATAGCACAGCCTACTGTGTAAGCCCACTTTGCGTTCTCAAAGCAGATAGGCTGAATGCCTTCAACGAGCTTGTAAATATCAAGGCCCTTAGCCTTGCAGATCTCAGCACACTCTTCAATAGAGCCGATACCGTAGTTCTTTAAAACAGCGAGAATCTGGGGTTCGCGTCTGTCGTATGATTCAAATAAAGCCATTGTTTTGTCCTCCTTACTGCTTTCTGGGATCGATGATCTTAACAGCATCGTTTACACGGCCGTACTGACCCTGCGCCTTTTCAAATGCTGTGTTTGCATCGTCACCGTTCTTGATGAATTCCATCATCTTACCGAAGTTAACAAACTTATAGCCGATGATCTCATCATCTTCGTTAAGAGCAAGTCCTGTAACATAACCGTCTGTCATCTCAAGATAACGAGGACCCTTCTTAAGAGTACCGTACATTGTACCTACCTGAGAACGAAGTCCCTTACCGAGATCCTCAAGACCTGCACCGATAGCAAGACCGTCTTCGGAGAATGCACTCTGGCTTCTGCCGTATACGATCTGGAGGAACAGCTCTCTCATAGCTGTGTTGATAGCGTCGCAAACGAGGTCTGTGTTAAGAGCTTCAAGAATGGTTCTGCCGGGAAGAATCTCAGCAGCCATAGCAGCGGAATGAGTCATACCCGAACAGCCGATAGTCTCAACGAGTGCCTCCTGTATAATTCCTTCCTTAACATTGAGGGACAGCTTACATGTACCCTGCTGAGGTGCACACCAGCCGATACCGTGTGTAAAACCGGAAATATCCTTGATTTCCTTGGCCTTAACCCACTTTGCTTCTTCCGGAATGGGAGCTGCGCCGTGCGCTACGCCCTGCTTCACGGGACACATAGTTTCAACTTCATGTGAATAAGTCATAACAGTTGTAGACTCCTTTCAAAATTTCGTGCCGGAAACTTGTCCCGGACACCGGTATTTCTTTGCCGGGTCTGACCCGAACATACAAATATATTATATACTATTCCTTCGATATTTTCAAGAGATTTCGTCAAATTTTTGTATCTGCCCTGCAGATGATGAATTATTATGCTAAATTATACTTCTTTTGGCAATTTTCCGAAAGCAAATTTTTCCTTAAAATTATCAGTCGGCACAGAGGCTTTATCAGCCAAAAATTTGTTTTACGGTTGACATTCAAGGATAATTTATGTATAATTGAAGTATCGACCGCAGAGCTTTGAGCTTATGCGGTTTTTAGCGTGAAAACGCATTAAGAAAGGCACGGAAATACAATATGCAGAATAAAATATTGTTTACAGCTCCCGGAGAATTTGATAAATGGGAGCAGCAATGCCAGCCTATAGGAAACGGCTATATGGGAGCAAGTTTTTTCGGCGGCATTTCAAAGGAGAAAATTGTTCTTAATGAAAAAACGCTCTGGGCAGGCGGCCCTTCTGAAAGCCGTCCCGACTACAACAGCGGTATTATAGACGGAAGCTATCAGTATGTAAAGCAGGTTCAGCAGCTTCTTCATGACGGAAAGTATGACGAGGCGGTTGCTCTTCTGCCGCATCTCACAGGTGCAACAGACGGCTTCGGCGCATATCAGCTGTTATGCGACCTGATGCTGACTTTCTCAAACATAGATGAGACTCTTGTAACCGACTACTCAAGAACACTTGATCTTGACAACTCAATTTATACCTCGCAGTTCACATATCAGGGCGCCGTACATAAAAGAGAGGCTTTTGCAAATTACCCATCAAATGTTATCTGCATAAAGCTCAGTTCCGATATGCCGAGAAGAATATGCGTTAGACTCTCGCTTGACAATCTCCAGTGCGGAAGCGTCAAAGCAAGCGGCGATACGCTTACATACGAAGGTGCATTATGGGATAACGGACTGCGTTACTGTACCGTATTCAAGGTTGTAAACAAAGGCGGCGAGCTGATTGATTCCGAAGACAGCATAATGGTAGAACACGCTGACGAGGTAACTATATATCTTACTGCTTCTACCGACTATTCGCCAAAGTATCCCACATTCAGAACAGGTATTGATCCCTCTTCATCGGTGGGCAAGCGTATAGAAGACGCTGTAAGCAAAGGCTTTGACGCTCTTTATGAGGAGCATCTTGCCGACTATAAGGCTATGTTTGACAGAGTAAGCCTCAAGATAAATGAGGACTACGACGATGTTATTCCTTGCGATAAGCTGATAAAAGAATATAAGGAAAACGGCTCAAGAAGCATTGCAAACCGTCTTGAGACGCTGTACTTCCAGTTCGGACGGTATATGCTGATAAGCTCGTCAAGAGCAGGCTCGCTTCCTGCAAACCTTCAGGGCGTGTGGAATGAGACAAACTGCCCTCCCTGGTGCTGTGATTATCATATAAATGTAAATCTGCAAATGAACTACTGGGGAGCATACAATACAAATCTCAGCGAAACTGTACCTCCTCTTGTAGATTTTCTTGACAGTATGCGTCCCTCCGGAAGAAAGTCTGCAGAAGCATATTACGGCATAAAATCCGATGATGAGCATCCCGAAAACGGTTGGTGCGCACATACGCAAAGCACGCCTTTCGGCTGGACTGCTCCGGGCTGGGACTTCTACTGGGGCTGGTCTACCGCCGCAGTAGCATGGCTTATGCAAAACATATATGAGTATTACGAATTTACAGGCGACAAGGAGTATTTCTCTGAAAATATATACCCGATTATGCGTGAAAGCGTCCGCTTCTATACTCAGTGGCTGATATATGATGATAAGCAGAACAGACTTGTTTCATCACCTACTTATTCTCCCGAACACGGCCCTGTTACTATCGGCAACACTTATGAGCAAAGCCTTATTGAACAGCTTTACTGCGACTTCATTACTGCAAGCGAAGCGCTCGGATGCGATGAGGAACTCAGAAATCTTGTCAAAGAACAGCTTCCTATGTTAAAACCCTACAGCATAAGCAAAAAAACAGGTCTTTTAAAAGAATGGTTTGAAGAGGACGATGATAACTTCGATCACAGCAAGACGCAGAAGAATCACCGCCATATATCCCACCTGCTTGGGCTCTATCCCGGTAAGGCCATAAGCTCCAATACCCCCGAGCTTATGAAAGCCGCAATAAATACGCTAAATGACCGAGGAGATGAATCTACCGGCTGGGCAAGAGCATACAAGCTCAATCTCTGGGCAAGAGTAAAGGACGGCAACAGAGCTTATTCGATACTTCAGGGACTTCTCAGAGGATGTACTTTTGATAATCTTTTCGACTTCCATCCCCCATTCCAGCTTGACGGAAACTTCGGCGGCAGCGCAGGTATTGCCGAAATGCTGATACAGAGCCACGAGGGATATATCGAGCTTCTTCCTGCCTCACCTGATGCCTGGAGAAACGGAAGCTTCAAGGGACTTTGCGCAAGACACGGTTTTATAGTAGACGCAAAATGGGAGAATTTCAAAACAACAGCAGTTTCAATAACCTCAAAGGTAGGAGGCGTATGCAGTATAAAGACCGACTGTGCTGCTGTACTTTGCGAGGGACGATCGGTACCTATTGTGACCGCAAACGGCATTGTATCATTTGAAACAATCCCCGAAAAGACATACACTCTTGTGTTCTGATTGCACAATTTTGCTAAAAAACAGCAAGAGTAATTGTACAAGTTGTTGATATCATAATTTTTTTCGGAAATTTGCAAAAAAGCTATTGCATTTTATCCGACTTTCTGTTAAAATATTAATGTTGTATCGCTATAATTTAATAGTGAAAGGGCTGGATAATCCGCCCAAAGATAAAAGCAAGTATTGAAGGAGGTGCAAACCCCATGGCAAAATGTGATATCTGCGGAAAAGGCGTTTCTTTCGGAATAAAGGTTTCTCACTCACACAGACGCACAAACAGAGCTTTCAAGCCCAATGTTCAGAAAGTAAAGGCTATCGTTAACGGTACTCCTTGCAGAGTACACGCTTGCTCTCGTTGCCTTCGTTCAGGTAAGGTTGAGCGTGCTAACTAATTTTAGTTAAAGTTGCGATAAAGAATGCTCCCCTGTTTATTCGGGGAGCTTTTTTATTTACCTTTCCTTGCAAAAAGAGTTAAGCTGTGATACAATTATGATATCACAAATCACGGAGAAAAAAATGAGTAATGTAACTTTTGAATACATCAAGCAAAACAAAGATATTCGCACCTATATAAGCTGTGCCGACGATGCTCTCAGCAGCATCGGATACACCGAGCATTCTCTGGCTCATGTTCAGCGTGCGGCGGATACCGCATTTATGATACTGAGCGAACTCGGATATCCCGATAGAGATTGTGAGCTTGCGCAGATAGCGGCATATATGCATGATATAGGCAATGTTGTCAATCGTGCCGATCATGCACACAGCGGCGCAATTATGGCTTTCAGACTGCTTGACAAGCTGGGTATGCCCGCAAGCGAGATAGCGCTTATAATATCAGCAATCGGCAATCATGACGAAAGCACCGCAAGCCCTGTCAATGCGGTTGCGGCAGCGCTTATCATAGCCGATAAAACGGATGTAAGGCGTTCAAGAGTGCGCCCTGCCGAGCAGGAAAAGCAGAGTAACGGACAGCATCTCGACGATATACACGACCGTGTAAATTACGCCGTTGAAAAATCGGAACTGTATTTTAACGATGACAAAAGCACTCTCACGCTTGAGCTTACAATAGACCTGTCGATAAGCTCGGTTATGGAGTATTTTGAGATATTTCTTACACGAATGACGCTTTGCCGAAGAGCCGCAGAAACTCTCGGTATCAATTTCAGCATAGTGATAAACGGAAATAAGATAATGTAAAGTTAATGCTCCCGAATTTGTGATTTCGGGAGCATTCAGCTTGTCGAAAAAGTATTTTTCGACAAGCTGTTAGACTGCGAGAAACACAC
>CAMEKR010000065.1 GCA_945921515.1 uncultured Clostridia bacterium | reverse complement strand
TGGTCGGCTAAGCTGTAGATAAGCTGTTCTGTCTTTTCCCAGCCAAGACACGGATCGGTAATTGACTTGCCGTATACCTCGTCATCGACGCTCTGACAGCCGTCCTCAATATAGCTTTCTATCATAAGGCCCTTAACGAAGCCCTCAAGGTCCTTGCTGTGTCTTCTGCTGTGAAGTATCTCTTTTGCTATTCTTACCTGCTCAAGATATTTCTTTCCGGAGTTGGAGTGGTTGGTATCAACGATAACCGCCATATTCTCCAGATTCTTCTTGCAGTAAAGCTCATACAGCAAAGACAAATCCTCGTAGTGATAGTTCGGAATAGTCTGACCGTGCTTATTAACCGCACCTCTCAGTATTGCGTGTGCAAGAGGGTTGCCGCTTGTCACCGTCTCCCAGCCTCTGTAGATAAACGTGTGGCTTGCCTGTGCGGCACGGATGGAGTTGAGCATTACGGACATATCGCCTGCGGTAGGATTCTTCATACCTACGGGTATATCCATACCGCTTGATGTGAGGCGGTGCTGCTGATCTTCAACAGAACGCGCACCGATAGCTACATAAGACAGAAGGTCGGACAGATAACGATAATTCTCAGGGTAGAGCATTTCGTCTGCACAGGTAAAGCCTGTCTGCTCTATCGCCTTAGTATGCAGACTTCTTACCTTTACAAGTCCCTCCAGCATATCTTCTTTCTTGGTGGGATCGGGCTGATGTATCATACCCTTGTAGCCTTCGCCGGTGGTGCGGGGCTTGTTGGTATAGATACGGGGGATAATGAGTATCTTGTCTTTTACCTGCTCCTGAACGGGTACAAGTCTTGAGATGTAGTCAAGCACAGGCTCTTCTTTATCTGCAGAGCAAGGTCCTATTATCAGAAGAAATTTATTGCTTTTTCCAGTAAACACATCTGCTATCTCACGGTCACGCTGTTCTTTTATCTTTACTATCTTTTCGGACAGCGGGTACAGCTCCTTGATATCCTGCGGAGTAGGGAGCTTTCTTATCATGTTCATGCTCATAGTTTTTCTTTCCTTTCATTTAACGGTTTTTATACATCACGATCGTCTTTTTATCCGGTACGCTAATAAAAAACGCCCTCAAGCAACTGCCTGAGGGCGGAAAAATCCACTGTACCACCTCAATTCACCGTACAGGTGCAAAAGCACTGATATACGGCCTCTAAAGCTGTAACGGGCTTACCCGGACGGCTTACAGGCTGACGCTTTCGGCTCGTCACTCCGGAATGAATTCAGGCTTTATATTCTGTCGGCTCGCACCCTGCCCGACTCTCTGTGAGAAATCTTCCGCCTTACTGCTTTCCATCTGCGATTTGTGGTGTATATTATGTTCAGACCTTGCGGTCATTATGTTAAGTATAACATATTTCAGCTTTTTTGTCAAGAAAATTACACGATTTAAAGCGAAAAAGTGTTAAAGCTATATTTTCGTCTTGCCGCCTGCGGTAGTTTCATCAAACACCGCACCCTTGAAAACATCCGAAAGATACTTTTTATCCGAAATCGCCGCCGCAAACGGTGCGTATGCGTCGCTTCCGCTAATGTTCATAAGCATCGGTGCTTCTTTTGCTACCTTGAGATAATCGCTTATAAAATCCTTCTCGCCGTTATGTATCTGAAGGGTAAGCTCAGAGTTTTCACTCTCGGTATCGAATTTCATCTCTCCGTCTGAAGAAAAGCCTCTGAACGACGGCTCGGGCGCACCAAACAGCAGTTCAAAATAGATATTGTGCTTCATAGACGGGCGATGATTCTCATAATAGCGGCGGTTCAGCGAAGAAGAGAAGCAATAAGGTATCAGCTTGCCGTCAGCGAGATATGTCTCGCTATAGTCGCTGTCGTACTGATCTTTTGCATTTGTGCAGGCAAGCAGTCCCGTCACACTTATGTTCATTTTATATCGACGGCTTTGCAGAGCGTCAAGCATTATACTGCCGCTTCCTGCCCAACCGCAGTCTACCGTTATGATGCTCTTGCTGTCCGAGATAATGCCGCCGAGATATTTCTCTGCCGCATCAAAACTCTTAGAATAAGCTTTTGTTATAACATGAATATTGTCGAAGATAAGCTCAGATATGCATTTTTCGTTTGCCTTTGTCAGAAGCTCGTCGGGATTCAGCGAGAACGCTTCACAGGAAAGCTCCATAGCGTCAAACACCTCACCCAACGTTATGCCCCTGTTCACCTTATGTGAGATGAATCTGCGGACATAGTCAAACGGAAAAATATCGGCGCACAGCTTTGTTGCGGCTGACCTTGACCAATATACATACTCTGTCGGTATATCTTTGTATAAGCTGTCGAATATCTGCTTTAAAATATATCCGTCACGGGAGAAGAACAGTATCTTATCCGCATTCTTTTCTTTAGCTGTACGGTATATGAAGCCGCAATAGCCCAGTACAAGAAGTCCTCCGCACTTATAGCCGTATTCGTATGCGGGAGAGCATTTTTCCGAGCAGTACAGCCTTGAGTTCACAAGTCCCGAATATACCGAGCCCGTTATGTAAGACATATTATGCGGTCTGTAATCTTCGGCAAAGCGGTTTACACACGGGTACAGTACGGCGGCAAAGCCTGCCTTCTTCGCATTCCTGATATCAGAATGGCGGTTGTCGCCTATGTGGATATATTTCTTATTGCCGTAGATTTCTTTTATTTTCTTATATAATGCACCGTCGCTTTTTGAGCAGCCGTTTTCGCAGGAGACGAATATCCGGTCATAACCGTCAAATCCGTTCTTTTTAAGGAGCTGTTCAAAAAAGCCAATCGGCATATACATATCGGTTGTAACAACGACGGTTTTGCCGCTCGCCTTTACCTTTTCCCATACAGACAGCATAAAGCTGTCGGCAAAGCACAGCGAAAGCTCCGTCCGGGTTTCAATGTCGGCGCCCTGCCCTGCAGCTATCCCCGTCACTTTGGAAACAAGCTTGTATATGTCTTCAAGAGTTACTTCTGTCCCTTTGCCCTCGCTTTGTTTGAGCTTTCTCGCTTTTCTCTCGCAGTCCATACGCACACGGCGAAAATCGGGTAAACCGAGCTTTTCCCCGACAATATAGAAAAGGTCGGCAGGCAATGCAAACGGACGGTGAATAAGCGTATCAAAAATGTCAAAAGAAACGATATCCGCTGAGCAAAGGCGTTTTGCAAGCTCATCTGCGGTATATTTTAACATAGTGCCGCTTTCGTTTGCCGCTTTTTGCTTTGTTTTCGCCTCACGGTCGGGCAGATGCAAAATACAAAAGCGGATATTAAGCCACACGGCATACATCCACGACAATAGCGGACACTTTGCGTGAAGCCCGTCATGTCGATAAATAAAGCGCTCATAGTGATGCTTTACGCTTGTATTGCGGTTAACAAGCAAATTATACATTCTGAGCTTTGCTCCCATAGCCACACCGCCTTTCTTGACAGATTGATATTAATATAATATCACAAACAAGCGGGAAATACAATACAAAAATAAAACGGTCGTGGGTATGCCACGACCGTTTTACTTCTTATTCTGCTTTTTCTGCCGCCGCAAGAGCTATCGCACACTCTATACGCTTCTTTTGCAGCTCGCAGGAGAGCTTGTGAGGCTTTTTTACATCGCCCTCATAAATAAAGCTGTTTGCGTTACAACCGCCCGAGCAGTAGAATCTTGCCCAGCAATTTCCGCATTCTTCTTTGCTGTAGATATGTATACCGGCAAAATAGTCCTTTATCTTCTGATCCACCTTGCCTGTGAAAATGTCGCCCATTTTCCATTCTTCAATACCGACAAACTGATGGCAGGGATAAATATCGCCGTCAGGAGTAACTGCAACATATTCGTTGCCGCAGCCACAGCCACGCAGTCTTTTGACAGCGCAGGGGCCCTGATTCAAATCTATCATAAAGTGGAAGAAGTTGAACTTGCGCTTTCCTGCCAGCTTCTGCTCTTCCATAATCTTTTCAAGTCTGTCATATTCTGCAAAGATAGTCGGGATGTCATCCTCCGTAATAGCATACGGCATTGCAGGATCGGTCACAACAGGTTCAACCGAGAGCTGTTCAAATCCCAGCTCGTTAATATGCAGGACATCATTTGCAAAGTCAAGATTATACTTTGTAAAAGTGCCTCTTACATAATAGTCCTTAGTACCTCTGCCGGATACAAGCTTCTGATATTTAGGAACGATAATGTCATAACTGCCCTTACCGTTTGGTGTGGGGCGGATGTTGTCGTTTACTTCTTTTCTTCCGTCAAGGGATAATACGCAGTTTGACATTTCCTTGTTGATGTATTCTATCTTCTCATCGTCAAGAAGCATACCGTTGGTGGTTATCGTGAAGCGGAAATTCTTGCCGTGCTGTTTTTCTATGCTTCTTGCATATTTTACCGTCTCAACTACCGTATCCCATGCCATTAGCGGCTCGCCGCCGAAAAAGTCTACTTCGAGGTTTTCTCTGTTTGCGCTGTGCTCAATAAGAAAATCCATTGCCTTTTTGCCTGTTTCGGGCTTCATCAGCATTCTGTCGCCGCCGAAATCTCCTGTCTGAGCAAAGCAATACTTACAGCGCAGATTGCAATCGTGCGAAACATGAAGGCACATCGCCTTTATAGGAGCTTTCATTGCCATTGCGGCATACTGTGCATAATCATCGTCGGTAAAGAGCATCTTTGCATCGTAAAGCTCCTTTAGCTCTGCATAGCACTCCGCTACTTCTTCCTTGTCATAGCCGTCCATCTTAGCGATAATATCATCGGGGCAGACCGCTTCAAAAGGCGGTTTAGCATAATCCAGCAAATCGTATGTGAGCTTATCGACAACATGAACGCCGCCGCTGCAGATATCCAGCACTATGTACTGCCCGTTCTGAATGTACTTGTGAATCATTATTTTTTCCTTCTCTTATATTATACGGCGGCTCGCCGCCGAAAGCTTACAAGCCAAAAGCTCCCGTTGTTGTTCGGGAGCTTTCAAAGCTTTTCTTTTACCCGTGGCTTACTTGTTTAAAGCCTCGCACTTCTGATTTGCAACAGTGCAGCTTGTCTTGCAAGCAGACTGGCAGGAAGTCTGGCATCTGCCGCAGCCGCCCTTAGCAGCTGTTTCCTTGAGGTTAGCCTTGTTAACAGTCTTAATGTGCTTCATAAAAACACCTCCGTTTGTGTTATCGTATTAATTGTACCATAAAGGCACAAAAATTTCAATAGCTATTTTGAAAAATTACATCCAGCCGCAATCGTCGTATTCGCTCCACTTGTCGTCATACTGCTGCTGTTGAGCAAATTTCATTACAATATACGCAACGCAGGCTACCACAGCTATAAGTGCGCCAACAATCGGTAAAAGATAATTCTTTTTCTTCTTTTCTTCCATGATGATCGGTTCCTTTCGTTTTATTGAGCCTGTTCGGCTGTTTGCTGATTATAATTCAAGATATTTCTTATATATCTCGGATTTTGAAAAAGGCGTCTTTGAGGCGATCTGCCTGCAGGCGTCCGACGGCTTTGTTCCGCTGTCGGCAAGCTCTTTTGCCATAAGAGCCGCATCCAAAAGCGTTATCTCTTCGTTTTCCTGCGACTTCTGCTTTCCCTCGACAATAAGGACATATTCTCCTCTCGGAGTAATCTCCTTGTAGCGCTCGATCATTTCGGACAGCGTGCCTTTTATGACCTCTTCGTGTATTTTGGTAAGCTCCCTGCAAAGTGCTATCTTTCTGTCGCCAAGCGTCCTGTAAAGATCGTCAAGCGTGTTTCTTAGCTTGTGCGGAGCTTCATAGAAAATAAGCGTTCTTCTGAAATCCTTTATCTCGTCAAGATGCTCGTCACGCTGTTTTTTGGTGACGCTTAAAAATCCCTCAAAGCTGAATCTTGATGTGTCAAGACCGCTCATGCAAAGTGCGGTTATTGCGGCGCTCGGCCCGGGCACGCTCTCTATTTCTATTCCATGCTCATGGCAATCTCTTACAAGTTCCTCGCCCGGATCGGAAATACACGGCATACCTGCGTCGGTCACGACCGCACAGCTTTCGCCGTCAAGCAGTCTTGCCACTATATCCTCGCCCCGTTTATTGCCGCTGAACTTATGATAGCTTACCATAGGCTTGCTTATCGAAAAGTGAGTCAGCAGTTTCTGCGTGACTCTGGTATCTTCCGCCGCAATAAAATCAACCTTTCCCAGCGTTTCTGCGGCTCTTGGCGACATATCCGAAAGATTACCTATCGGAGTGCCGACAATATACAATTTTCCTGCCATTAAGTTAGTTATCTCCTGTTTTCTGCTTTGCCATACCGCTTCCGTAATATATACCGTTCATCTCGTCGCTGTAGCCGTCTTCCGAATACACCTCAAGGTCGGGCAAAAGCTCCATTCCGGGCTTACCGCCTTTCTTGCCGCTTAAAAGCACCAGCCACGGCTTTCCACCTTTGCGGTTTACTACCTGCCGCATTATTTTAGGCTCGATTCCGTGTTTTCGCATAGAGCATATCACATCGGCAAGCCTCAGCGGTATCTGGCATATCTTAAGACTGCCGCCGTACTTAAGCAGTAATGCCGCCGTTTTCATAACATCGTCTATATTGCACAGTATCTCATGCCGTGCCGCCGCCTGTACCTCAGACAGCCGTTCTTCTCCCGTTCCCTTTTTCCAGTAGGGGGGATTTACAGTTACTATATCAAAATACTCACGGGGTACTCCGACAGGGTTCTTCAAATCGCAGAGTACCGGCTTTACTTTATCCGTAAGTCCGTTTTCTTCTACGCTTTTATTAAACAGTTCAACCGCCTGAGGCATTATCTCAACGCCGTATATCTCTTTGGGCGGCCGCTTTGTGATATTCCTGCACATAATAAGCGGTACTATACCACAGCCTGTGCAAAGGTCGCAGACCTTGTGATGCGGCGCAGGATCTGCAAAATCCGCAAGCAGAAATGCGTCCGTGCCGAAACGGTGGTCTTCCGACACATATATCTTGATGCCGCATAAATCAAAGCTTTCTTGTTTTTCTGCCATATCAGCCTACCAGAATATTTCCCTCCGGGAGAATCTTATTCTTATCCGTATTTCTGTTTCTGATAATAAGCGAGGTCATCAGCGTTACAGGTCCGACACGGCCTGCCAGCATCGTTATAACCATTATCAGCTTGCCTAAGATATTCATTTCGGAAGATGCACCGAGAGAATATCCTGTCGTTGAGAAGCCCGAAACGACCTCGAATATCGTTTTCTGGAGCGACATTCCTTCGCCGGTCATAATGATTCCCGTGAAGGATATTGCCACAAGCGCAATAGAAAGGATAATGACCGTGAAGGTCTTATATACTGCATCACGCTTTATCCTGTGACCGAGCATATATGTATCCTCTCTGCCCTTCAATACCGAGATCACGGTACATATGATCATCGCAACGGTAGTTACCTTGATACCGCCCGCCGTTGAAGCTGGCGCCGCACCGATAAACATAAGTACGGTAATTATCACCTTTGTAAAAGGCATCATATTGTTAAGGTCAAAGCAGGGGAAGCCTGCGGTTCTTGAACTTACGCTGACAAACAGCGAAGTCATAATCTTTTCGCCAAGAGGCATATTGCCTATTGTGGCAGGGTTGTTGAATTCGGAAATAAACACGAGCGAACCGCCTAAAACAATAAGGAATGCCGTCATCAGAAGCACAACTTTTGTATGGAGAAGCAGTCTTTTCGTCTTGTTGAAGTGACGGATATTCTGCCATACGATAAAGCCCAGACCACCCAGTACAATAAGGAGCATAAGCGTTATCATTACTAAAGGATTGTCGGTATAATTGCTTACTCCGACAGCGCCCGGTACAACGGTAAGCAGGTCAAAACCGGCATTACAAAACGCCGAAATGGACATAAATATGGATATGAATATTCCGAGTCCGCCAAAGTCGGGGACAAATACAAAGGCAAGCACCGCCGCCCCGACAAATTCAAGGGCAAAAGAATAAAGTACTATTTCGTAGAAAAGGCGCTTGGGGCTCGTTTCGAGAGCATTGTCGGTAAGGTCGCTCGCCGCCAGCTTTACCGTTGACCAACCGAGCTTCTTTCCGAGAATAAGGTTGATGAATGTAACCAGCGTCAGAAATCCGAGTCCGCCAACCTGTATCAGAACCAAGATTATTCCCTGCCCGATGGGGCTGAAATAATTGAAGGTATCATATACGGTTATTCCCGTAACGCAGGTCGCACTGGTAGCAGTAAAAAGGCAATCTATGAAGCTGCTGAACTGTCCGTTTCTTGAAGAAAAGGGCAGACAAAGAAGCAGTGTACCAACCAGAATTATTGCAGAAAAACCGAATAAAAGCAATCTTGACGGCTGTATCTGCTTTGATTTCTTTTTTAACTTAGGCATTTTAAATAAAGTCTCTCCTTGAAAGCTATTTCACATTTTACACGCTTTCGGGCGTGCCCGGCTGAACAAAAGGCGGTTCTTCTCCGGTATACCTTGAAGCGTTTTCCCCGATGGCGTATACATTTATATCATTTATTCTTCCGATAAGAACGCAAACACCCTTTACGCTTATTGAGTCACCGCTTACCACATAGCAGTCTGTCGGAAGCTTTTCGCCCTTTTCGATATACTTTACCGTAGACGACTGATTGTAGTACTGTATGCTCATAGCTGTCATACGGTCGGAATCGTATACGGCTATTGTCTTGTTATCCGTTCCGCCTGAATACCGAGCGATACAACTGTTTATTCTCAGCGTATCAGCGGCATTCTCTCCCGTTTGGCGTGCATATCCGAAAATACCCGTTATTGCGGCAAAAACCGAAGCATATATTATCACTCCCGAAAAGACAGCGGCGGTAATGCTTGACGCATGGAGCTTGGTACAGCATACAACCGGAACAATAACCGCAAACACGGTAAACATAAGGCACACAGGATACAGTAAAACCGAGCTTGTAAGCCCTGCGGAAGCATCACAGCCTATCAGCATTGCGGTCATACCGGGGGTTATGACATTGCTGAGTATGCCGGCATCATTAAACGATTTATTATATGCAAGCATAGCGGCTGTTGCGGCTACGCCGTTTGAGGTAACGCTGAGCAGAAGTCTTGTGTAGCTGATGCCGTATACAAAAAGATAGCTGAAAAACAGCATAACAAGCGGTACGGCAAAAGTAAACACGCCCTGCGCGCCAAGTATATTATCCTGCAAGCCAACGCCTTTTGACAAGCTTAAGAATGCGTCTGCAGGCAAGGTGAAAATCAGCATCAATACCATTAGCACGCCCATAAGCACAAAACGGCTGTCATAATACTGCTCTTCATTTCTGCGCTTACAGCGGATAAAGCTGACAACGGCAATTACGGCAAATGTGACCGCCGCACCGCTTATTCCCCAGCAAGAAGCAATGAAATAGAAAAGCCGTCCGCCAAGCAAGGCAAAAAGCTCCGCCGCTCCGTTTGCAAGAGCATCCGCTGAATTTATTACAGTCTGTACTATTCCTCCGGAAAAGGCGTATATATCTCTTGCGAAATAAGTAAGGACTATGTCCGCTGAAATAAGCAGCAAGAAGGTTATAGCATATATGCTTAGATACAGCGGCTTTTTCTTATGGACAAGCCTTGCGTATACAGCAAAAACTCCTACCGCAACAAAAACTCCGATACACGAATTATTAAGATAATAAGCACAGGCGGTAAGCAAGCCTGCCGTAACCGACGCAAAAAATGCGCTTGCTTTTTTCCCGTTTTCCTTTTCTTCTCTGAATATAACAAGCAATAACAGCCAGACAAATACAGCAGCAAGCGACTCAGACAGCATATAATGCGAATAAGTAAGCACCGAAGGGTATATTCCGCAGATAAGCGTTACAAGCAAACGCTTGCCGAGCTTTTCCACACCGAGCTTTGCTGTAAGGCGGAATGCCACAAACGGTATCAGCGCATAAAGCGCCGAATTTATCAGCATTATCAGCTTATACTGAACAATAGGATCGGGACAAAGCATAGCAGGAATATAAGGTATTCCACGCAAGAATCCGCCTATGCTGTTTACAGCAGGCATTATCTCTGTCCAATCTCTGCCGAGGAAAACAGCCGCCGCAGAAGCGCCTGCAAACTCCTCCTCAAGAGATATCACCTGCAAAAACATACCAAGTGCCGAGTATATAACAAAAAAGGTAACAAAAACAAGAAGCGACATTCCTTTTTCGCCTTTTTTACCGTAGAAAGTATTCAGTCTGCTCAAATGTCGCTCCCCCCTTTTTTTGTTTATTTTGCCTTACCGTCTTTACGAATAAAGGTTGATGCCAAGCATATTGTTTATAACCTGGAGAATAAGCAGCATTACAAGCACCGTACAGAATGAGAATACAACGGAGTAGAAAACGCCGGGTTTTCCTGCCGCCTCTATCCTGCAAAGAATGCTGTCGTAGCTCTCGTTTGAGTATTGCTGTTTTATGCGATTAATCTTTTTCAGCATGGTCTTGAAATAGAAATAATTGAAAAACATCAGGATAAACAAATTTATTGCCATTGCGGCGGCGATAGAAGCGTAATAAATAAGAGTACCGACGCCGTTATTGCCTTCGTCAAGTCCGAAATTATTCATCATAATTACCCTAAGCTCATTGAACAAAAAGAAAATCGCCGTTCCGATGACTCCGAAAAGGTTCATCTTGCGATAAAAGCAATGAAGAGGGAACAGAAGAAAAGCCGCAAAGTTCATCTTCATTATCTTGCCGTGCTTTATAAATTCACGGAAGACGGGCAGATAATAATAGCCGTTCTTTCCGACAAATTTGAGCATTTCTTCAGGAGTAACTCCGTCAACCTCGCCCATATCCTTCTCCTGCTCAAGCAGGCGTTTGTTCATTATCTCACGATATTCATCGTAGCTCTCAGCATGGATGATCTCAAACTGAGGATCGTTCTCTTTCTTTTCGTTCTGCGCGGTTTCGATATTTTCAAAATGTTCTTTGAGCTTCTGAGATTCACCCTTCCACTCAAAAGCACCGTGCTCAGCCGAATGAACGCAGAGCCCTGCTCTGTACCAGCATTCTTTATGATATGGCGTACCGCATTCGGGACACACCACTATTTCTTCATCTTCAAAGAGCTTCATGCCGCAAACGGCACATTTTTCGTTTCTAAACTGATCGTGCATTATGCTTTTCCTTATTGTCGATTTAATAGGCGAATATATTTAATATATTATATCACATTATTGCTTCAAGTTCAAGTAGTTTGCCTCTTTTGCCTAAAAATACCGCTGTAGCCGATTAAAACAGATAAATATCCCGCAGTTTTGCCTAACTATACAGCAAAACCCCCTCCGCTGTTGCGGAGGGGGTTCGTATGCTCTTTAATTAAAGCAGTATGTCACTTAAAAGTGATTACTTGCTTCTCTTCTTAAGAACGATACCTGTTGT
>CAMEKR010000064.1 GCA_945921515.1 uncultured Clostridia bacterium | reverse complement strand
TCAGCCATACATTTAGTATTATAACAGATTTGATTCTGATTTTCCAGTACTTTTTTAAATTTTTTTGTTTTTTTATACCGAAATTAACGCAGACTTTTTGTAAACTTTGACCGAAAACCGTTTTCATAGGCTTAAAAGTAATGATTTTTATAAAAATTAAGTCCGAATAGTTTATCAAAGAAGTCTATTTCTTAGGGAATTGAGCAAATTCTCTATCCCTTTGTGAGCGCTTGGTTTGCGTGGCTATCCTTTGTGGACGCTTTGGGCGCGTTGTCCTAATGCGCTTTGATGGCGTCCACTTACCGGCATCCATGCCGTGCCACGCTCTGGGCGCTCACTGACAGGCATCCATGCCTGCATCCCCTTCCAATAAGGGAAAAGTTTTTTTTGGGGGCTCAAAAGCGGAGCTTTTGAAAATCAGCCGTAGGCTGATAGAGACGCCCCTCAACCCCATTTATTGTTTACAAAGAGGATTATCGACAATCTGTATGGACTGTTTTTATAAAAAATATGTCCGAATATGCGTGGCTCGAATTTTGTTCATATTATAATATCTGTTTTTCTGCGGATAATAATTTCGGCGGCATAAAGCCGTATATGAAAGGAGCAAAAAATGGATAAAAAGCGTGAAGAGCAGGAGAAGCTCGATGAAAACACAGCAAAACAAATGAGAGTAATGAACACATCTATCAGAATGGCGGCTTTAAGAAGGTCACGGTTCGACCCCAACGGAAGCTATACCGGCGTATGCGAAAATCTGTACGATGAACCCGTGCAGGACGCAGACGATTTGTAAAAAGCTGTATTCAGGCTATTGAAAAGTACCTTCCGTTGTGGTATCATTTATATAAAATACAAAAGACGGAAGGTGCTTTTTATGTCGGGATCATCACAGCACATCAGAATAGTCACACTTGACGAGCTTAATAAGGACGCAGAGAATACCGAAAAATTCATAGCTGATTCGGAAAAGCAGTATACCGCAAAAATAACCGAAGCGGCACAGCGTATAGCCGATTGTTATAAAGAAAAGCCGCTGGTGCTTCTGTCAGGCCCGTCGGGTTCGGGAAAAACGACTACGGCATACCGCATAGCAAATCAGCTTGCAGACAAGGATATAAAATCGATCGTGATATCTATGGACGATTATTTCGTACCGGGAGCTATCCCTCCCGACAAGAACGGCAAGATCGACCTTGAAGCACCCGAAAGAGTGGATTGCGAGCTTCTTAAAAAAGACCTGCTCACGCTGACTTCGGGCGGCGAGGTTCAGCTTCCTAAGTTCAATTTCACCGACAAGTCAAGAAGTCAGGGCAACAAGATACGCTGTGACGGAAACACGGTCGTAATAATCGAGGGTATACACGCATTGAATCCTTCCGTAACAGGCGAGCTTCACGACCACGCTACCTTTATATATGTCAGCGTGCGTACAAGAATAGCCGATGAAAAAGGCACTCTGCTCCACCCCTCAAAGATTCGTCTTATCCGCCGTCTGTCCCGTGACAAGCTGTTCAGAGGCAGAGACTATCACAGGACCATAGAGCTGTTCCCCAGCGTTCAAAGAGGCGAAAGTCTGTACATTATGCCGTATAAGCACCTTGCAGACTTTGATATCGACACCTTTTTCCCGTATGAGCTATCGGTATACCGCAATGTTCTGGCAAAGCTGTGCGAGAACGACCTTGAAGAATGCATAATGCAGGTCAACCGCTACAGCGAGCTGCCTAAATTCCTCTCGCAGATAGCTCCTATACCTGTCGAAGCGGTACCCGACGATTCTCTTATCAAGGAGTTTATCGGCTGACTTGTGCAAAATCACGAATAGCCGACTCAATCTTGGTGATTTTTAACTAAAATTGCATCTTGTCTATTTACATTTTTGTTCATATGCTGTATAATAAGCTTATGACACATACAAAATTTAACGGAAGGTGTGTTTATGGCAGCTTATAACGCAGATAACGGCACCGGCATACTGCTTGAAAGCGGTACAAACGAGCTGGAGCTTTTAGAATTTGATATATGCGGGAACTCCTACGGCATCAATATTGCCAAAGTCCGTGAGATAATGATGGAACAGGAGCTTGTCCCCATGCCTCAGGCACCTGCGGAGGTAGAGGGCGTGTTTATGCCTCGTGATAAGCTTATCACCGTCATCGATCTGCACAGAGTAATGGGCAAAGAAAAGCCTGCAGACGCAAGAGGACTTTTCATAATCTGTGAGTTCAACGGTATGGATATAGGATTCCATGTATCATCGGTACAGGGCATCCAGCGAATAGGCTGGACAGCGATAGAAAAACCGCCTCAGGTATCCTCCGAGGCAGGAACGGGCATTGCTACCGGTATAGCCAAGGTAAACGGAAAGATACTCGTGATTCTCGACTTTGAGAAGATAGTAAGCGACATCAACAAAACCGCAGGACTTGACCTTACCGGCTCGGAGAATATAAAAGCTGACAATCTCACTTCTGAAAAGCATATAGTTATTGCCGAAGACTCGCAGTTCCTCAACAAGATGATAGTAAACAGCCTTGCCGATATCGGCTTCAAGGAGATCAAGTCGTTCCCCAACGGCAAAGAGGCGTGGGATTACATATCAAAGTTTGCAAATTATAACGGCGATATTTCAGAATGTGTTGCCGCTGTCATAACCGATATAGAGATGCCGCAGATGGACGGTCATCATCTTACAAAGCTCATCAAGTCCGACAGCAAGCTGAAAAGCATTCCCGTATTCCTCTTCTCTTCTCTGATAAACGAGCAGATGTATAAGAAGGGACTTTCGGTAGGCGCTGACGAACAGTTCTCCAAGCCGCAGATAGGTATGCTTATCGAGCGACTTATGCAGATACTGAGCTGATTAATATTTTGCTTATTCGCTGTTGCTTTGCAACGGCTGAATATCTGATTTTCATTTTTATTCCTTACTTAAGTTTGTTTCGTTTTATGTGAGTTTTCTCGGCAGGAGCTGTCCTGCCGTTCTTTTTTTGCCGCTTTCACTTGAAGTTCCACCGATAATGTGATATGATATAGTATATATGCACACAGAAAGGTCTGACGAAGTTTGAGAATAGTGTCTTTATCGGATAACGAAGCGGCTGACTCAAGGCTGTTTGCCGAAAACGGTATATGTCTGTATATCGAGCACGGCGGTAAGAAGATACTTTTCGGCTCGGGCGCTTCTGCTCTGTTTTTAGGCAATGCAGAAAGGCTCGGCGTGCCCGCAGGAGATGCCGATACGCTGATACTGCCTATAAATCACAGCGATTGCACCGGCGGTGTCGAAGCCGCAGTAAAGCGTTCACCCTCTGTCAGCATATATATAAGAGAGGCGGCGGCATATGACTGTGCGTATAAAGAAAAGCTTATGAGAAAAAGGACGGGACTGCCTCAGTCATTTTATAAAAACGAAAAATACAACACCCTGCGCTTTGAACGGTTTACGGAGGTCTGCAAGGACTTTTTCCTCGTTTCTCCGGATTGTACCGACAAGCCAATCGAAGCGGACAGACATTTCTATATAAAAAGGCGTGGAGGATATGTTGCCGACGACTTTTCGGAAGAATGTTTTGCGGTATGCTTCCCAAAAAGAAGGCGTGATGGATTCGTACTTCTGACCGCCTGCTCCTACAGCGGAGTTGCCGATATGGTAAAAACCGCCGTAAGACTGTGGGACGCACCCGTGCTGTCTGTGATAGGCGGATTCGGGCTTTGCTCGCCGTCGGGTAAGCTCTCGGTAACAGCTCATGAGGCGGAAAAAACGGCAAAAGAGCTTTCAAAGCTCGGTACGGGCAGTATTTACACCTGCCACAACACCGGCAGAAAAGGCTATGATATAATGAAAGAAATACTCGGCGACAGGCTTCAGTACCTGCGTGCCGGAGAGGAGCTTGAGTTTTAATGAATGTACTTGTAGTGGGTTGCGGAAAGGTAGGCTCACGCCTTGCCACTTTGCTTGTTGAAGAAGGCATGGATGTATCGATAATTGCGAGAACAACGGCAGAAGCCGAAACAATGCTCGATCCCGATTTTAAGGGCAGCCTTCTTTGCGGAGTGCCTATCGATCAGGATAATCTGAAAAAAGCCGGCATAGAAAGCTGTGACGTTGTCTGTGCGGTAACCGACGACGACAACACCAATATAATGGTAGCTCAGCTTGCTAAAGAGGTATACGGCGTGAGCAAGGTAATAAGCCGTATACTCGATCCCGAAAGAGGCGATATCTTCGCCCACTTCGGTCTTGAGACGGTATGCCCGACAAAGCTCACGGTAGAAGCTATCTGCTCTGCAATAAAGCCCATGCTTGAGGAAAAATATATCAGCTTCGGCTCGCACACGGTGCGCTTTACCACTATGGAGATACCCAAGGAGTTTATCGGTATGACTCCGCTCGATATCGAATATGAAGAAAACGAGACTTTGTACGCTATAATCCGTGCTGACAGCACTATGGAGATAATCAACAACTATAATGTCGTTATGAAAGAGGGCGACAAGCTGATTTTCTCAAAATCTATCTGAAAGAAAGGGAATATATGATGCATTCGCTGATAATAGGCGGCGGAAAGATAGGCTACTACCTCGCCAAAGTGCTGATAGAAAAGGGCTATGATGTGTCCGTCGTTGAAAAAGAAAAAGAATCCTGCCAGAAGTTTGCAAACGATCTTAATATATCGGTCATAAAAGGCGACGGGACCTGTGTTTCAACGCTTGAACAGGCAGGAGTGGCAAACGCCGACAGCGTTATTGCCGTTACGGGACGGGACGAGGACAACCTTGTTGCCTGTCAGCTTGCAAAACGGCTCTACCAGGTAAAAAAGACTATAGCAAAGGTAAACAACCCCAAGAATGTCGACGCTCTAAAAAAGCTCGGCGTTGATATAGTAGTAAGCTCCACCGACAACATCACAGGTCAGCTTGAAAGAGAGATAGACAGCGGAAAGATAAAAGAACTGCTTCCGCTGGGCGCAGGAAAGGCGGCAGTATTCGAGATAGTCCTCGACGAAACCTTTACTCTTCAGGATGTACCGCTTATGGAGATGGATATACCGCTGACGCTGAACATTATTTCGATAATCAGAAACGAAACCGAGCTTATAATCCCCCGTGGTCTCACTACTCTGCAAAAGGGCGATAAGCTGATGATCCTTACAAAAACAAAGGATAAAAATGACATTTTAAAGGCTCTTAAGATAAAAAGCTGAGCTGTGTGTAACGGTTTATTTGTGTATTTTAAGAAACAAATATAACTTATAAATAAGCCTTGTTGTGAAATTGCACAAAGCCGTGTAACAGTTTTAGTGCAATTTCACTTTATTATTTACAAAATATCTGTTTTAGCCTTGAATACAGGCACTTTATGATGTATAATTAACAGTAAGAGAAACTATGACGAGAAAGGGAAAAAACTATGAAATCACCGTTCACCGAAAGTGAGATATCCCGTAAGCTTTCAGAGATACTGGAGTACGACTTCAGGGTATCTGCTGCGGAGGCTACGCACACACAGATTTATAAGGCTTTATCAAAGATAGTTGTTAACTATCTTAAAGAGAAGCGCCATATGTTTATGACCGACTGCAATTCCAAGGGAAGAAAGCAGGTATACTACCTGTCAATGGAATTCCTTATGGGCCGTTCATTAAAGACGAATTTATACAATCTCGGTATGCAGGACGAGGTCGCAAAGGCTCTTAAAAAGCTCGATGTAAAAATCGACAGCATTTATGAAGAAGAGCCCGACGCAGGACTTGGCAACGGCGGTCTGGGCAGGCTTGCGGCTTGCTATCTTGACGGACTTGCTACCTGCGAGTTCCCCGCAACAGGATATTCTATCCTTTACGAATACGGCATCTTCAAGCAGAAGATCATAGACGGCTGGCAAACAGAGCTTCCCGATGACTGGCTGCCCGGCGGCAGAGCATGGCTCGTACCGGTTCCCGATCAGGCGATCGAAGTTCACTTTGACGGTGAGATAGATGAAAAGTGGGATGAAAACTACCACAGCGTAAATCATATAAACTACAAGACCGTAAACGCAGTACCTTATGATATGTTTGTTTCGGGCTATGACAGCAAGGGCGTTTCAAAGCTCCGTCTGTGGAGCGCAGAGAGTATGTCGTTTGATATGAATATGTTCAACCAGGGCGACTACGCAAAGGCTATCGGTGCAAACAACATTGCTCACTCGCTGACAAAGGTACTTTACCCCAACGATAACCACCTTGAAGGAAAGGCTCTCCGTCTGCGTCAGCAGTATTTTATGAGCGCCGCTTCGGTAGGCGATATCGTAATGCGTCACATGAACGTATACGGCACCCTTGAGAACATTCACGAAAAGGTTGCTATCCATATAAACGATACCCACCCCACTCTTGCAATACCCGAGCTTATGAGAATACTGCTCGATGACTGCGGCTATGACTGGGACAAGGCTTGGCACATAATCACCAACACCTTTGCTTACACAAACCACACGGTTATGGCAGAAGCGCTTGAGACATGGGACGTTGACCTTATGAAGCGCATACTCCCCAGAATTTACTCTATCATAGTTGAGATAAACAACCGCTACTGCGCTCACCTTATGGAAGTAACGGGCGGCGACAGCGAAAAGGTTACGAGAATGTCCATCATTCTCAACAACCGTGTAAGAATGGCAAATCTCTGCTGTGCGGCAAGCACTTCTGTAAACGGCGTTTCAAAGCTCCACTCCGAGATTATCAAGGACGACGTTTTCAACGATCAGTATTCTGTAAATCCCAATGCTTTCAAGAATGTCACAAACGGTATCGCATACCGCCGCTGGCTTCTCGCAAGCAACACCGGACTTACAAGCCTGCTTTCAGAGTGCATCGGCGATGGCTTCAAGAAGGACGCTTCTAAGCTTGAGGACTTCAAGAAGTTTGCTGACGACAAGGAAGTTCTTGACAAGCTTGCAGCAGTAAAACTCAAGAATAAAGAGAAATTCGCAAAGTATGTATACAATACCACCGGAACAAAGCTCAACTGCAACGGCATATTCGATGTTCAGGTAAAGCGTCTGCACGAGTACAAGCGTCAGCAGCTCAATGCGATGAACATTATAGCGGATTACATCTACCTGCTGAACAATCCCGACGCAGACTTTGTACCCAAGACCTACATCTTCGCTTCAAAGGCTGCTCCCGGCTACTATATGGCAAAGCAGATAATCAAGATGATCTGGTGCATAGGCGAGGAGCTTAAGAAGAACCCTAAGCTCAGCGAAAAGCTCTCGGTAGTATTCCTTGAAGACTACAAGGTAACTCTGTCAGAACTGCTTATGCCGGCAAGTGAGATATCCGAGCAGATATCTCTTGCAGGTACAGAGGCTTCGGGTACAGGCAACATGAAGCTTATGCTCAACGGTGCGCTTACAATGGGAACCTATGACGGTGCAAATGTCGAGATACACGGCGCTGTAGGCGACGAAAACATATTCATCTTCGGTATGTCCACTCCCGAAGTAAATCAGCTTAAGGCAGAGGGTTACTCACCCGAGAAGATATACAACTCTCACGCCGTTATCAAGAATGTACTTGAAAAGATGTACAAGGGTATTAACGGTGCAACCTTCGAAGAAGTCGCAAACGCTCTGCGCTATACCGACAGATATATGTGCTTTGCCGACTTTGACAGCTACAGAGGAATGCAGGCAAAGGCAAGCGAGATATACAAGGATAAGTACCTCTGGAACAAGATGTCGCTTATCAATATCGCTTCCGCCGGCATATTCTCCGCAGACCGTGCGGTAACCGACTACGCCCGTGATATCTGGAAGCTGATATAAATAACAGTTCCGGTATATACATGAAAGTCCGTTGTAAGCTAACTGACTCAGCTTGTCGAAAAAAGTATTTATTTTTGTAAATAGAACAAATTCTCTATCCCCATCCCCAAGCCCCTTCCCCTTGGGAAGGGGCTGTTTATCGGGGGCTATCGCCCCTCGCCCCTATTGGGGGCTGACGCCCCTCAACCCCATTTTTACTAAGAGGTTTATTGACAATTTGAGTCCGTTGTCCGCAACGGACTTTTTCGGGTATATAAAGCCTGTTTAATTTTCTGCCGAAAGGAATGTTTTTTCAATGGATACTCCGATATTCGACTGCTTTGATACAAATTATAAAAGCCCGTTCGGAGCAATAAGACAATTTCAGCCAAGCACCTTTACTCTGCGTTTTCCTAAGGAATGGTATGTTGCCGATCCTACGCTCGTTATGTTCCGCCCCGGTGAAAAAGAGCGTTTTGTTCCTCTTGCGCTGACCGACAGCTCGGCGGACTGTAATGTGTTCTCCTGCAATTTCAATCCGCAGCATACGGGACTTCATCACTATTATTTCTCGCTGACGATTGACGGCAACAGACGATATATCAAGCGAAGCGGAGCAAGTCTGGGCGTGCTTGACAACGGAGAGCTGTTTCAGCTGACGGTATTTGACAAGGATATGGCGGCGCCCGAATGGATAAAGGGCGGAATAATGTATCAGATTTTCCCCGACAGATTCTGCAGAAGCGGTGAAGAACACGAAAATGTTCCCGCCGACAGAATAATCCACTCGGACTGGTACGACACACCGTACTACCGCCCCGATGAAAAGGGCATAATACGCAACAATGACTACTTCGCAGGCGACCTCAAGGGCATAGAACAGAAACTGTCCTATCTTGAAGAGCTGGGCGTGACCTGCATATATCTTAACCCGATATTCGAGTCGCATGAGAATCACCGCTATTCTACCGCCTGCTATGAGCATATCGATCCGATGCTCGGCACAGACGAGGATTTTTCCAATCTTTGCAAAGAAGCGGAAAAACACGGGATAAATATAATACTTGACGGTGTTTTCTCGCATACGGGCGCAGACAGTATATATTTCAACAAGTTCGGCAGATACGGCGAGCATGAGGGCGCATACAGAGACAGCAACAGCCACTATAAGAACTGGTACTGCTTCTCACGCTATCCCATCGAGTACGAGTCGTGGTGGGGAATATCCACATTGCCGAATGTCAACGAGAACAATCCAGAATACACAGGCTATATCTGTGGCGAGGGCGGAATATTACAGCGTTGGATAGACAGAGGCGCTAAGGGCTGGAGACTTGATGTTGCCGACGAGCTGCCCGATGATTTTCTTGACAATCTTAACAAAGCGGTTAAAGCCAAAGGAAACGATAAGGTAATATACGGCGAAGTGTGGGAAGACGCTTCAAACAAGGAGAGCTACGGCATACGCCGCCGCTATCTTATCGGCGGACAGCTTGACAGCGTAATGAACTATCCGTTCAAGGAAGCTATAATAAACTATGTCAAGTACGGCAATGCACAGAGCTTCAGGGACGGCATTATGACCATACTTGAGCATTACCCCAAGCCCTCTGCGGATATGCTGATGAACTTCTTGTCCACACACGACACAGAGCGTATCCTCACCCGTCTTGCAGGCGAGGAGGTAGGCTGGAACAACAGAGAATGGCAGGCAGAACGCTATCTCACTCCCGAGCAGTATGTATACGGCGTATCACTGCTTAAATGCGCTATGGTACTGCAATTCTTCCTGCCCGGAATACCCTGCATCTACTACGGCGACGAGGCGGGTCTTGAAGGATACAAGGACCCGTTCAACCGCCGCTGTTATCCTTGGGGCAGAGAGAATCTCGACCTTATCGAATTTACAAAAGAACTGTCCAAAATCAGAAAGTCCAGCAAGGCGTTTGCACAGGGAGAGATGGACTTTATACGCTGTACCGAAAACGAGTGCGTCTTTGCGAGAGTAGACAAGATAAACCGTGAGGCAGCGGTAATATTCCTCAACAAGTCAAAATACCCCGTCACATACGATTTGGACGAATGTCTTAAAGGGAAAAATTACACGGCTCGCAGATTTATCCACAAGCCTCACGAGAGCGATGATGACACATTAAAGCTGTCTCCGTTCGACTATGGTGTTGTTGTCTGCGATATTTAAGCGATTTTGCTTGTATTTTTCATTATGATAGTGTATAATCTACTTGTGATCATCCGCATAAGACGGTAACGGAAAGGAAATCAAAATGGGAAAAGCATTGATAATAGGCGCCGGCGGCGTAGCCGGAGTAGTAGTTCACAAGTGCTGTCAGAACAGCGAGGTATTCAGCGAGATATGCATCGCAAGCCGCACAAAGTCCAAGTGTGACGCTCTTAAGGCACAGGTTGAGGCAAAAGGCACAAAGACAAAAGTAACAACGGCTCAGGTCGACGCAGACAGCGTTCCTCAGCTTGTTGAGCTGATAAACAGAGAAAAGCCCGACATTGTTATAAATGTTGCTCTTCCCTATCAGGATCTTACCATAATGGACGCTTGCCTTGAAACAAAGACGGATTATGTTGATACGGCAAATTATGAGCATCCCGATACCGCAAAGTTTGAATACAAATATCAGTGGGCATATCGTGAAAAGTTTGAAAAAGCAGGTATCACGGCGCTTTTAGGCAGCGGATTCGATCCCGGCGTTACCGGCGTATTCTGCGCTTATGCACAAAAGCACTATTTTGACGAGATAAACTATATAGATATCCTCGACTGCAACGGCGGCGATCACGGCTATCCCTTCGCCACCAACTTCAACCCCGAAATAAATATCAGAGAAGTCAGCGCAAAGGGAAGTTATATCGAAGACGGTAAGTGGGTAGAAACCGAGCCGATGGAGATAAAGAGAGAGTACGACTTTGAGCAGGTCGGCAAGAAGGATATGTACCTTCTCCACCACGAAGAGCTGGAGTCGCTTGCGCTCAATATCAAGGGCATCAAGCGCATAAGATTCTTCATGACCTTCGGTCAGAGCTATCTCACTCATCTTAAGTGCCTTGAAAATGTCGGTATGACTTCTATAAAGCCTATAATGTTTGAGGGAAAAGAGATAGTTCCTCTGCAGTTCTTAAAGGCTGTTCTTCCCGATCCTGCTTCTCTCGGTCCCAGAACGGTCGGAAAGACAAATATCGGCTGTATCTGCATAGGCAAGAAGGACGGCAAGGAAGTACACTATAAGGTATACAACGTCTGCGACCATCAGGAATGCTATAAAGAAGTCGGCTCACAGGCAATAAGCTACACCACCGGCGTACCTGCCATGATAGGTGCTATGATGGTAATGACAGGCAAGTGGAAGAAGCCCGGCGTGTATAATATCGAGGAGTTCGATCCCGATCCTTTCATGGAGGCTCTTAATAAGTGGGGACTGCCGTGGAATGAAACATTCGAGCCTGAGTTAGTTGACTGATAGTTTTCATAAATATGTACAAATATCCCACCCAAAATGGTGGGATATCAGTTTGTCGAAAAAGTCAATTATTGATAAATATAGCAAGCTTTAGAACACTAACCGCTAATCACTACCAACTTTTGCGGTTTTGTAGTGCTTCTCCAAAGATGCTATCACAAACTAAGAAGCAGAACTTTATGCTAACCTTTAGTATG
>CAMEKR010000063.1 GCA_945921515.1 uncultured Clostridia bacterium | reverse complement strand
TTTATGATGTCAAATCATCTCGGTTTATACGCAAGATATCATATGAAACTGTGCGATTATGTACGGTGCAGTTTTCTTCATTTCTCTTTATTCTTACTTCTCTATCCTCTTCTCCCCGTACTCGCAGGTATAGTACAGATACTCCTCATCTCCCCAGAGCGACCACGGTATTATCCTCTCTCCGCCGGCTATTTCGCTCAGTATTCCGGTAGAAAAATCATAGCGCTTTATACTGTCCTTTTCGCTGATAAAATAGATGCTGTCAGCGTCAAAGGCAAGTCCGTTGTTTACTGTCTCGTCGATTATCAGCGACGCACTGCCGTTTACGCCGACCTTGTACACACCGCCGTCTGTGGCAAAGAAAAAGTCACGGTCATCGGTGAAAACCGTCGTGTATGCTTTGAATACGCTCTCGCTGTCTTTAAAGGTAAGGCCGAACAGATTTTTCTCCATTCCCCTTGTATTTTCGATTACCGTATCGGTGGAAAAATCGTGCAGGTCGTAGTACCTCAGCGCCTCGACGCCATCGAATGTAATATATTTAACAAGGATGTAATGCTCGGTCAAAAAGAAATTTATAAAAATTTCGTCCCGAAAATAGCTCTGCGGAATATCCAGAATTTCTCCGCTTTCTCGGTCTTTTAGCGCAATATAAAATCCGCCCGCCGGATTTGTATCAGTAATAATCTCGTATCTGCTTGTTTTCAGCCCATCGGAAAATGGAGCGTTATAATCGCCGAGTACGGTATACGTTCCGCCGACAAGTTTCATCGTGTCGCTCGGGTCGTAACGCTTTGCGGTACTGCACGAGCATAAAAACAGCATAGCCATTACGCTCAGCGCCGATAACAGCGCCGCCTTGTGATGTTTTTCCCTTTTTCTGTTCAGTCTGCTTTTGCAGGAAAGAATCGTAACCGCACACGCTGCCGCCGAAAAAATCAGCATACAGCAGACAAGCGTTATCGTGTACCACAGCGGCACTCCAGAAAACTGCATAAACTGATTTGTCTGTGTAGGTATGACATCACCGTAAAAATAGCCGTAGCCGCGCATAGCGCCGGTAGGGAGAAGATAGGCGAGATTTGACCGATTTCCCACATAGTCAACAATTATCTGCACGGTGACAAGCGAAAAAACGCTTGCCGCATAGCTTTTAAACAGCTCAGAGATAAGAATTGTAAGAGAAGCGGTAAAAATGCTGCCCACAAGCTTTATTAGCTGCGCCGAGATAAACAGTCCGCCTATAGTAAGCTCTGCCGTACAGTTTGTCAGTATCTCGATACCGCTCGCCGAACAACCCCAGTATTCATAGGGAAGCTGCTGTGAAAGGCAATATCCCTCGACAACAGAGAGCAAAACGGAGGTCACACCCACCGACAGCAGAAGTACCGCCGTCTTTGCCGCCATACTGCGTGACTGTCCTGCAGGCGTGGTTTGCAGGATATATCTTGTCTTGCTTGTATGCTCGGTAATCACGCTTAGCGCGCAGATAAGGCAGATAGCCAGCACAAAAAGATAATCTGCCGATGCCTCGCACACTATCGGCACATAGCTCACCGGAAGGATGTCACTCTGTCTTTCCTCCGCCTGCCGTACCTGCTCGACGGTTTTTTCGATCTGTTTCTTGATGCTGAGCGTCTGCTCGCACTCTTTTATCTGCTCGTAGTAATCGGCGTCGGATATCTCTTTATCAAAGTGCTTTTCACGAAGCTCGTCATATTTGTCCTGTGCCGATTTCAGCTGTTGTTCAAGCTCGTTAGCACGGGTGATTTTTTCTTCTGTCACTTCACCTACAAAAGGATTTATCAGCTCAAAGTAAGCCTCACGCTCCTTTGCGGTGTCAAATCCGTAGGTCTGCTTTGCAAGCGGCAGAGAGGATAACAGCCTTACTATGACTACTGCGGCGAGAATAATTATCGCATACTGCTTTATCAGCACCTTTTTAAGCTCATATAAGAATATCTTCATACCGCACCGCCTTTCGATTTCTTAGCAATCCGCACTGTGCGCCTTGGACACGAAACGGCACGGCAGACAAGATTTACCGCCACACAGAGCAGTAATGTTAGTATGGGCAGAAAGACTATATTAAGCACAGGAAATCCCAGTACATTCACAAATTTAGCCTCGGTCATGAAATTGCTCATGCATATCATCGAAAACGGTGAAAAATCCGAGGGCAGAGAGCCGTGTAAGAAAATTATCGCACCTATTGTACAAAAGCTTATAGCATAGGAAATGCCGACATTTTTCTGCGTCGAGGATATAAGCAGTACGATCTCGCCGATAAACACGGTGAGCAAAAACCGCATAAGTGCCGCAATCAGTACGGCTGTGAATACGCTTATATCAAGCGGTGCAAAAGTAAAGCTGTGTAATGCATATATCGGCTGACCGATAAATTCAAGTCCGTACCGACTGCCGAAGGACAGAATATCCGCAAGGGTCATTATAAGCGTAACAACGGCGCAGAAGGTATACATACACAGGTGCTTTGCAATAAACACGCTTTTTGCTTTTCCGCAGGAGCGTATTATCTTGTCGTCGCCGATAGCCTTCTGCTTTGAAAAAGCGGGCGCAAATACAAACAGCACCATAATCATCGAAATAAATGTTGAAAATTCATAGTCAAGATACAGCGAATACGCCCCGTAACTTCCGTATACATCTATATGACGGTTTCCGTACAGAAGCTCGATTTGCTGTGCTTCTCTTACTTTATAGTCGTTTTTGCCCTCATAAAATGCAATAGCGGTCTGCGCCTTTTCTCTTAGCAGAATGATATTGTTTATGTATTCACGGGCGTACTTCATTTCATTGATGACATTTTCTGCCATGTTGTTGTCGCCGTAGGCAAAGCCGGTGTAATATCTGTCGTCGGGATTATCGGGAATAACAAAGTCAGGTGAATTGATAATAGCCTCCATTTCGCTTTTGTACGCTGATATCTGCCGTATCTTTTCGTCGGTGATCTCTCCCTTGTAGTCCCCGTAAATATTGTACATTAATCCGTCGGGGAGATAAGAGCCATCTCCGTAGTACTGCACGGTTTCGCTGTGCTTGTACAGATTTACAAGCATAAGCGCCGCAAACAAAAGCAATACCGGCAGCCGCAGTACATTTTTCTTTATTTCATAAAAAAACAGTCTTGCCATAGCTTACATATCCCCGAAATAATAAATACACACATCTTCAAGCGTAGGCTGTACAGCCTTTGCATCCTGCTCGGGCGGATTATCGCCTACTATGCGCAAAGTGTACTTACTGCCGTCAGATACGGCATTTGATACACGCATACGGCTCATGTAGTCCATCACCTTGTCGCTCTCGGAGGTTATCTCCCAAACCTTGCCCGAAATATCCGAGCATAGCTCTTCCTGCGTGCCTGTTTTAATTATTTTGCCGCCGTTCATAAGAACGACTGTTTTCGCAACATAAGCTATATCGGTTACGATATGCGTTGCAAGTATAACTATCTTATCTGCCGCAAGAGAGCTTATCACGTTTCTGAAACGAATACGCTCCTTTGCGTCAAGACCTGCGGTAGGCTCGTCAAAGATAAGCACCTTAGGCTCGCCGACTATCGCCTGCGCTATTCCGAGCCTTTGTTTCATTCCGCCCGAAAACGCACCGATTTTCTTATCCGCATCCGCACGAAGATTTACACGGTCAAGCACCGACAATGCGTACTCGTCCGCATTGTCGGGAGAGTATTTTTTCAGCGCCATGATGTACTTTATGTAGTCCTTTGCTGTAAAGTTGCGGTAAAAGTCCATGCCCTGCGGCATAAAGCCAAGATGCGACAAAAAGCTGTTGTCCTTACCGTCGGAAAACGCTATGCTTCCGCTGTCTTTGCCGATTATCCCCGTGATGATGTTTATAAGCGTGGATTTACCTGCGCCGTTGGGACCGAGCAGTCCATACACTCCCTCGGTTAGAGTGAGGGTGAAGTCCTCAAGTGCGTTTTTGCGCTTTTTGCCTTTTGTGTAGGATTTTGTTATGCCTTTAAGTACAAGTTCCATATAATATCCTCTTTTATTTACTACAGAGCCGTGCAGGACAAAACTTATGTCGTATTGCACGGCATCTGCAAAATAGCTCTTTTATTAGTTTGCAAAAATGTTTAACAGCATGAACAATAAATCAATGCTCCGGTGTTTCAAACCCCTCTTTATCCTTCGGCAATATAGCATGAGCTGGAGTAGAGTGGTTTATTATACATTTGCCGTCATCTCGCAGACAGGCTACCGGCAAAAAGACTATCGTGTCACACTCGTTCAGTATTCCCGAAAAATCTTTCGTCTCGTAGACATACAGCTTGCCCGGCACCATATCTACGCTTTTATACATACTTCCGTCAGGAAAAGTGTGAGGAGAGCCGTTTACAAACATAGAAATGAGATACCTGCTTTGTGACATATCGTCAATCACTGATGTGATAAAGCCTAAATTAAGCTTTCCGTTTTCGTCAAAGCAGAAACTTGAATAACCATCGGCGTCAACATTTACAAAAGGAGCGGTATCTCCTGCCAGGTTTCTTGAAGCAATATTAACCATAGTTGAATATTCATTAGCCACTTCTTTGGTAAGCTCGAGTTCGGTAAAGCCGTCCTTAGAAATCTTATCTTCAGTGTAGTTGGTTATCGGTGAATTCAGCGTCAGAGACAATACATGGCTTGTACCCGTCCTGTGCATCAAAAAAGCTTTTGGACACTCGGGCTGAAGTCTGAAAAGAGGGTTATCTACAGAAATAACAGAAAGCTGCAACTTCGTCAGCTCCTTGTCTTCTTCATTTATCTGCGGCTCAAAGCTGATTTTAATTCTTTTGCGTGAAACATACTGATCGTCTTCCTGTATGAAATCATCCTTTGTATAAGTCTGAACATACATATATTGGTTTTTTTGCTCGTCGCATGATATTTTCTGTAGTACTCCGTTTATTGCTATAAGGCAACCTGTTGACACATCTGTGAACGCTTCTTCCGAATTGCAGCTTTGTTTTATAGTGCATGACAATTCCATAACTCCGCCGTTATATTCAACATTACCATCTGCATTACATGATACAAGTCCGTTTCCGAGCGACAAAAGCTTTTCAAGTGCTTTTGCATAGTCATCATCAGGCTTGACTTCTTCGGAACTATCGTTTTGTGATGCTGATATTTCAGCACTTTGTGAGCCGCCGAAATCCACGCTGACAAGCTCGCTTGGCAGTTCGTCCGGCGAAGAGGAGCAGCCTGCGGTACAGAGTGCTAAAATAAGTGCTGTAAACGAACAAAGTATTTTTTTCATGTTTACCTCCTGTTTGCTGATTGATTGTAAGACTTTTTGGAGTGAAAACTGATGCGCAGTCCATATCTACAGCAAAATAAAACTATACAAACAAGTTATATCACGATATATCGCAAAAGTCAACGGAAGAGGAATTAAACGTCCTCGGATTTGCGGCGATATCTGCCATGCCGCTTGCCTCACAGCCTTAAGCTTACTTCACTGCTATTTACTCTTACTGTCGCTCACTATCCTGCCGTCTGTTATCTCGATAACCCTCCTGCATTTTGCGGCGATATCTTTGTCGTGGGTTACTATGATTATCGTCTTGCCCGATTCGTTCAGCTTTTCAAAAACGGACATTATATCAAAGGCGGTTTTCTTATCGAGAGCTGCAGTCGGTTCATCGGCAAGGATTATCGCAGGTTCGTTTACTATAGCACGGCAGATCGCAACACGCTGTTTTTGTCCGCCCGAAAGCTCGGACACCTTCTTTTTTGACAAATCGGATATCCCGATTTTCTCTTCGACTTCGTGTACCTTGCCTTTTATCTGTGAGAATTTGACCGCAGGATTGAACATAAGCGGATAGCTGATATTTTCGTAAACGCTCTTTTCGGGGATAAGTCCGAAGTCCTGCAGAACGAATCCGATGTTATCGTTTCTCAGGTCGCAGCGCGTCTTTTCGCCGTAATTTGAAACATTGTATTTTCCGAGAATGTATGTACCGTCGGTTGCCGAATCAAGACAGCCTATTATATGAAGCAGAGTTGATTTGCCGCTGCCCGATACGCCCATTACCGAGACAAATTCGCCCTTGCCGATATAAAGATCAACATCTTTCAGCGCATGGACTTCCGTGCTTTTACCGTAATTATAATACTTATTCAGTTTTTTCAGTTCAATCATAATATTTTCTCCTTGCTGACTTTTCCCGAAATCATCTGAAGAATTATCATAATCAGAGTTATCCCCACAACCATTGCAGTTGTAATAATAACAGAGGTTGGAGAAATCAATGATTGCGTTATTCTTATCAGCTGATCTTTAAAAAGCAAATCTGTAATATAACTCAGCAGCAGCGCAACGCCGAGAGAAAACAGCGTTACCGTAAACTCGCAAAGCGTCGTAAGCAGATACAGCCTGCCTTTCCTTGCGTTACATATTCTGAAAATCTTATAGCTGTTCTTGCGTTTATCGGTGCTGATTAGTAGATTTGCTACTGTTCCCATAGTACCTATTCCGAAAATAAGAATAATAATCGGGATAAGCATAATGATTTCCCTACATCTTATGTCAACATCAGAATCGGTAAGAATCGCATTGTTCTCAACGGATATCTTTGTCTTGTCATCGCTTAACTTATCGGTAAGATAGCGAATCCTCGCCTTAAACTCACTTACGGATATATTGTCGGGTTTTCTTACAAAGACGATACGGTTATACATATTATCACCGCCAACGGATAATTCGGGCTGATTTTCCGGCCGTTCGGTCATCCCGTACTTGTACAGAAACTCACGGTCTGTAAAAATCATTTTATTTTCGATTTCAAAAAAGGTTTCAAGATTGCTGTCGGTATATTTCGCCGTGACAACAAAAGTAACAGCCTTGCCGAAATAGTTTGATTTTACGGTATCGCCTATCGAGAGTCCCGACTTGTATGACGCTATTACCGGAATATTTCCGCCGTAATCCTTGTTTGCATCGGGCTTTTCTCCTACAAAAGCAGTTTCAAACTCCTCGCTGTATTCGGTGGAATATGCATAGAGTCTGACATCGTTGAAATACTTTTCATAGTCACTCTCTGTCATGGTATAGACATCCTCCTGCGACAAAGATGTATCTTCATAAGGCAGAAAGTATCCGCTGAAATAATCGCAGAAAAAGCTGTCAATCTCCGCTTCTTTAAGCGCTTGTCCGATATTTTCATCCGTATTCGGCGAGTAAGAACTGAAGCGCAGTACGGCGTAACGGTTTTCGTAATCGGTACGGCTTATGTATATTTTCTTAGCGATATAATCTTCCGTAACCGCAACGGATAAATTGAAAAGAAAAGCGGTCAGAATAAAGCAAACCGAAATAATGGTGATATATTTTTTGTTTGACGACAGAAGACTTTTAAGCAAATAAAGTGTTTTCATCTTATCTCACCGTCCTCACGCAAAAGTTTTTCCGATAAGCTCCTTATGCCCGGAATCAAGGCAATGATCACTATTACGGTATAAACCGCAAATGATATAAGATAATCCGTAAATACCGGCACATATATCAGTCTGAATGTGATAAACAGTTTCTCAAACAGCGGTGCAAACAAAAGCGTAAGAAAAAATGACGCAGCTGTATATATTACCACAATAATGAAGTTTATAAGCGTGATAGTACCGCTCTGACAGCCGACTATCTTCATAATCCGCATATTGTACCTGACTTTTGACGCCATATAGAGAAACAATCCGTATATCTGCAAAGCAGAAAAAGCGGATAAAATAATACCAAGAGCAAAATATACAATGTAATTGACAGGGTTATTAGCAATGCCGCGCGGAGGGCTGACTATCACATCCGGAAATACGCCGCTCAATGCGGATAATTCCGTTTCGTTGAGATCCCTTTCGAAAATAAAGCTCATAACATAGGTCAAATCGTACTTTTCATAAAATGAAAACGGAATAACAGCATTATCCGAAACACCTATAACATTAAAAGTAACCGGTTCTTCGTTTATTTCGGTATTGAATCGGTCGCCGACCTTAAGACCTGTCTTTTCGGATACAATAATATTTCCGTCAAAGCTCAGTATCTCTTCTGCGGTATAATCTCTGCCCGAAATAATATTGTACTCAGGGGTAGCATATCTGTATAAATCGGCTATCTCTTTTTGGGGAACCGTTTCAAAGCGTTCGTCGTATATGTACTTGTTATTATCGAAAGTATAGCACAGCGTTTGAAAAGACTGATTAAAATCAATGATCTCGGGCAGACTGTCAAATGCACTTTGAATATCGCCCGGCTTGTAAGAATCGACATAAATAATGTATTTGCAGTTTTTCTGCAAATCTTCCTCGCTGAACGGGCTTAGAAACAGCGACGCCGAACCCGTAAAGCTGTAAATTGCAAGCATAGAAATAATCAGGGCAAAAACGGACAGTAATTTGTTTTTCGTTACAAATGACAAGAACACGCTTTTGCATAAGTGAATCAGCTTCATTTTTCCTCCCCCGATGTATGATTTTATGATATTTTTTCCGGTCGTATATCGACTTTTTTGGGTTGAGTTTTTGCTTCGCTGTCAATATATTTCAGCAAGTTCGGTATCAAAACAAAAACGAGTTTAGCAAGACCGTAGCCTGCAAAATAGAATACAAAACTGAGAATAAACTGAGTAGAATTAAGGAATTGCGAAAATGGCGAAAATATATCCGGTATAATCAACGCTGCCGCCAGAATTATTTCAAGTGCAGCAATGAATATAGCTGCATAGCGAAGCTTTCTGAGAGGTTTAATGGCAAGTACCGATATAAAGCCTATCACAATTCCGAAAACAATTCCTTCCCAGTATACTTTGAATGCTATCAGAATTGACATAAATGATAAATCAAAACCTGCAAAAGGCGGTGTAATAAAGCCTAAAAACAATTTTTTCTCCGGTTCAAATGCCATCACTCCCAATCGTAACGGGAAAATATTCCGTGTAATCGCTATAGCTATAATATATACCAATATCGAAATCAAAACTGTTTTAATAGGCTTTTTCCTTAAAATCGTACATACAACCAAAGCAGCTAAAGGAAAAATCAAAGTGAAAATATATTCAAAAAAAGAAAGATCGATAAGCATTTTTAATTACGCTCCTGTTACTGATAGTATCTCATCCCCTTTATATTGAAAACAAGATAAAGGGGATAAGTGTATTGAATATTTACCTTGTAAATATTCCCGATTGATAATATAATGTATAATAATTCGTGTAATAATCCTCTACATACGGGCAAACAAGATCAATCTGAAAATCATTCAAGCCTAAATTTTCATCATATATCGTTTCTGCAGGTGCCGCATTATAATTATAAACATAGTTAGTATATCGTGGAAGAGTAACCCCGGAAACAACTTTATGAAGATGTCAAAATCCTGTTTTTATCAGCGTTCTTTTTTCAGCTTACAGTCTTCTCTGCACTGTAGACGGTAACCGTTTCGGTCTGTCCGCTTGTTGTCTTGACTGTGAAAACCGATTTTACACGATATGTACCGCTTGCAAGACCGCTTTTGGTGTTCTGAAATGTAACACTTTTCGATGTAGATGTTGTTTCCCAAGTTGCGTTGTTAACGGTTAAGAACCAGCTTGCAAACCAATGCATTTCTAAAGTTTGCTCAATTGTAACAGATTTAAACGAAGAGCTTTCAGCTAAACACTCACTTACACAGGTTGCATTTGTTCCGCTTATAAAAAGCTGTGACTTTTTATTTGTTCCTCCGATATCAAATGTCACGCTTTCAGCCGAAACACTTACAGCAAAAGTCAATAAAACCAATGCAGAAAGAAAAAATGCCAATATTTTCTTCATATAATCACCTCCCTTTTCCGAGTATTCTGAGCATGAGTTTTTTACGCTCTATATATATAACGTAGGAAACTCACAAAAATGGACATTATTTTTTAATAAAACTGATTATTCTACCTTTTCCACAAATTCTGTCATTGAAATTAGTTCATCTTCACTAAATCCGGTTGCAGCAAGCTCAATTATGTAATCACCGATATCCCATATTACTCCCTTTTCTCCGTAATACGTCTCATAATATATAGCGGTTGTTCCGTTAATTATCACTTCTTTTGGTAAGGTAATGGCATTTTCGATATTAAGTCTGACAGTTGTATAAAAATCCTTTATGGACTGTGAATATGAAATACACTTTTTATTTTTTGCATCTGAATATTTCACTGAAAATCGAATGCCGTCATCATCAATAACTTCTTTTTCATAACCTGTAACATTATATGTGAATTCATATCGCTCTTCAAGACTCAAAGGATAAGATTCGGCATTTGAGATAGAAAGCATCGCAAAAATGTCATATTCCTTGACCGTGAAGTCAGCCCAACGCATGGTGATATACAAAGTACCGCCTGTAATAATAGCCACAGAAAGAATGATCACAGCTGCAATAAGCAGGCGGTTTTTTAGCGGTATGCGTTTATATCCGGTCTTTGCTGATTCACGATTTTCATAATTCTTAAGCAGATGCTTCATTTTTTTGTCAAATTTAAGTGAAATCTTATACTTAGGGAGAGTTTGATAAGCTTCGATATCTGAAATAAGTTCATTTTTCAGAGCAATTTTTATAGCATCATCGTTAGTCATTTTTCATATCTCCTTGTTTTTGTAATAGAATATTTCTTGCTCTTGAAATTGCTTTATAAACAGATTCTGCACTTATATCAAGCATTCCTGATATTTGTTCTACTGTAAATTCCTCCGCAAAATACAAGGTTGACACATTTTTCAGCAAAGGTGACAGCATTTTTATATTATTTTGCACAGTCAGAACATCAGTTAGAATTTCTGTATTGTCAACGGCATTAGTATCTACCAGTTCTCTATCATCTTCAAGAAAAACTACCTTATGTTTTTTTCTGAGAATATCATAACAAATATTGTGGGTAACAACAAAAATATACGCTTTGGAGCGTTTTTCATTTGCACAGTCAATTTTAGATAGATTGCTGATTATTCGTACAAAAGTTTCCTGCACAGCGTCTTCCGCATCCGCTGTATTATGCAGTATAGACATACTTACATTAAACAGAATCTGTTTATATGTATTGTACAGCTCGGTCACCAAGTCTTTTTCTTCCTCGGTCTCGACCATTGAGAGATATATCGAAAGCAAAGCAATTCCTCCGTGAAAATAAAAGTTATAACAGATAAATCAAATATTACAGTAAAATTATATCACGATTGTCAAAAATAGTCCATTGCTTCTTTCAAATATTTGCATCAATTTGTATACACCGGATTCATAGCCTTTGCATAAATCTGCTTATACTTAATACGTTTATCCGCTTTAATAAAAAATCAAGTGCTCATAAAGTAAAATCCTTTATGAACACTCGAAATGCTAAACTCTCATTTTTTCTATACCGTCAAAAACACATTGATTTTATGCTTAATATCAGGTTTATTGCGTAAATACGGATATGTAAATGTCGTGCTGACTATCGGTATCATCTTCTTAACCATCTGACCGCCTACAGAACCTGCCTGCTTAGAAGTAAGGT
>CAMEKR010000062.1 GCA_945921515.1 uncultured Clostridia bacterium | reverse complement strand
TTTTTTGGTACGGGTAACAGGACTTGAACCTGCACGCTTTCGCACCAGAACCTAAATCTGGCGTGTCTGCCAATTCCACCATACCCGCATATAAAAACGACGCTGAATATTTCAGCGTCGTCTGGCGGAAAGAGAGGGATTCGAACCCTCGAACGGGTATTAGCCGTTACACGATTTCCAATCGTGCGCCTTAGACCAGCTCAGCCATCTTTCCACGACTTTAATATTTTATCATATTTTTTCCGATAAGTCAATACCTATATTAAAAAAATCTCGGTTACATTTTTTGTGCAAAAAAAATCAAAAAAATCTCAAAAATTGTGGTTGAAGCTATTGACAAACACAATATGTAGTGGTATAATTAGGTTACATTCAGATTCCGGATGAATCTGACGAATAAAATTCAACAATTATTTCGAAAAAATCAGCTTTGCTTATATACGACAGAGGTTATATGAACAACAGAGTTTTATCGAAAATCAATACTGCAAATAAACAGTAGAAAGGGAATTATTATGGTTAAAGTAAATGTTAAAAACGGCACTCTTGATCAGAAAGAGATCGATGCTTATGTTCAGTATGCAATAGACGCTAATCCCGGCAAGCTTGTAACCGAGCTTGATATAAACCTTGACGGTGAATATGCCGATCTTACATATCACTTCGGTGAGATTCCTTTTGACCGCATCCGCCGTATAACAGGTTATCTTGTAGGTACACTCGACAGATTCAACAATGCAAAGAAGGCAGAGGTTGAGGACAGAGTAAAGCACAGCATCACTCCCGAGGCTGAAGAGGATATCTATATTTCCGCTTGACATAATTCCGTCATTGTTCTCCAAAAAATGACAGTATAGCAATACAATTTACCGCCCATACTTTTATTGGAAAATAAAAGTATGGGCGGTGATTTTTTGTACTATAACAAAGTTGAAATAAGCGGTGTCAACACCTCAAAGCTGAAAGTCCTTAAGGAATCCGAAAAAATGGAGCTTCTCGAGAAGATGAGAAACGGAGATACCACAGCCAGAGAAGAGCTTATAAACGGCAATCTCAGGCTGGTGCTCAGCGTTATTCAGCGGTTTTCGGGGCGGGGAGAAAATCCCGACGACTTGTTTCAGGTAGGCTGTATAGGGCTGATGAAAGCTATAGATAACTTCTGCCCTGACTTTAATGTAAAATTCAGTACGTATGCCGTACCCATGATCATGGGAGAGCTTCGCAGATATCTCAGAGATTCCGGCGCTATACGGGTAAGCCGTTCAATGCGGGATCTCGCATACAAGGCTATGCAGGCACGGGAGAAGCTGACGAACGAAAACTCAAAAGAGCCTACCATAGATCAGATAGCCAAAGAAATCGACGCAAAGCGTGAGGATATAGTCGTTGCACTTGAGGCGGTCAGCGATCCTATATCGCTGTATGAGCCGGTTTTTTCGGAATCGGGTGATACAATATATATGATGGATCAGATAGGCGATAACAATGACGACAGAAACTGGCTTGACGAAATTGCCCTCAAGGAAGCAATAATCAACCTTGAGGACAGAGAAAAGAATATTCTTAAACTTAGATTCTTTCGTGGTAAAACACAGGTAGAGGTGGCAAAGGAAATAGGAATAAGTCAGGCGCAGGTATCACGCCTTGAAAAAGGAGCGCTGAATAAAATCAAAAAACAGCTATAATCCGATTTATCCGCTATTTCAGGAAAACAAGCGTCTGCCCGTCATTCGACAGTACAGGCTGAATATAGTCGATCCTCGGGGATCTGAATTCCTTTCTTACCATCTGCTGAAGTACATTTCCGTTGTTACAGCCGTGAGTGACACGAAGTTCTACGCTGCCTTTCGGCGCATTTCTGATAGTGAGCGTCAGCTTGTTGCGGGCTTCATCTTTTGTCATGCCGTGCAGGTCTACGGAAATTATCTTCATTGAATTATCCTTTCAAATCAGGCGGTGCAACACTGCCTCTTACTTATTCTGACTTAGAATCGGTCTTTTCCGCCGCTGCTTCATTCATCAGCTCTTCGAGTATTGTTTTGTCAGACTTGAGTCCGTCTACAGTATATTCGCCGTTTACCGCTGAAATCAACGCTTCTTTAACGAGGGGATATTTCCATTCAAGCGTTCTTCTGTCAAGAAGTCCGAACAACTCTCCGCTTCCGGTAAATGCACCGTTATCCCACCATACGCAAGGTACACCGATTGTATTCATCTTTGTAACATAATACTTTGCCCACTCCGCACGGTATTTTTCGTTATCCTTGCTTCTTGCGCCAAACTCTCCGATAATTACTGCCTGACCTTTGTCAATAAACAAAGTCTTGAGCGTATTTGCAAGAGCGTCTATATCCGTAGTAAATCCTTCCTTGCAGGCAACCCATAATGCACCCGGTTTACCTTCGGCAAGCGCAAAATTATATGGTGTGTAAGCGTGAACGGACACTATCAGCTTATCATCGTTTTCGGGAATCTTTAAGTCTTTGAGTGCAACTTCACTTGATGAAGCCGCATATCCCGGTATCATAAGATGACGGAGCTTGTTATTTCCGCCGAGACTTCTTATAGTAGAAACAAAATCTGCGTCGAGCTTATTGACAATCTCTCTTGTTGCAGGGCTTCCGCCGTTCCACTCTTCGTCGCTTTTTCTTACACGGGGTTCGTTAAGTCCCTCGAAAATCAGATGCTCGTCATAATTTTCAAAATAGTTTCCTATCTGAGTCCAGACTTTTTTAAGACGGTCGCTCGCCGCTTCATAGTTTTCTTCAAGCGGATCGTGCCATGTCTCGTGATGTATGTTTAAGATAACATACATATCGTTCGCCATACCGTAATCAACTACTTCTTTGACACGGGCAAGCCATTCTTCGCTTATTTTATAGTCGGGAGCATCGCCTGTGCTCCAGTCCCACGTTGTGGGAACACGCAAAACATTGAAACCTGCTTTCTTGATCTCGTCGATCATTTCCTTTGTAGTATCAGGGTTGCCCCACGATTTTTCAATTGATCCCGGAGCCTGTCCCCTGTTGCTTTCGTTTCCTGCGTCAAGCGTGTTGCCAAGGCTCCAGCCTATCTTCATATCCTTTACAAGCTCAACCGAGCTTATATCCTTGATTTCTCCCTGATGAGCCGTTGACGAGCCGTTGCTCGTATTGTCTGCGGATTGTGTTCCTGATGTATTGCTGTCACTGCATCCGCTTATTACAAGTGAACCAAGCAGCATTGTACACGATAATACTCCTGCTGCCGCTTTTTTAAATGAAAACATAATAACACTCCTTATGATAACTTGTCTGTAGTATGGAACTGCTTCAGATTACCTATCTTTTCGTTGCGCTCGCTGAGCACTTCTTCTACTTCGGACCACTCAAGTCCTCTGTCGGCGCAAAGCACCATAACATGATAAAGCAGGTCGTTTATTTCGTTCTTTAATTCATCGTTATCCGCATTTTTAGCGGCTATTATCGTTTCGGCGGCCTCTTCGCCTACCTTTTTGCATATCTTATCGACGCCTTTGTCAAAAAGATAGCAGGTATATGACTTTTCAGGCGCATTTCCTGCGTCATACTGAGCTTTTCTTGCCTTGATTACTTCAAAGATCTCTTCATAAACTGTCATTGTGTTACCTCTTCGTTTTTGTATATTTCGTTAAAAAAGCAGGTATAATTACCTGTGTGGCAGGCAGGGCCCGCAGGCTTTACACGCACAAGCAGGGTGTCGTTGTCGCAGTCTGCATGGATGTCAACTACCTTCTGCAAATTACCCGATGTTGCGCCCTTGTTCCAGAGTTCCTGTCTTGAACGGCTCCAGAACCATGTATATCCCGTTTCAAGCGTGAGCTTAAGGCTCTCTTTGTTCATATATGCGAGCATAAGCACAGCGCCCGTATCTATATCCGTAACGATTGCCGGTATAAGCTCGGCTTTCTTGAAGTATTTATCAAGATCCATCTGATTTCTCCTTTGATAGTAATAATCTTATTATAATACCGATTGATGTAAAAAGCAATAGTAAACAGGAAAAACGGGAGGTTATAAGCCTCCCGTAATTGCTTTTAATCTACACGGCGCACGGGTATATTGTTTTCTTCAAGATGCTCCTTTACCTGCGAAACCGTCAGTTCTTTATAGTGGAACAGCGATGCCGCCAGTGCCGCAGACGCTTTTGTCTTTTGGAATACCTCCGAAAAATGCTGGAGCGTACCGCAGCCGCCGCTTGCAATTACGGGTATCTTTACCGCATCACACACGGCATTGAGAAGCTCTATATCAAAGCCGGTTTTCATTCCATCGGTATCCATAGAAGTCAGAAGTATCTCCCCTGCTCCGAGCTCTTCGGCTTTTTTTGCCCACTCTATAGCGTCAATGTTCATATCTATTCTGCCGCCGTTTACAACTACCGTCCAGCTGTCGCCCTTTTTCTTAGCGTCAATAGCAACGACTACGCACTGACTTCCGAATATCTCTGCGGCGTCTTTAATAAGCTGAGGGTTTCTTACTGCCGCAGAGTTTACCGACACTTTATCTGCACCGCTTCTTAGCAGCTCTCTGAAATCGTCAACGCTTGAAATTCCTCCGCCGACCGTCAGCGGAACGAATACACGCTGTGCTGTGCGGCGAACTACATCTACCATAGTTCCCCTACCCTCGTGCGTTGCGGTAATGTCAAGAAAGCATATCTCATCTGCACCCTGTGCATTGTACTCCTCTGCACATTCTACAGGATCGCCGACTTCCTTTATTCCTACAAAGTTGATTCCCTTTACCACCTTGCCGTCACGAACATCAAGACAAGGTATAATTCTTTTTGCGAGCATAGTTTCTCCTTATTCTGCTTCGTTTAACGCCTGATTTAAGTCAAGCGTACCGCTGTAAATCGACTTTCCGCAGATAGTGCCGTACAGTCCGAGCTTTCTACAGGTGATAATGTCATCTATCGTATGCACGCCGCCGCTTGCTATGATATTCGCACTGCAAGCCTTATTTATCTCGTCAAGCTGAACGGCATTCACACCGGACAGCGTTCCGTCCTTTGAAATATCGGTAAAGATAATGTACTTTACACCCTCGTCCGACATACGCTTTGCAAGCTCGGTAAAATATACATCCGAGGTTTCAAGCCATCCCTCAGTCGCAACATATCCGTTCTTAGCGTCAATTCCTACCGCTATCCTGTCGCCGTATTCCTTTACAGCGTCCTTTACAAGCTGAGGATTCTTGACAGCCGCAGAGCCGATTATAACTCTTGACACACCGCCCGACAGATACATTTCAACCGTATCGAGCTTTCTTATTCCGCCGCCGACTTCTACCTTAAGAGAAGTATTCTTTGCCACATCAAGGAAAATATCTTTATTGGCTGTGCTTGCGTCCTTTGCTCCGTCAAGATCTACCATATGTATCCACTTGGAGCCTGCCTTTTCAAAGCTTCTTGCTGTATCCATATAGCTCTCTGCTACCTTGTGAGCAGTCTCATAGTCGCCTTTTACAAGGCGAACACAGTTGCCGTCTTTAATATCAATCGCAGGTAAAATAATCATCCTATGAAAAATCCTCCGAAAACAATATTGCCATCCTGATTTTTAGCGGCGTAAAGCTCGATTTTACCGCATTTCTCGCATACAAACGGCACTACCGTGTAATCCTTGGGGAAATTGCATCCGTCAGGCACTCTCACGGTAGCCCCCGAAAAGATTCCCGTAAGAAGCTCGCTTGCTATCATTGTACCGCCGCATTGGCAGGTTTTATTTGTATTCTCACTCATAATAATCCTCTCTGCTATATTTCACAGAAGTTCTTAAGTATCGTAAGCCCCGTCTTTCCGCTTTTTTCCGGATGGAACTGACAGCCGTACACCTTGCCGCTTGTTACCAACGCAGGCACTTTCATACCGTAGTCGCAGTACGCCGCTACATTTTTACTGTCGGTCACCGCCGCAAAAGAGTGTACAAAGTACACATAGTCGCCTTCGTTAACTCCGTCAAGCAAAGCGCATGGTTCGTTCTTCTCAAGCGCATTCCAGCCGATATGCGGAATTACAAGGTCATCCTCAGGGTGCATAAGCTCCACCGTACCCGGTATAAGCCCGAGTCCTGCAGTCTCGCCGAACTCATAGCTCTTGTCAAAAAGCATCTGCATTCCGAGACAAATACCCATAAGCGGCTTTAGCTTTGCCTGCTCCTTTATCACATCGGTAAGACCTGCCTCGTCAAGCATCTTCATCGCATCGGGAAATGCGCCTACTCCGGGGAGTATCAGCTTATCTGCCGATATGATGTCCTCTGCTCTGCTTGATATTCTGTTTTCAACGCCGAGATAATTCAGCGCATTCTGTACGCTGAACAGATTTCCTGCTCCGTAATCAATAATTGTAATCATTATAAAGTGCCTTTCGTTGAAGCTACAGAACCGTCAGCGTTCTTTCTGACAGCATTCTTAAGAGCATAAGCCGCCGCCTTGAAGATAGATTCTATCTTGTGGTGGTCGTTCTTGCCGTAAAGATTCTTGATGTGCAGAGTAATTCCTGCATTAAAAGCAAACGCACGGAAAAATTCTTCCGTAAGGCAATTATCAAACGCCCCTGTCATATCGTTTGCAAATTCAGCGTCAAAGACAAGGAAAGGTCTGCCGCTAATATCGACCGCACAGAATGACAAAGCCTCATCCATAGGAACATAAGCGCTTCCGAAACGCACAATGCCGCTTTTATCGCCGAGCGCCTCGGCAAACGCTTTACCGAGCACTATTCCGCAATCCTCAACCGTGTGGTGTCCGTCTACATCAAGGTCTCCCTTGCAGCTTAACTTCAGGTCAAAACCGCCGTGTACCGTAAGCGCCGTCAGCATATGATCAAAAAAGCCTATGCCGCTGTCAATTTCAGCTTTTGAACTGCCGTATACATTAAGCTCTGCCTTGATATCGGTTTCTTTGGTTTTTCTTTCGATAACGCTCATAATTTCATCCTTTCGGTTTCAGCCGACTATTTCAGCCAGCTTATCAAATACCTTATCCATATTCTCCCGTGTGCCTATTGTTATTCGCAGATGATTGTTTATCCTCGGCTTATCCCAATAGCGTACATATATTCCGCACTCTTTCAGCCTGCCGAATATCTCCTTTGCAGGAACGCTGCTATGAGAAGCAAAGATAAAATTGCTCATAGAATCGGGGAAGGTGAAGCCGAGCTTGCTTAGTCTTTTCTTTGAATACTCTCTTGTTGAGATTATCTCATCTGTGGTTTTTTTGAAATACTCTTCATCCTCTACGGCTGCCGCCCCTGCAATTATCGACAGCGGATTCATAGTATAGCTGTTTATCGAGAACTTGACATCGCTCAGATATTTTATCAGCTTCTCGCTTCCTATTGCAAAGCCTATACGCATACCTGCCATAGACCTTGACTTTGAGAAAGTCTGAACTACCAGCAGATTGTCGTACTTTTCAATAAGCGGCAGACAGCTTGTTCCTCCGAAGTCAATATACGCTTCGTCAATAATAACTACCGATGACGGATTTGCACTAAGTATCTCTTCTATCGTATCAAGGCTTTCAAGCACTCCGGTGGGTGCGTTGGGATTAGGGATAACTATTCCGCCGTTGTCGCACTTGTAATCATCGGGATCGATCGTAAAATCATCCTTCAGCGGCACTGTACGGTACGGTATTCTGTAAAGCTCAGCCCATACGTCATAGAACGAATATGTAATATCGGGGAAAAGAATTTCCTTGTCGGAATTGAAGAAGGTAAGGAACGCCTGTGACAGAACATCGTCTGAGCCGACTCCGACAAAGACCTGATTGCTGTCAACGCCGTAACGCTTAGCCAGTGCGTCAACGAGCAGTCCCGCTCTTGTATCGGGATATAATCTCAGTGCGTCCTCGTTATATTCCATAATTACCTTTTCCACCATAGGTGACGGCGGAAAAGGGTTTTCGTTAGTGTTCAGCTTTATTACATTGTCCGTCTTAGGCTGTTCGCCGGGTGTATACGGCTCGACCTTGCGGACACGCTGTTCCCATGTTGAATAATTCATTTCATTGTCCTTTCGGGTTGCTGTCAGTCTTCAAATCTTACCGTAACAGCATTTGCGTGAGCTGTAAGTCCTTCACGCTTTGCAATGCGGACTATATCTTCCTTTGCGCTGTACAGGCTGTCTCTTGTATAATAGATATAGCTTGACTTCTTGATAAAGCTGTCCACTGAAAGCGGTGAGAAGAATCTTGCCGTACCGCTTGTGGGAAGAACGTGGTTAGGACCTGCATAATAGTCGCCCAGAGGTTCGGGAGCATATTCTCCTAAGAACAGCGAACCGCAGTTTGTCAGCTTTCCTATATATTCGAGAGGATTTGCGGCAAGCACTTCAAGGTGTTCGGGAGCAATTTCGTTTGCTATCTCGCAAGCCTTGTCCATATTGTCGCAGATTATTATTGCGCCGCAGTTATCAAGCGAGGTGTTGATGATATCCTTGCGTGAAAGCTCTGCCTCCTGTCTTTCGATTTCTTTTACGGTTTCCTCTGCTACACGGCGGCTTGTTGTGATAAGCACAGAGCTTGCAAGCTTGTCGTGTTCTGCCTGTGACATAAGGTCTGCTGCGGCATACTTCGGATTTGCTGTGTCGTCTGCAACTATAAGTATCTCGCTCGGACCTGCAATCATATCGATATCAACTGTTCCGTACAGCAGTTTTTTTGCCGTTGCAACAAATATATTGCCGGGACCTACTATCTTAGATACCTTCGGTATCTCTTCGGTTCCGAATGCAAGTGCGGCTATTGCCTGTGCGCCTCCGCACATAAATATCTTATCTACTCCGCAAAGCGCCGCCGCTACCAGAATATCGTTGTTCGGTGTACCGTCTTTCATAGGCGGAGTTACCATAATGATCTCGCCGACACCGGCTATCTTTGCAGGAATAGCGTTCATAAGAACAGATGATGGATAAGCCGCCGTGCCGCCGGGAACATATAAACCTACTCTGTCAAGACCTCTTACACGCTGACCTAAGATACAGCCGCTTTCATCGGTCATCATATAACCGTTCTGCTTCTGACGGGTGTGGAATGCCGTTATGTTCTCCTGTGCGTTCAGCATAGAGTTTACAAAATCGGGATCTGCATTTGTCAGCGCATCCTGTATAACTTCATCGGGTACTCTGTAGTACTGCATATCGGGGCAGTCGAACTTTGCCGTATATTCCTTTACAGCCTCGTCTCCCCTTGCCGCAACATCATCGATAATTGCCCTTACGGTCTTCTCAACCTCGGCGTTTACCTCGTTACTGCGTTTTTTCATACCGGCAAGGAACTCTTTTTCACTGCCGTTTGCTTCAATTATCTGTATCATTATAAGCGTCCTTTCTTATATATTTCTTTCCATTTTATCAATAAGCTCTTCTATATTCTTTTTCTTCAGCTTCATACTTACGGGGTTTACTATCACTCTTGCCGATATGGGAGATACATATTCATATACCTCAAGTCCGTTTTCTTTAAGAGTTGTGCCGGTCTCTACTATATCGACAATTCCGTCCGAAAGCTCAAGAAGAGGCGCAAGCTCAACCGAGCCTTCTATCTTGACTATATCCACATCCATAGCCTTTGACTCAAAGAACTTTCTTGTGATGTTAGGATATTTTGTAGCGATAGTCTTTACTCCGCATCCTTCATAGAAGTTATGTCCTACCTTGCCTGCAAGCGCAAATCTGCACTTTCCGAATCCGAGGTCACACACTTCGAAGAATCTGCCGCCGTGCTCGTCTATCGTATCCTTGCCGACTACGCCGACATCGCATACACCATGTTCTACATAGGTAAGTACATCTGCCGCTTTTGCAAGCACTACTTCTATGTTACTGCCCGGCACTTCAAGTATCAGCCGTCTGCCCTTATCGCGAAGCTGTGATACATCATAGCCTATCTTTTCAAAAAGGTTGACCGTGTCTTTTTCAAGTCTGCCCTTTGTCAGAGCTATCCTAATGATTTTATTATCGTTCATCTGTCTACCTCTTCTTACAGCGTCATAGTGACGGGCTGCTCATTCTTTTCTTTATCTATAATATCTATCCTGCTTATTTTGTTTGCTTTTGCGTACTCGATAGCCGCCTCAAGCGTCCGGCAGGTGCTGAACTCAGTGCTTATGCCGCTTGCTATAAGCTTACTGCAATGGCTGATACCCTCGATAAGATCGTCATCGCAGGCAAATACAAGCACCTGCGCGTGCTTTGCCTTTGCGCTCTTGTTGCTTCTTAAGTTCGCCGCCGCTATTGCATTTACATTTACCGCAAAGCCTACAGCAGGCATATCATCCGCTCCGAAGCTGCCGATAAGCGTATCGTATCTTCCGCCCGAGAGCACCGCCTGACCGTATTCTTCAATATATCCTCTGAACACAATGCCGGTGTAATATTCTGCCTTGTTTACAAGACCGAGATCAACATTTATTCTGTCCTCTGTCTCAAGTCTGCTAAGCGAATCAAAGGTCGCTCTGAACTCTGACAGTCTGTCGGCAAGAGGCGTGCCTGCAAACAGCTTCTCTGCTTTACTGAACACCTCTGCTCCGCCAAACAAAGTCGGGAGCTGTAAAAGTATATCTGCATATCTGTGCTTTTCGGTGACAGAGCCAACGCTGTCCTTGATGAACTCTTTGAGCTGAGGGGTATTCTTTGATTCAATAAGGCTTCTTACCGTTTCCTCATCATCAATATCCAGCTTTTCAAGCAACAGCTTGTAGAAGGTGTTGTCGCCTATCTCAAGTCTTACATCGTCGCTTGAGCAGGAATTAAGCACCTGCGCCGCAAGGCTTAATGCCTCAAGGTCGGAGCGCTTCTCATCTCCGCCGATTATCTCAATACCGCTTTGCATAAACTCATCGTCTCTGCCTGCCATCTTCGGATTACAGCGGTAGATATTCTGCGAGCAGAACAGCTTTAACGGAAATACTCCGTCACGAAGCCTTGTTGCAACTATTCTCGCGATAGGCATAGTGCTGTCGGGGCGCATTACCATAAGTCTGCCCTTGCCGTCGGTCAGCTTGTACATATCCTCCTGCCTGAAGCTCCTTGTCTTGTTGTTGAATACATCATAGAACTCAAGCGCAGGAGTGATCACCTCGCTGTATCCGTGAGCAGTAAATATTTCTCTTAATTTATCCTCCGCTTCATTACGGGCAACACACTCATCAAAAAGAAGGTCTCTTGTTCCCTCCGGAGTGATAAGATCGTAGCTTTTCATCTATATTTTCCTTTCAGACCGATTTTGCGTATTGATTTTGTATTGTCGCTTTAGCGTGCTAACACGCTATCACAATAATATGATAACATATCAAACCGTTTTTGTCAATCAAAACAAAGTTTTTATTTGTTTTTTGTCTGATATCACAAAAAACGGCTAAGTTATTAAAAAATAACAGTAATTAATGATAAAGTCGCACGGAGAAGGGGACCTTCTACATTCAGTTTGTCGAAAAAGTCTCTTTGTTTAATTTATAGATTAAGTTCTATACTCCCATCCCCTAAACCTTTGTGAACGCTCTGTGGCGCATCTTCCTGATGCGCTCTGGGCGTTCACTTTCAGGCATCCTTGCCTGCCTTGCCCAAGGGAAAAATGGGGCTCAAAAGCGGAGCTTTTGAAAATCAGCCGTAAGGCTGATAGAATCGCCCCT
>CAMEKR010000061.1 GCA_945921515.1 uncultured Clostridia bacterium | reverse complement strand
CGCCGCAGGCACTTCACGATGCGTAGCATCACTTCATGCACCGAAGGTGCGCTTCATGTGCCGCAAGGCACGCTTAGTTTTAAAACCGGCGGGGTGTCGAATTATGAACGCTCTGTTGGCTTTGCATCCGTGCAAAGCCTTGGGGCGTTCATAATAAGGCATCCTTGCCTCTTTGTGAACGCTCTGTGGCGCATCTTCCTGATGCGCTTTGGGCGTTCACCTTCAGGCATCCTTGCCTTACCCGCTTGTGCGGGTTCTCCCACCCACACAGCGGCGCACAAAAAGCGAAGACCGCACCCTTTGGGTACGGTTAGTTTAAAAATTTCAACAATCGCCGCAGGCACTTCACGATGCGTAGCATCACTTCATGCACCGAAGGTGCGCTTCATTGTTCGTGCACCGAAGGTGTGCTTCATTTTTCATGCACCGAAGGTGCGATTCATTGTTCATGCGCCGAAGGTGCGCTTCATTTTTCATGCACCGAAGGTGCGCTTCATTTTTCATGCACCGAAGGTGCGATTCATTGTTCATGCACCGAAGGTGCGCTTCATTTTTCATGCACCGAAGGTGCTTCATTGTTCATGCGCCAAAGGCGCGATTCATTTTTCATGCACCGAAGGTGTGCTTCATTGTTCATGCACCGAAGGTGCGCTTCATTGTTCATGCACCGAAGGTGCGCTTCATGTGCCGCAAGGCACACTTAGTTTTAAAACCGGCGGGGTGTCGAATTGCGGTCGTTTGGGTCGCTGCATCTCTGCATACGTGGTCGTATGTGGTCGGTGCATCGTGCACCGACTCTGTTCGATCACTTGTAAGCTTCCTTGCTTAGCGACTCTGTGTGACCGCCATCGTGCATCCTTGCACGACCCGCAAGTTGCGGGTTCTCCCACCCACACAGCAGTACCAAAAAGCGAAGACCGCACCCTTTGGGTACGGTCTTCGCTTTTTGGTGCCGGTGGCGGGGGTCGAACCCGCACGGTATTGCTACCAACGGATTTTGAGTCCGTCACGTCTGCCAATTCCATCACACCGGCGTATATTATGTAAAACCGCAATAAAACAGCGTTTATAACGATTTCACAGTTTGATAATTATATCATAGAGGCAAAATATTGTCAATAGATTTTCACGGTTTTCCAAAATAGTTTAGTATTTTTTTATAAAAAGCTCTTGACAATTTGTTGAAAATGCCGTAAAATTAATATTGAGTAAATATCTATTATAACTCGGGATATCTGTTTGTTCAAAACAGCAAAAACGGGAGAACAAACGGTATCCGCTAATTTTACATATATACAATTAAATGTTGAAATGTAAAATCCGCCGTGTAAGCGTAGGCAACGACGGCTTGCACGGTAAATTCAAAAAAGGAGGAACGCTCACCCATGGAAGTGTGGCTTGCAGTTACACTCTGTGCGGCGTCATTCGTAGTCGGAGCTGCGATATTCGGTTTTGTAATGTACAAAATGGGTATCGAGCATAGAAAGAAAACGGCAGAAGCGCAGATAGAATCTGCCGAAAAAGAAGCAACAAGGATATTATCCGAAGCAAACGAAAAAGCTCAGGCAACAAAGAAAACCGCACTGGTAGAAGCAAAAGATGAAATTTTCAAGCTCAAAGAGAGCAACGAAAAAGAGATTCAGAAACTGAAAAACGAAACCGAACGCGAACTGAAAGAACGCAGAGCGGAGATCACCCGCTCGGAAAGAAGACTGCAGCAGAAGGAGGAAAACCTCGACAAGAAGAACGACAAGATCGAAAGACTTGAAGAACAGCTGCAGAACAAGAACAAGAAGGCTGAAGAAAAGCTGGCTGAGGCAGAAGCTATCAAGAAGAGCCAGATGGATATTCTCGAAAAGATATCCGGCTTTACTCTCGACCAGGCAAAAGAACACCTGCTCAGTATGCTTGACAGCGAGCTTTCGCACGAGAAGGCACTCAAGATTTCATCCTACGAACAGCGTCTTAAGGATGAATGTGACGAGAAGGCAAGACAGTATATTTCGCTTGCTATCTCAAGACTTGCGGCGGATACGGTATCCGAGGTTGCAGTATCGGTAGTTCCGCTGCCCAATGATGAAATGAAGGGCAGAATAATAGGCCGTGAGGGCCGTAATATCCGTGCTCTTGAACAGCTCACGGGCGTTGATCTTATCATCGACGATACACCCGAGGCTATCACGCTTTCCTGCCACGATCATGTAAGACGTGAAATCGCAAGAATTGCGCTTGAAAAGCTGATACAGGACGGCCGTATACATCCTACGAGAATCGAGGAGACGGTCGAAAAGGCAAGAAGAGAAGTCGAGCTCAAGATAAAGCAGGAGGGCGAGCGTGCCGTTATGGAGACGAATGTCAACGGCCTGCACCACGAGCTTGTAAGACTTATCGGACGCCTTTACTATCGTACATCTTACCGTCAGAATGTGCTTAACCACTCTATCGAGGTTGCACACCTTGCAGGAATAATGGCAAGCGAGCTTGGCGTTGACGCTACGCTGGCAAGAAGAGCCGGACTTCTGCACGATATAGGCAAGGCGCTCAACCATGAGATCGAAGGCTCTCATGTACAGATAGGCGTAGATGTCTGCCGCAAGTATAAGGAAAGCCCCGAGGTTATCCACGCTATTGAGGCACATCACGGCGATGTTGAGATTCACTCGGTAATAGCGGCTCTTGTACAGGCAGCCGACGCTATCAGCGCTGCTCGTCCTGCGGCAAGAAGCGAAAACTACGAGAACTATATCAAGCGTTTACAGAAGCTTGAGGAGATATGCAGTTCTTACAACGGCGTTGAAAAGTCGTTTGCTATCCAGGCAGGCCGTGAAGTAAGAATCATGATAAAGCCCGAGCAGGTCAACGATGATAAGATGGTAGTTCTCGCAAGAGAGATTTCACAGCGTATTGAGAACGAGATGGAATATCCCGGTCAGATAAAGGTACACCTGATAAGAGAAAGCAGAGCCATCGATTACGCAAAATAAGTCAAATGAACATAACGAAGGGCTGTTGCATGAAACACATTTGTGCAACGGCTCTTTTTGACTATGAGGTGTTTATATGAAAAAGAGATTGACAGCGCTTATTACAGCAGTTGCACTGATATTCACAGGCTGTGCCGGAGAAGGCGCAGACAGCACATCCGACGCTTCTTCCGTACCGGAAACGAGCGTAACAAGTACGCTCAACAGTTCATCACAGCCCGAAAGCAGCGCACCCGAAACCGTAAACAGTTCGACCGAGAGCAGTGTGCCCGAAACCGAAGGCAGCACAACAAGCGAAGAAAGCAGTGCGCCTAATACAGAAGCGACAACGCTTTCCACAACTACAGTTATGACTACCACTACAACAACGACAAAGGCGACCACAACGACAAAGGCAACTACGACAACAAAAGTAACAACAACAACAAAATCCACAACAACAAAGCCCGCACCAAGTCCTGCTCCTGCGGACGACAGCTGGAAATATGAGATAATAACCGCTACGGAAATGGCTCAGAAGATGGGACTCGGTCTGAATCTCGGCAACACAATGGAAGCGTATGAGGCTACAAACTGCGAGAAGATAACTTTTGAGTGGATACCCATTGTCGGAAGCAATCAGCCTACCGATTATGAGCAGTGCTGGGGCGCAAACATCACTACTCAGAAGATAATAGACGGAATGAAGTCAGAAGGCTTCAATACAGTCCGTATCCCTGTATTCTGGGGCAATATGATGAAGAATGACGGTACATACACCATCAACAAGGAATATCTTGCAAGAGTAAAGGAGATCGTTGATTATTGCGAAAAAGCAGGGGTATATTCCGTAATAAACATACATCACTTTGATGAATTTATCATAAGAAGAAACAATCTTGAGGACTGCGAAAAGATATTCACAAATCTCTGGACTCAGATAGCCGAGTATTTTGCGGATTATCCGTACACCGTAGTATTTGAGGGATTCAATGAATATCTCGGCGGAAGCCAGTTTGACAAGAGCGGAAATCTGAAGGATCAGACCGACGCAAACGCCTATAAGATGACTAATGCGCTCAACAAGGCGTTTGTTAATGCGGTAAGAAGCACAGGAGGCTATAACGCTCAGCGTGTGCTTATCGTGTCGGGATACTGGACAAATATCGACAAGACGACATCTTCAAAGTTTGTGATGCCCGAAGATATAGTAAACGACCGCCTTATGGTATCGGTTCATTATGTAGATAATGCTATGTACTGGTCGAATAAGATAGGCAGCGATGAGTGGCTGAAGTATATCGACAATCAGTGCGAGAAGCTCAAAGAAGCGTTCCTTGACGAAGGTATCCCGGTATTTATGGGAGAAACAACAGCGTATTATCCCAAGGGCAATATGGCGAAGAATTCAAAGTACGCTTCATCCGAGTGCCTGTCGATCGTTCTTGAAAAGCTGACCGATCTCGGCATAGTGCCGGTCATCTGGGATACGCAGAACAGCTCAAGCTTCTATAACAGAAACACTTATAAGATAGCAGATTCATCCAACAGAGCTGTTATAAAAAAGTTCGCCGATATACTGAGTAAAAAAGCGCAGTAACAGCGGGAATCCTTGCCGGGCGCACGCTTGACAAGGCTAAAACGGTGTATTATAATATTGAAGGTAATTGAATCACGCCGCAGAACAGGCGTATGAAAGGACAACTTGCAAAATGGAAGAGAAAAAATATGATTTTGCCGCAATAGAGAGCAAGTGGCAGAAATATTGGGAAGAGCATCAGACATTCAAGGCTGAGAACGGAAGCAAGAAGCCGAAATTCTACGCTCTTGTAGAGTTCCCTTATCCGTCGGGTGCAGGTATGCACGTAGGACATATCAAGGCATATTCGGGACTTGAGGTAGTGAGCCGCAAGAGAAGACTTCAGGGCTACAATGTACTGTTCCCCATAGGCTTTGACGCATACGGTCTGCCCACCGAGAATACGGCAATCAAGACAGGCGTTCATCCGAGAAAGGTAACCGATAACAATATTATTAAGTTTACTAATCAGTTAAAGCGTGTCGGCTTCTCGTTTGACTGGTCGAGAGTAATAGATACCACAGAAGAAAAGTATTATAAGTGGACTCAGTGGATATTCTTAAAGATGTTCGAGCATGGTCTTGTATTCAGAGATAAGACTCTTGTAAACTACTGCCCGAGCTGTAAGGTCGTACTTTCAAACGAGGACTCACAGGGCGGCCACTGCGACATCTGCCACAGCGAGATAGTACAGAAGACAAAAGAAGTATGGTATCTCCGTATCACAGAATACGCAGATAAACTGCTTCAGGGACTTGAGGAGGTAGATTATCTGCCTAATGTCAAGCTCCAGCAGCAAAACTGGATAGGCAAGTCAACGGGTGCTTTTGTAAACTTCACGATAAAAGAGAACGGCGAAAAACTGCGTATTTACACTACCCGTCCCGATACGCTCTACGGCGTTACCTTTATGGTAATTGCGCCCGAGCATCCCATAATCCAGAAGTACAGAGATTCTATAAAGAATATAGCCGACCTTGACGCATACAAGGCTGAATGTGCAAAGAAGAGCGAGTTTGAAAGAACTCAGCTTGTAAAGGACAAGACCGGCGTAAAGATAGACGGTCTCACCGCAGTAAATCCCGTAACAGGCAAGGAGATACCGATTTATATTTCCGACTATGTAATGATGGGATACGGCACGGGTGCAATAATGGCAGTACCTGCGCACGATACCCGTGACTATGATTTTGCAAAGAAGTTCGGCATTGATATAATTGAAGTAATCAAGGGCGGCGACATCTCAAAGGAAGCCTACACAGGCGACGGCGAGATGGTGAACTCAGGCGAGCTTAACGGCATTACGAACAAGAAGGACGCTATAGAAAAGATGCTCACCGTACTTAATAAGCTCGGCTGCGGCGAAAAGGGCGTACAGTACAAGATGAAGGACTGGGCATTCAACCGTCAGAGATACTGGGGCGAACCTATCCCGATAGTACACTGCCCCGACTGCGGAATCGTTCCTGTTCCTTATGAAGAGTTGCCTCTTGAGCTTCCTCCCGTTGAAAACTTCCAGCCCGGACAGGACGGCGAAAGTCCGCTTGCAAAAATAGATTCTTTCGTTAACTGCAAGTGTCCCAAGTGCGGCAAGGACGCAAAGCGCGAGACGGATACAATGCCTCAGTGGGCAGGCTCGAGCTGGTACTTCCTGCGCTACTGCGATCCGAACAATGACAAGGAATTTGCTTCAAAAGAGGCACTCCAATACTGGCTGCCTGTAGACTGGTATAACGGCGGTATGGAGCACGTTACCCGTCATATGATATACTCACGCTTCTGGCACAAGTTCCTTTATGATATCGGAGAAGTGCCGACCGATGAGCCTTACGCAAAGCGTACCGCACAGGGACTTATCTTAGGTCCCGACGGCGAAAAGATGAGTAAGTCAAGAGGCAATGTTATAGATCCCAACGATGTGGTTGATGTATACGGAGCAGATGTACTTCGTGTATATGTTCTGTTTATGGGCGACTATGAGCAGGCGGCACCGTGGAATGACAGCAGTATGAAGGGCTGCAAGCGCTTCCTTGACCGTGTTTGGAATCTTCAGAATATTCTTGTCAAGGGCGATGAATACTCCGACGAGCTGAGAGCTTCAATGCACAAGACTATCAAGAAGGTTAGCGAAGATATCGAGCAGATGAAGTTCAACACAGCTATTGCGGCTATGATGTCGCTGATAAACGAGATAACTGCACTCGGCAGAATAAATGACGCTGAGATGAAGTCACTGCTTGTAATGCTCAATCCTTTTGCTCCGCATATCACCGAAGAGATGTACAACTCTCTGGGCTACGGCATACTGAACGAGGCAGAGTGGTTAACTTATGACGAGGCTCTGTGTGTTGACAGTACCGTTGAGATAGTAGTTCAGCTGTGCGGTAAGATAAAGGCTCGTATAAATGTACCGAGCAACGCCGACAAGGATGAGCTTCTTAAGCTCGCTAAGGAGGCTATAGCTCAGTCGCTTGAAGGCAAGACTATCCGCAAGGAGATAGTAGTACCCGGCAAGTTAGTAAACATAGTAGCCAACTAACCGGCGTGCCGCCGGAGGCAGTTCCGCCTCGTCAGAATGAGCTCCACTCTCTCCGATTATTTTGCTACGCAAAAAATCAGTCGCCCGTTCCGCTATTCTTCCTCTCCGCAAAAAGTCACGCTCGGCTCAGCTGTTCGCTTATAAATGCGCTCACAACGCTTCGCTCTCGCTACCAACTTTTTGCGGTTATCGTGTCCTTTCAATATGTTAGGAGAAATCGGATGGGGCGGGTTTTAACGAAAGTATTAGGAGAGCGAAACTAAAAGTTTCGCTCTCCTCAGTTTGTCAAAAAAGCCTATCTTTTTAAAAAGTAGAGCAAATTCTCTATCCCTAACCCCAAACCCCTTCCCCTCGGGAAGGGGCTATTTATCGGGGGCTGGCGCCCCTGCGACCTTCCTTGGGGCTTCGCCCCAAACCCCTTTTGATGATAAAAAAGGTTTATCGACAGTCTGAAGGGAGCAAAACCGAAAGTTTCGCTCCCCTTTTTCTGCTATTGATAGCAAAACCTAAAATCTCAAAAACACAACGGGAACTCTCTTTCGAAGTGTTCCCATAAAGCAGTTTTCGCCCCGCCGAGCAAATCATCTGTTGCAAAGATGAAGTTTCGGCGAGGCGGAATTGCCTAAAGGGGCACCCTTTTGAAAGTTCCCGTTAATAGTTTTATAACGACCGAAAACGCTAAAAGCTACAAGCCTATCACACTTTATCCAGCGCCTGAGCTATATCTTCGATTATATCGTTGATATCCTCAATTCCTATAGTCAGTCTTACTGTACCCTCTGTGATACCTGCGGCAATAAGCTGTTCGCTTGAAAGCTGGCTGTGAGTGGTTGAAGCAGGGTGGATGACCTGGCTTCTTACATCTCCGACATTTGCGACGATCTGAAGCAGTTCGAGGCTGTTCATAAACTTCTCGCCTGCCGCTTTTCCGCCCTTTATGACGAATGTAAATACTCCGCCTGCGCCCTTGGGACAGTACTTCTGCTGAAGCTCATAGTATTTGTTTGACGGGAGAGCAGGATAATTAACCTTTTCTACCTTGGGGTGCTTTTCGAGGAACTCGGCAACCGCAAGCGCATTCTCGCAATGGCGCTGCATACGCAGAGCAAGAGTTTCCATACCCGTAAGGCAGGAATGTGCCGCCGATGCGCCAAGACAAGCACCGATATCTCTCATAACAAGCGCACGAAGTCTTGATATAAATGCCATCTCGCCGAGGTCGGCAAAAACAACGCCGTGATATGAAACATCGGGATTATTGAACAGAGGGAATCTTTCGTTGCCCTTGAAGCAGAATTTTCCGCTGTCTACTACTATTCCTGCCATAACGCTGCCGTGTCCGCCGAGGAATTTTGTAGCCGAGTGGATAACAAGGTCTGCGCCCCACTCGATAGGTCTGCACAGATACGGAGTCGTGAAGGTGCTGTCTACAACAAAGGGAATATTGTGCTTATGCGCTATTTTTGCTATAGCCTCAATATCTGCTACATTTGCGTTGGGATTGCCTATAAGCTCGGTGAAGAACAGCTTTGTTTTGTCCGTAACGGCATTTTCCCATGCGTCAAGGTCGTCTGGATCGACAAACTTAACGGTTATGCCCATTCTTTTCAGCGTAATGCCGAGCAGGTTGATAGCTCCGCCGTATATGTTTATGGATGATACCAGCTCGTCGCCCTCACAGCAAAGGTTGATTATCGTATTGAAAATAGCGGCGTGTCCCGATGCAAAGGATAAAGCCGCAACACCGCCGTCCATAGCGGCTACCTTGCGTTCAAGCATCTCACAGGTGGGGTTCTGAAGCCTTGAATATATATTTCCCGGCTCTTTCAGCTCAAAAAGCGTTCTTGCATGATTTGCGTCTTTGAAAACATATGCGTTTGTCTCATAAAGCGGAGGAGTTACCGACATGGTAGCTTCATCGGTTTCATAACCTGCGTGTACTGCAAGCGTTTCTATCGAATATTTTTTCATTGTTAGCCTTCCTTTTTATCAATTACCCCTAAACTCACAGGGTTTATGGTTATTCTACCACATTTTTTTATTTTTGTCCATAGATTATTTGACGAGCCTCGAAAAGCAACATTAAGCAAAATGCCGTACAAATGTGAAATTTTAAGAAAAATCACTTTTACCCTTTTCTTTTTTGTTGATATGTGGTAAAATAATAAAGTAAATTGTTTGATATATCCGATGAAAAGGAATGAAATAATATGAAAGCGATAAAAAAGCTTGTTTCGCTGCTTTTATGCACAGCAGTGATGATGTGCCTGCTCCCTGTCAGCGCTTTTGCTGAGGAAGATGACGACACGGTCACATTCGATCCCAATACCGACAAGGTATGGAGCGAGGCTGTATATATGGTCAATACCGATACGGGAGATGTTGTGTTCAAAAAGAACGAGAACAAGAAGATGTATCCTGCGTCAACAACAAAGATTATGACCTGCGTTGTTGCGCTTGAGCATATCTCGGACTGGGATAAAAAAGTCACTATTCCCTATGACTGCTATAATGAGTTCTACGAGGGCGACGAAAATTACAGCGATCCGTCAAATGCGGCTATAGAGCCTTTGCAGAGTAATATCACCTACAAGGACTGCCTGTATGCGCTTATGCTCCCGTCTGCCTGCGAAGCGGCAAATATCCTTGCCTATAATATCGGCGGCGGAGATATGACTAAATTTGTCGATATGATGAACGAAAAGGCGGCTGAGCTCGGCTGTACCGGAACGCATTTTTCAAACGCACACGGCCTTCACAGAGATGATAACTACACTACCGCAGAAGACCTGTACAAGATAACTAAATATGCCTATGACAAATTTCCCAAGTTTAAAGAAATAACAAGCACATACGAGTATGAGATGCCTGCAAACGAAAGCAACCCCGACGGCTACTCGATATATAATACGGTTTCTCTTATCAGACCGGGAAGCGTATATGAATACGAATATGCCTACGGCACAAAGACAGGTACTACAGACCAGGCAGGCCGCTGTCTTGTATCTGCCGCAAAGGATAAGTACAATTATATCCTCGTTACTATGGGAGCGCCGTACAGAGATAAAGACGGCGAGTACTATGATGACTGGTATTCTATGGTCGACGCTATAAATCTTTACAACTGGGCGTTTACAAACTTTGAAATGGCAACGATCATTACAAAGGAAGAGCAGATAACAGAAGTAAAGGTCGAGATGGGCGAAAGCGCTACTCATGTGATTCTCACTCCCGAGAAAGAATATACCGCCCTTATGCCTAAAAGCGTATCCACAGCAGGAGTCCAGAAGGTATTCAAGGCATATGATACCGTTCAGGCACCTGTAGAAAAAGGCGATGTTCTCGGTGTTATGGACGTTATATTCAAAGGCGAAACAGTAACAACGGTAAATCTTGTTGCGGCAAACAGCGTGTCAAGGTCGGATATTGAATATTATATAGATAAAGCTAAAAAGCAGATGGATGAAACCTGGTTCAAGGCGGCTGTTGCAGGCATTGTAATTCTTCTTATCTGCTTTATTGTAACACGGACAATAGAGAACTCAAAACGCAGAAAAAAAGCGTCGAAAGAAAAGCGCCGCTTTGAGAGCTATGCAAAAAGACGCTGATGCAGACGGTAAATATAATTTGTCTCGGCAGGCTGAAAGAAAGCTATCTAAGGGACGCCTGCAAAGAGTACGAGAAGCGGCTCAAAGGCTATTGCACGCTGAAAATAACCGAGCTTGAGCCGATTCTTTTGCCGGGCGAACCATCCGAAAAGCAGATAGCAAACGCTCTTGAAAAAGAGGCGGATATGATAGAAAAGAAGCTTGCGGCTAACGCTCTCACCGTTGCAATGTGCATTGAGGGCAAACAGCTGTCGAGCGTAAAGCTGTCGGAGAAGATGGCAGAAGCAGCTGTACAGGGCAGATCGGCAATAAACTTTATCATAGGAAGCTCATACGGTCTTGCGCCTCGTATAAAAGCGCTTGCCGATATAAGACTATCGATGTCCGAAATGACATTTCCGCACCAGCTGGCAAGAGTTATGCTGCTCGAACAGATATACCGTGCATATACCATCCTGTCGGGCGCACATTATCACAAATAATCAATAAAAAACAAACCCACCATTTTAAACGAATGCTGGGTTCAGACTGTAGAAAAACCTCTTTGAAAAAAATAAATGGGGTTTGGGGCGAAGCCCCAAGCAAGGTCGCAGGGGCGGCAGCCCCCGATAACAAGCCCGGCACGGATGCCGGGCTTGTATGCCAAAAGGCTCTGCACGATGCAGAGCCCACCAAGCATACACAACCCTTCAACGAGGGGAAGGGGTTGGGGTTAGGGATAGAGAATTTGTTCTACTTATTAAAAAAATAGACTTTTTCGACAAGCTGAAAGGAGCGTGTAGTACGCTCCTTTTTTCGGTTATTGTTATTGTTCCCTATGCTTGCAGAATGGGAGAAGCCAACTTTTTGCGGTTATTGTGCGTGTTCTCGATGTTTGTTGAATTGGAGCTACCAACTTTTTGCGTTACGATATACCGTCCCCAAATGTGTCACCGGCACATTTGGGGAGGAAAAATAGCCATATACACACAGTTAAAGGGAAACTTTTTTCGTGAAAAAGTTTCCCTTATACCCTTCAAAAATCGTTTTGTCTAAGAGATTTCGCCCTCTGCGGAGGGCGATTTAAGGCTCTGCCT
>CAMEKR010000060.1 GCA_945921515.1 uncultured Clostridia bacterium | reverse complement strand
CCGCCGCTTCGCCACTCTTGGTGATTTCTTGATACAGTCAACAGGGCAAACCGTTGCGCAGAGGTGACAGCCTACGCACTTTGCACCAAGAAATACAGGCTTTGAAGTTGCCTTGTCAAAGTCAAGCGCCTGATGTCCTGCGTCGTAGCAGGAGATATAGCATCTTCCGCAGCCAATGCACTTTGATGTGTCGAATATGGGATATGTAACCGTGTCTCTGTCAAGACTTCCTGCATCGGTCATATTCTTAACAGCAAGTCCGACTACCTCGTTTATACTGCTATATCCGGCAGCAGTAAGCCAGCGTGAAAGCCCGTCAAGCATATCCTCTATTATCCTGTAGCCGTACTGCATTACGGAAGTAGTTACCTGAAGATTGGTACAGCCCATAAGGATAAATTCAAGTCCGTCACGCCAGGTCTCAATTCCGCCCATACCGCTTATCTCGATATCTTTAAGCGTTCCGTTGCGCTTCATATCCGAGATAAAACGCAGAGCTATAGGCTTTACCGCCTTGCCCGAATAGCCGCCGACCGCCGACTTGCCGTTTATGTCGGGCGTCGGCACAAAGCTGTCAATATCGACATTAGTAATGCTCTTGACGGTATTTATTGCCGCTATGCCATCTGCACCTGCCTGTATTGCCGCTATTGCAGGTATCTCCATATTTGTGATATTGGGAGTCATCTTTGCAAGTACGGGAAGCTTTGTTCCTCTTTTTGCGGCGGCGGTATAGCGCTCTACCAGCTCGGGATTTGTTCCGACGTCACTACCCATACTGTGGCTCGTCATCTGCGGGCAGGAAAAATTGCACTCGATGATATCAACGCCTGCCTCTTCGGACAGCCGTGCAAGTTCTGTCCATTCTTCTTCATTCTCGCCCATTATGGAGGATACTATCACCTTGTTCGGATAATTCTCTTTCAGCTTTTTCAGAATGGCTAAGTTTTCTTCAAGCGGATGGTCGGATATCTGCTCCAGATTCTTAAAACCTATATACTGCGTCGATTCTTTATTCAGAATGTCAAAACGGGGCGATACCTCGTTCATCTTCGCAAAGCCTATGGTCTTGTATACAACGCCTGCCCAGCCCATATCAAGAGCCTTTGCACACATATCGTATCCGCTTGCCACTACAGACGATGACAGGAAGAACGGGTTCTCGCACTTTACACCGCAGAAGGTCATTGAAAGGTCAGCCTCAGGCTTAACATCCTTTGCAGCAGAAGCTATATATTCTGCCGTCTGCTTTATCTCTACAGGTCTGTCTATCTTTCCTCTTGTGCAGGCAGTCATACAGGGCGCTTCACAGTTTTCGCAGCCGGTAATATAAGCCTTTGCACCGTTAAGGTTGTCAAATCGCAGAGAACGGATAAACTTGTCCGGTCTTGCTCCGTTGGGACAGGCTTTTGTGCAATGAGGTTCATGGCAAAGAAGACAGCGTGCGCTTTCTTCAATAGCCGTATTTTTTACGAATGGCATATAATATCTCTCCTTTTCCTTTATAAATACTTACGGTACTCAAAAAGCCGCACCACCTGATAAACGGGATAAGTGCAGCTTCCGATCCGGTTATTCAGCCGGTATTATAAATTACCGCTTGAGCTTCTCTTGATGAATTTGCCCCAGCCACGCTCGCCTAAGAACTCGCCGTCCTTGAATACAAGCTTACCTCTTGAGTAGGTAGCCTCGGGATAACCTTTTACCTTTACGCCCTCCCAGATTGTGTGGTCGCAGTCGCTGTGCATCTTGTCGTTGGTGATGGTAAATTCCTTTTCGGGATCGTAGATAACGATATCTGCGTCCTTGCCGACTTCGATAGCGCCCTTTGCATCACAGCCGAATATCTTTGCAGGGTTGTACGAGCAAAGCTCAACTGCCTTGTTGAATGTTATCTTGCCCTCGTTTGCCGCTGAAAGCATATAAGGATACATATTCTCGATACCTGCACAGCCGTTGGGGATCTTGGTGAAGTCATCCTTGCCCCAGTCCTTTTCATATGACTGGAACGGGCAGTGGTCGGTAGCTATCGTTGTGATAAGACCTTTCTTGATAGCCTCCCACAGAGCAAGTCTACTCTCTTCGCCCTTCATCGGAGGTGAGCATACAAAGTTTCTGCCATCTGCTCTCTTGTATACCTCAGAGGTAAATTCAAGGTACTGCGGACAGGTTTCGGCATATATCTGATAGCCTTCGTTTCTTGCTCTTTCAACCGCCTGCACACCTTCCTTATTTGCAAGGTGAACGATGTACAGCTTTGAGTCAAGGCTCTTTGCAAGCTGGATAGCTCTGATATCCGCCTCGCCCTCTACAAACTCGGGACGGCTCATATAGTGATACCATGCGCTTGTCTTGCCCTCGGACAGATAGCGCTCGGTCAGGACATCTATAAGCTGTTTGTTCTCGGCGTGTACCGATATCATAGCGCCGCAGGATTTAGCCTTTTCAAGCACTTTGTAGAATACGCCGTCGGTTACACCGAAGTCGTATACCATAAATACCTTGAAAGAAGATACGCCGTAGTTTACTGCGTCCTCGATAGTGTCGATAAGTCCGTTTGATACATCCTTAACCGCAACATGAAAGGCATAGTCAACAGCCGCATCGGGAGCGCACATAGCGTCACGGCGCTTTATAGCGTCAACCATCGATTCGCCGAAATCCTGTAAAATGAAATCAAATACCGTAGTTGTACCGCCGCAGGCCGCTGCTCTTGTGCCTGCATAGTAGTCATCGGAGGAGATCGTTCCGCCGAAAGGCATTGCAAGGTGTGTATGAGCGTCAATAGCTCCGGGAAGCACCATCTTGCCGCTTGCGTCTACCACAGTATCGGCATTTGTGCCTGCGTCTGCGGTGATAGCCGTTATTTTGCCGTTATCTACGCATACATCGGCTTTAAAGGTCGCCGTTGGTGTTACGATAGTACCGTTTTTTATTATGAGGTCCATATTTACCTTCCTTTCCGATTATATCATTTTGTCTACTTCGGTCAGAACTTCGTCAAGTATTGCAAGGTTCTCTTTGAGTTCCTCTTCTGTGATTATCAGAGGCGGACAAACGAAGATGCAAGCCTCGTGTGAGTAGGTGTTGAAGCCTTTTTCCTTAAGCATACCGACTATCTTGCCCATAATACCCTCGGGATCTTTGCCGAAAGGTACCAAAGGCTCGTGTGTCGCCTTGTTCTTTGTCAGCTCAACGCAGGCGAAGAGTCCGATATATCTTGCGTCGCCCACGCTCTCATGCTTTGCCTTGATATCCTCAAGCAACGTACCAAGCAGTTTGCCTTTTTCCTTAACCTTAGGCATGATGTTTTCCTTCTCGTAGAAGTTGAGGCAAGCAACACCTGCCGCACAGCCCAGAGGATGAGCAGAATAAGTAAGTCCGCAGTCAAGCTTGTGGTCGTCAAAGAAGTCTGCAATCTTCCGGCTTACGATAACGCCGCCGAGAGGTGCATAACCGCAGGTGATACCCTTTGCAAAGGTTATCATATCGGGCTCGATTCCCCAGTTCTGACAAGCGAAATATTCGCCGGTTCTGCCCCAGCCTGCCATTACTTCATCACATACCATCATTATTCCGAATTCGTCGCATATCTTGCGTACACCCTGTAAGTAGCCTTTGGGAGGAATGATGATGCCGTTGGAGCCTGTTACGCTTTCCATAACGATAGCGGCGACTGCATCGGGATTTTCGTAGATTATCTGGTCACGGAGCTGTCCGAGATAATACTCGGTAGCCTGTTCTTCGCTCTCAAAGGGGAACGGAGCGTGATACAGATAAGGATCGGTGAACTTTACAAATCCGGGGATACCGGGCTCAAGAGTGTATCTTCTCGGCTCGCCGGTCAGATTTCCTGCACCGAATGAGCTTCCGTGATATGCACGGTATCTTGAGAATATCTTATATCTGCCTGTTACGAGCTTTGCTATCTTTATTGCGTTCTCGTTTGCGTCTGCACCACCCAAAGTAAAGAATACCTTACCCATATTCTTTGGCGCAACATTAATTACCATCTCGGCAAGCTTTGAACGGCAGTCGATAGCGTATGCAGGGCTTATGTAAGCAAGCAGTTCAGCCTGCTCCTTTATGGCGTCAATGATATCCTTGTTGCCGTAGCCTACATTAAGATTTACAAGCTGGCTTGACATATCAGCCATCTTCTTGCCGTCTGCGGTGTAGTAATAAATGCCCTCCGCCTTTTCAACTACTGCGGGATTGAGCTTTCCCTGTGTGCTCCATGAATGGAGATTATACTTCAGCGAGGTTTCCTTTACCTCTTGTGCGTCCTTAAATCCGTATCTCATTTTATTTATTCCTTTCTTTGTCCTTTATCAGAAAACACTTCTGTATATCGTTTCTATTTCGCTTACCGTAGGCACTCTGGGGTTGTTTGCCGTACTGCCTGCCGCAAAAGCGTCCTTTGCGAGCGTCGGGATCTTGTCCTCGGTGACGCCCTGAGATGAAAGCAGCTTCGGGAGTCCGGTTTCATCCGCTATTGCGGCTATCGCTTCAACCGCCGCAAAGCTTGCTTCGTTTACCGACAAGCCCTCAACATTCTCGCCCATTGCTATCGCTATGTCACGGAACTTCTCCGGACAAGACGGACGGTTATATTCCATTACAGCGCTTAAAAGCATTGCATTTGCCAGCCCGTGAGGTATGTGGAACCACGCTCCCAGCGGTCTTGACATTGAATGAACAAGCGCTGTAGGCGCACTGCATATCGCTATGCCTGCATATAATGCCGCAAGCAGCATATCCTCTCTCGCCTGCTCGTTTCTTCCGTCAAGGACAGCAGGTATAAGGCTCTTTGAGATAAGCCTTATCGCTTCAAGCGAATACAACTTTGTCATGGGAGAAGCGTTGACATTTATATAGCTCTCAATAGCGTGAGTCAGCGCATCCATGCCTGTCGCCGCCGTCATAAAGGGAGGCAGGGATTTTGTTATTTCAAAATCCAGTATAGCCGCTTTCGGAATAATACCGTCTGACGACAGAAGCATCTTTATGTTTCTGTCGGTGTCGGTTATTACCGAATATCTTGTTGCTTCGCTTCCCGTACCTGCCGTTGTAGGTATCGCTATAATCGGGATCGAATCTTTTTTCGGTGCTGTCTTTTCGTAGTCGGTGACTTTTCCTCCGTTTGCAAGAAGCATTCCGATTCCCTTTGCCGCATCAAGAGGACTTCCTCCGCCTGCCGCAACTATTACATCACAGCCGTTCTCCTTCGCAAAAGCCGCACCCTCGTCAACATCTGCCGTTGTGGGATCGGAGCCTACACGGTCATATACCGCACAGGAAACTCCGGCTTTTTCAAGGCTCGATACGATAATATCAAGCACTCCGCTTTTTCTCAGCGATCCTTTGCCGCATACAAGCATTGCCTTACTGCCGTATTTTGCGGCCTGTTCTCCGACGGCGGTCACGGTGCCTTTGCCGTAAATTATTGTCGGAGGTGATCTGAATACCACTTTTATACCCTCTTTCCTTTGCTTTTATAAATGTACTTTATCGGGAAAAGCTACAGGGCGGCTCAAAACTTCCATCCGCCCTGACGCCTTTCCCGATCGCACGAACTACTGCCCGTGCGATACATAATTATCACTTTTTCAGTTCTTCTATGACTTCATCCATCATATTTTCGCTGAATACCTTGTAGCCTGCTTTTCTCAGATACTCTACCGCAAGTCCCTGACCTTCCTTTATCGTATCGGTAAAGGTTCCGTCATAGATATACGTGCTTCCGCAGGAAGGGCTGTCCTCTTTCATAATGCAAAGAGCAACATCGTTTTCCGTTGCAAGTCTGAGTGCCTCCTTTGCGCCTGCAGTGTATTCTTTGGTGCAGTCGCCGCCTACGCAGCTCATCACCTTATCGCCTACACGCTGGCAGTCCGGGCGGGGAGTAGGAAGCCCTCCGAATACCTCGGGGCATACCGGTATCAGTCTGCCCTCTTCCTTCCATCTAAGAAACATCGGATGCAGACACGGCGTATCGCCGTCGTCATAGCGGCAGTGCCAGCCGAAAAGACAGCCGCTTACAAGTATTTTCTTTTCGTTCATATTTACCGCCTTTCAGAATGTAGAGTTCTTATTTGCAGTGGAGCAATTCGATTAAACCGATAAACTTACTTCGTGAACTGGCTCTTCTTGTAGCAGAGTACAAGACCGGATCTCTGATATACCTGAGCTACTTCAACAAGCTCCATACCGCCTGCGTTTGCATTGATAAGGTTGGATACCCATGTTACACCGAAGTCAACAGTACCGTTGTTAACTGCAACTGTCTCGGATACATCGCCGCCGCCGCTTACGATCTCGACATTAAGACCTACTTCTGTATAGTAACCCTTGTCAAGCGCTACATAGTAACCCATGAACTGTGACTGAGGAAGCCACTTGAGCTGGATCTTGAGGTCAGCCTTTTCAACAGCGCCGCCGTCATATGTCAAATAATCCTTTGAACGAATGTCGTCAAGGGTAAGCGCCTGAAGCTTTTCGGCAGCTGCGGCGTCGTCGATCTTGATGTACTGCTTTGCAAGGTCGAGAGTCTGCTGAATAGCCTCGTCATCCATCTGACCTACATTTGCGGCAGGTACTGAGTTGCCCTTTGTATCTGTAGTAACAAGCTTTGCAACTTCGGAAGCCATATACTTCTGGTGATCAGCCGATACGGAAGAACCGTACTTGAATACTATCTCTGCTGCCTCGTCGGGATGTTCGCAAGCGTAAACCCAACCCTTCATAGAAGCAGTTGTGAACGCCTTAACAGTGTTGGGATTAGCCTCTGCAAATGCCTTTGTGCAGAAGAGCATATCTTCAAGCATTGCAACGCCCTCGTCGTTCATATCGATAATGCCGATCTCGTCGCCGTAGCCGTAACCGCCGTCATAGCTGTTCTTGATAAGACCAAGCTCGTTATATGTCATAGCAGACGCGAGTGTTATTGTATCCTGGTCGATCTGATCCATCGTGAAGTCCATCGTGATATAATCGGTAGGAAGACCGTACTTTGAGAGCAAAGCCTGAATCTCGTACTCGTTGCCGAGTCCCCAGTTGCCGACCTTGTTTTCGCTCGAAGCCTTCTTGATGATCTCTTCATCGCTCATAAGGCCTGCGCTTTCGGAGCTTTCTGTGCTTGCGTCAGCAGAACCCGATGCTTCAGAGCCTGCTGTGCTTGCAGTGCTTGATGTGCTTGATGTGCTCTCGCTTGAACAAGCGGTAAATGCTGCTGTCAGACAGCTTGCCGCGAGTAAGGCAGCTAAAATTCTTTTGTTTTTCATAGTCTTTCATCCTTTCTTTAATATACGGGTTTTAGTTTTTACCGCCGTATCATCTCTGCGGCGGATTTATCTGAAACCGCCTTATCTTGCCCGGCGGTTTTTCAGCACTATCGATTCTACTATCAGCAGAATAACGTACATCAGTATGCCCATTGCACAGGCAATAGCGATATATGCCCACGCTGTCGGGAACTGACCTTTGACTATATTCTCTCTTATCTGTCGTCCTACACCTATTACCTGCTCGGCAAAGTATTCGCTTACCACAGCGCCTATAACGCAGGACGGAACGCTGACCCTGAGAGCCGTAAAAACATACGGCAGGGAGTTCGGCAATCTCAGCTTGAAGAACATCCTCAGCTTGCTTGAACCATAGGAGGCGAACAGATCCTCCGAGAAGGGCTTTACCTCTGTCAATCCTCTGTAAGCGTTGACGCTCATTGAAGCGGTACAGAATATCGTTACCGTGATTATCTTTGCTACCGTACTTCTTATATCAACAACGCCCGACAGATTTCTTGTCCAGTTGTTGATAACGGGAGCAAGCGCAACCAGAGGTATCGCATTGGATGCGGGTACTATCGTAAGGCCGGCCATTCCCCATTTCTTGAACACCGCACCGGCAACACCGATGAAGTATCCCAGTATTGATCCCAGAACCAGTCCTCCGAGAGCAACTATAAGAGTTGAAGTTATCTGAGGGAGCATACTTGTGAAGTTGTCCGAGATTATCGAGCCTATTCGCGTCGGAAGAGGAAGTATTATCTCGTCCGTTCCGAACAGCGCGTGCAGAACCTTTGTCTGCCAAAGCGTGAAAATAATCACTCCGAACAGTACGGGCAGACCGACTGTCGTTAATACATTCCTAATTGCTTTGCTTTTCAAGTACGATCAGTCCTTTCCGTTGTTCAGTTTCTTTGCTTTGCGCTTTGAGGGAGATATCGCTCTTTCGATCACTCCCATAAGATAGAAGCTGAGCACTCCTATTACTGCGCTGAATATTACTATGTCCCAGAATACGAATCTTGTCATAGAGCCTTTCAGCGACTGTGACAGCATACATCCCAGTCCGTTGCCGCCCTGGAGCGTATCAACAAGGATAGAAGCCGTTATCGCCATAGGCGCCGATATCTTAAGCCCCGTGAAGAAATATGACATAGCAGACGGGATGAGCATTTTTATATAAAGCTGAAACTTGTTTGCGCCGTAGGATTTCATCAGCTCGTGGCGTTCTCTTCCCACCGACTTGAAACCTGCAAGAGTGTTTGTCGATACGGGATAGAAGGTAAGTATTGCAGCTATCACTATTCGTGCGCTTGAAATGTCGCCGGTTATCGAAAGTACGATAGGCGCCATACCGAGTATAGGTATCATCTGAATTATCATCAGATACGGGAAAGCTATCTTTTCGACTATGTGCGACAGGTTCATGAACAGCGCCAGCGCATAACCGAGAAGCATACCGATAACAAAACCTATAAGTGCTCTTGAGAGCGTTTCTGCCGCACTTGAGAATACAAGCGTCGCTATCGTATCGCCCGAGCCTGTTATCGGCTTGGGATCGAAGAACGAGCCGAATATCTGATACAGGTGAGGAAGAACGTTTATCGGAGTACGCTGTGTTGCGCCGACAATAAATGCGCATATCTCCCATATCACCATAAGTCCCAGCACCCATACGGCAGTTACTATGCCTTTGGATGATTTGATTTTATTCAACATTACTAACGCTCCTTTCGGTCATATACCCTCGAAGCTGTTTCTTACCTTTTCGACCAGAGCCGCAAACTCGGGAGTACCTCTCATTTCGGGCGTTCTCGGTCTGGGAAGGTTGACATCCACTATTGCGGAAAGTCTGCCGGGGTGAGGAGACAGTACGCATATCCTGTCGGACATATATACCGATTCGGATATATTGTGCGTTACGAAAAGAACGGTCTTGTTCGTCTTTCTCCAGATATGAAGAACATCGTCGTTGAGCTTTTCTCTTGTGAACTCATCGAGCGCCGAGAACGGCTCGTCCATCAGCAGAATGTCGGGTTGTATGGCAAGCGCTCTTGCTATGCCTACTCTCTGCTGCATACCGCCCGAGAGCTGTCCGGGATAGCTGTTGCCGAACTCTTTAAGTCCTACCAGCTCAAGCACCTGCTCTATTCGGCTTGCCTGCTCCTCTTTGGGAACCTTCATCATTTCAAGCGGAAGCCTTATATTCTTTCTTACCGTTCTCCAGTCAAGAAGTACCGGGTTCTGGAATACTATGCCGAACTTCTGTTCAAGTCTTGTTTCTTTCGGAGTCTTTCCGCACACCGTAACTTCACCCGATGTGGGAGTAAGAAGGTCGGATACTATACGAAGAAGCGTTGACTTGCCGCAGCCCGAAGGACCAAGCAGGGAGATGAACTCACCCTTCTGTATATCTATGCTTACATCCTTGAGCGCCTGTACCGGATTGCCCTTGCTGTCCGAAAACACCATGCTGACATTCTTGACCGATATCTCGGGCACATTAACTTTTTCGCTCATAATTAGCACTCCTTTCTTTCCCGTTTTGCAAGTCTTTTCTTTTTATTCCTGCAAAACTAAAACGGCACAGATCAATCATCTGCGCCGTTGCAAGTTCGTTATTGTTTTTATTCATTTGTTTTCTCTTGGTGTGCTTGCATTATACCACGCTTAATTCCGCATTGCAATAGCATATTTTACGAATTGTGCAGAGTGCTCAAAGAAACGCATTTCTTTTGTGCTGAAGTTGAAATTTGCAATATTCGCTTGACAATGTTGCAAAAATATGTTATACTCTTGCTATATTAAGATGAAGTACGCCGCCAGTGAAGCCGGATAACGCAAAATCGGTGGCGGCTTTTTTATTTGCATTCAGTAAGGAGGCGAGGATATGTCAATTACAGTATCGAAGCTATGTGCAAATGCACAGGCGAATTATGTAATGAAGCTTATAGCAGGAAAAGCCGGCCTTAACAATTATGTCAGGTGGGTACACCTTATAGAGAACGCCGACATTTCTCCGTTCCTCCACGGCAACGAGATGGTATTTATAACCGGAGTCGGCATCAACAGCGAAAGCCACCTTATGTCGTTTGTCGAAGAGCTGACGGCAAAACGGTGCAGCGCTCTTGTCATAAACACCGGTAAATATATAAAAAGTATACCCGAGAGCGTCAAGGACTTCTGCGACATAAACTCCCTGCCGCTTTTCACGGTGCCGTGGGAAGTAAGACTGATAGATATCACCTACGATTTCTGTCACAGGATCGTAACCGGAGAAGAGATAGAAACGGCGCTTGCAACTGCGCTTCGCAATCTGATATTCTCCCCCGAAAACGAGACCGGCTACAAGCCTACGCTTGAACGGCGGGGCTATTATCAGGCGATGGACTATTGCATAGGTATATGCAGTATAAAAAGCACGCTTAGCGAAGAAGATATGAAAAAAGCCGTACTTGCGGATATGCAGAAGGTGCTTAACACCTGCGGAAAGCAGTTCAGCTTTTTCTTCCAGGACAAGAATCTTGTGCTGGTCTGCCCCGACTGCAACGAGCAGGATGTAAGGCAATTGTTATCGTCTTTTGATTCCATAATTACATCAAGAAATAACGATATTTCGATAACCTGCGGTATAAGCCCGTCAAAGCAAGGGTACAAAGCAATATCAGACGGATACCGCAAGGCGGTTATGGCTCTGAGGGTCGCTTCGCTTCACGGCAGTAAATGCACAGGCTACAGCGATATGGGAATATACAAGCTGCTTGTGCATATTAAGGATACTTCGGTACTGCACGAGATATACGACGAAACGCTCGGCGTACTCGAAGAATTTGACAGCACAAACGGCACGGACTATATGGACACGCTGAGATGCTATCTTGAAAATGACAGCAGCGTACAGGAAGTCGCACGCATTATGTTTGTGCATCGCAACACGGTGAACTACAAACTGCGGCGGATAAAGGAGATACTCGGCTGTGAGCTGAACTATGAAGACAAGCTGAAACTTATGCTATCGTTTTTTATAAAGGAGTTTCTGTAGGATGTGCCGCAGTTTAAGTTAATTGTGCGCCGGCTTGTTGAACAAACGCTCCGACACAGATATAATATAGACATTAACTGTTCTATAAGTATAAGAAAGGAAGGATATTTCCATGACAGCACCTTATGAAAACGCAGAATTCATTGAACTCGGCACTATTATGCCGCCCGAAAAATTCAGGACGGTACTGCCCGAGGACAGAGACGCTCCGGGGGGACTTACCGAGCAGAAGGTAATAATAGAGTTCCGCCGCAATTCGCCGATATATTCGCAGTTACTGCCCTGCTTCAGAGGAGCGATGTTCGTATACGGCTTTTTACGCAGAGGAAAGGGACTCAGAGCCTTGATCGGCGAAAAGTACGACGAGATAAAAGACAAGCTGAAGGTTTCTCTTCACGAATGGGAAGATAAATTCCTGCTTGATTTTTATATCGATGATACATACTCCGTGTCATATTTCGTAAAAACGGAAGATGTGCTTTATCTGCTGAAAAACTGCAGAAATCCGCAGATAACGAATTTTGATTGATTAAAAGCTCCCTTTTATTTTTGCGGTTTTAGATACTGCTTCCGAAAATATGTCACCGGCATATTTGCGGAGGAAAAATAGCATTATGAATACAGTTAAGGGGAACTTTTCTTCGTGAGAAAAGTTCCCCTTTAACCCTTCAAAAGATCGTTTTTGTCAAGAATGTTCCGCTGTCTGCGGACAGCGGTTTAAGGCTCTGCTTTTGGAAACCTCAAGCATGGATGCTTGATAACGGTCACACAAAGTCGCTAAGCAA
>CAMEKR010000059.1 GCA_945921515.1 uncultured Clostridia bacterium | reverse complement strand
ACGCCCCAGCTCTGCCTGAGGTCACGGTTTGCTTCGTGATCTATCACGGCGGTTATTACCGCTTCGCTCGTTCTGTCGGCTTCGGATACAATAGCTCCTGTAGCGTCGGTTATAAACGACGAGCCGTAGAAGGTAAGCGACGAGTTCTGATTCTGATTTTCGGGGGACGGATGTACATATTCCGTACCTATTCTGTTAGCGGCAATTACCGGCACGAGATTTGCCGCAGAGTGTCCCTGCATCGCTCTTCTCCAATGGGGCATCGAGTCACATTCCAGTATGGGCTCACTTCCTATAGCGGTAGGGTAAAGCAACATATCTGCGCCCATAAGCGACATACAGCGTGCGGCTTCGGGAAACCATTGATCCCAGCATATTCCGACTCCTATACAGCCGAACTTCGTGTTCCATACCTTAAATCCCGTATCTCCGGGCGTAAAGTAAAACTTCTCCTGATAGAAGTGGTCGTCCGGTATATGGCTCTTGCGGTATATCCCCATAAGAGAGCCGTCTGCGTCTATCATAGCAATAGTGTTGAAGAAAGCGTTGCCGTATTTTTCATAGAAGCTGACGGGGATCACCGTTCCCGTCTCCTTTGCAACCTGTTTAAAACGCTTTACGGCAGGGTTGTCTTCGGTCTTGTCGGCAAGATAATAATAATCGTAGTTCTTTTCCTGGCAGAAATACGGCAGTTCAAACAGCTCAGGCAGGAGTATTATATTTGCTCCTTCGGCGGCTGCACTTCTTACCATACGCTCTGCCTTTGCAATATTTTCTTCACGGTCGTCACTGCAGCTCATCTGTATTGCCGCAACCTTAACACTGCTCATCATAGATATTATCCTTTCTCCTGAAAGACGGTATCTGGTGGGTTATGCAATGGATATTTCCGCCGCCTATTAATATATCACGGGCGTATATCTGTATCACTTCTTTATCGGGGAAAACCTGCTGAACGGTTCTTGCGGCTCTTGCGTCATATTCTTCGTTCTCGCCGCCGAAAGCAGGCATAACTACCGTCTTGTTGCCGATGTACAGATTGACATAGCTTGCGCTGAGAGGACTAACCGTGTCTCTTGTCGGCTCGCCGTCAAACAGGTCAAGTCCGGATACCTCATCTTCTGTCATATAAATCGGCTTCGGCATAGCGAGCTTTATTACATCTATCTTTCTGCCGAGTGCGTCTGTGCTGTTTTCCAGCACCTGAAGGCAGTCACGGCACATTCTGTACTGTTCGCTCGTTTCGTCCTCGCACCACGATAAGAGTACGGTGTGTGGGGCGGCAAACACGCAGATATTGTCAACGTGTTCGTTTGTTTCATCGCCCAGTATACCGCCCGGAAGCCATATTACTTTTTTTGCGCCGAGACCGTCACATAGTTTTCCTTCTATCTCGGATTTTGTAAGGTGAGGATTTCTGCCCTTGCTTAGCAGACAGGCTTCTGTTGTTAATACAGTACCTTCTCCGTCGGAGCTTATACTGCCCCCTTCAAGCACAAAGTCACCAAAGTCGTATACATCGATATCCAGCAAATCGCACACCTTGCGTGCTATCTTGTTGTCCTTGTCCCACGGAAAGTAAAGTCCGTCAACAAGGCCTCCCCACGCATTGAAGTACCAGTCCACGCCCCGCATATCGCCGCTTTTGTTTACAACAAATTCGGGCGAGACATCCCTTGCCCATGCGTCATCCGAAGACATCTCAACTACACGGATATGAGAGGGGAGCATTCTTCTTGCGTTTTCGTATTGCTCAAAAGAAGCAAGTACGGTAACTTTTTCGCCCTTAGCTATAGCGCAGGCAACCTCGCAGAACGCCTTTTTTGCCTTTACGCCGCCGTACTGCCACGAGTCCGGGCGCTCGGGGAATATTATTATACATCCGCTGTGGGCTGAAAATTCCGCAGGCATACAGTAGCCGTCTTTAAGCGGCGTAGAGTCGGAAATGATTCTCAAATCTTAGGCTCCTTTTACATTTCTCTTCCAAGATCGAAAGCTTTTTGGTTGATATCTATTACCTTTGCGGGAACGCACTTTTCAACGGCTTTTTTCCATGAGTCAAGCTCAATTCCCGAAAGCACCTTAGACAGTACGCCCATAAGCACTACATTAACGGCTCTTGAACTGCCTGCCTTTTCTGCGGCGGATAATGCGTCAACCGCAATGATATTTATTCCCTTGTCCTTTATTTTGTCAATGATACCGTCGGGATATTCAGCGGCGCCCGTAATAACGGGCATGGGGCTTATCTTCTGGGTATTTGTGATTATTGTACCGCCCTTTTTGAGATAAGCTATATATCTTGCCGCCTCAAGCTGTTCAAAGCTTACTATCATATCGGCCTGACCTTTTTCGATAACGGGGCTGTACACCTTCTCGCCGTATCTGATATATGTTACTACCGAGCCGCCACGCTGAGACATTCCGTGTACCTCGCTGACTTTGACCTCATAGCCTGCATCGCCCAGCACACTGCCGAGTATGCGGCTGGCAAGAAGCGTACCCTGTCCGCCTACGCCGACTATCATAATTGATTTTGTATCCATTATCTGTTTTCCTTTCAGAGCGTTTATTCTTTGATAGCGTCAAACTTGCAGAGCTGTTCGCACAGTCCGCAGCCTACACATAGAGTATTGTCTATGGTTATGCACTTGTCTCCTGCAACTAAAGCGGGACAGCCTATCCTCATACACGATTTGCAGTTCTTGCACTTGTCGCTGTCTATACGGAACGGAGGCTTGTGCTTTACTGTTTTAAGCAGAGCGCAGGGCTTGCGTGCGATTATGAGCGAAGGCTCAGCCTTTGCAAGCTCCTCCTTTATAACTCTTTCGGTTTCGGCAAGGTCACCGGGGTCTACAACTGTAACGCTGTTTATTCCGATAGCGTGGGCAAGTGCCTCAAGGTTTACCGCCGAAGCGGGATCGCCGTATATGTTCTTGCCGTTTGCCGGATTGTTCTGATGTCCTGTCATACCGGTTATACTGTTGTCAAGAACGATGACGGTGGAGTTACTGCGGTTGTATGCAATGTCAACAAGGCTCGTGATACCGCTGTGCATAAATGTGCTGTCGCCGATGACAGCAACCGACTTTCCTTCGTATTCGCCCTTTCTGCCCTTGTTGAAGCCGTGCAGACCGCTTATGCTTGCGCCCATACAAACTGTGGTGTCTATTGCACTTAGCGGTGCGGCGGCGCCGAGTGTGTAACAGCCTATATCGCCGCTTACCATAACGCCGAGCTTCTTAAGTATGTAGAATACGCCTCTGTGAGGACAGCCTGCACAAAGTACGGGAGGACGGACGGGGATATCTGTATCAAGAGTCTCCCACTCGTCTTTTTCGCCGAGTATTACCTGCTTTACTTTGCTCTGGAAGTATTCTCCCTGAAGGGTGAAAAGCTCCTTGCCCTTTACTTCAATGCCGTTTTTGCGGCAATGCGTCTCTATGATATCGTCAAGCTCCTCAACTACATAAAGCACCTTTACCTTTGAGGCAAAATCCTTTATCAACTCTATGGGCAGAGGATTTACCATGCCGAGCTTTAAGTAGCTTGCCTTGTCGCCGAGCGCTTCCTTTGCGTACTGGTAGCATATACCCGATGCGATGACGCCTATTTCGGCGCTGTTCATCTCTACGGTGTTAATTCCCGATGTCTCTGCATAGCTTATAAGGTCGAGCGTGCGCTGTTCAACTACGATATGCTTTTTGATAGCGTTAGCAGGTACCATTACATTCTTTGCTATATTCTTTTCGTATACGGGCAGAGCTTTTTCAATTCTGTCCTCTGTGCTGACTGCAGACTGAGAGTGGCTTACTCTTGTGGTAAGGCGCAGTATAACGGGAGTATCGAACTTTTCGGATATCTCGTATGCGAGCTTTGCGTAATCCTTGCACTCCTGAGAGTCGGACGGTTCAAGCATGGGAACTTTAGCGGCTATGGCATAGTGGCGTGAGTCCTGCTCGTTTTGCGAGCTGTGCATACCGGGATCGTCAGCAACAGCTATCACCATACCTCCGTTTACGCCTGTGTAGCTTGCTGTGAAAAGAGGGTCAGCCGCTACGTTAAGACCAACGTGCTTCATAGCGCAGAAGCTTCTTGCTCCTGCTATGCTTGCGCCTACTGCCACCTCGCAGGCTACCTTTTCGTTGGGAGCCCATTCACAGTACATTTCGTCCTCGGGGTACTTTGAGGCAAACTCGGTGATCTCGGTGCTGGGAGTGCCGGGATAGCTTGAAACCACGCTTACTCCCGCCTCATAGAGACCTCTTGCAACCGCCTGATTGCCTAACATTAATTCAGACATAAGATATTTCCTTTCAAAAATGACGGGACTGCTTTTGCCATCCCTTTGTAAAAAACTGCCGACCTTGTAAATTCCGTACCGAAGGTCGGTTGACTATATCATTATACTACATTTTTACACCGATGTAAAGATTATCGGGCAAATAGGAGGAAAATTCACAGGTGTACTGGAAATGGGACAAAGAATGTGATATTATATAGTTATAGATTCTACATATTCATGACAGCAGGAAAGAGGAAGAGCTATGCTTGAATTCATACTCGGCGCGGCAGGAAGCGGAAAGACCTGCCGTATCTATGACGCAATAAGCAAAGAAGAGGGCGAATGCATACTGCTTGTACCCGACCAGTTCGTGTTTGAGAGCGAGCGCAGAATGGCGCAGGCAACCGGCGAGAAAAAGAGCAGTATCAGCGTCACGGGTTTTTCTGCCCTTTCAGAGCAGATACTTAAAAAATACTGTAGCAGAAAGAGCTATGCCGATACTACCGCAAAGACGGCGGTAATGCAAAGGGCTGTTAAAGAGCTTCAGGGCTCGCTCAGATTTTACTCGGGCGTGTCGGGCAGGATGGGCTTTGCCGCATTATGCCTTTCGGCAGTGAATATGCTTAAAAACTCAGGCATATCCTGCGAGACGCTTTCAGCCGCCGCCGATAAAGAAGGCACGGGCTTGTTTAAGGATAAGCTGAGCGATATAGCCGCAATATACGGTCTGTATGACAAGATGCTCGGAAAGATATACGATGACAGGCAGGATAACCTTGTGCTTGCGGCAAAGGCCGCCGAGGAGAACGACTGCTTTGCAGGGGTCAGCATATATATTGACGGCTTTGACAGCTTCACAGGTGCGCAGAAACGCTTTCTTGAGCCGATGATAAGGCAGAGCGATAACTGTACTGTGGCGCTTTGCTTAGACCAAAGCGGCTCGGATGTATTCCTGATGTGCGAAAAAACAAAGGAATTTTTCACAAAGACAGCAGGAAAAGAGCATACAGAAATAACCGAAACGATGCTTTCCGATGCGCCGAGATATAAGAATGCTTCGATAAGGATACTCCGTGATAAGCTCTGCGGTGAAAGCGAAGAAAACGGAAGCTGTGACGGAATAACCGCCGCATTCTCACGCAGTATGAGCAGCGAGGCTGACTATGTCTGCTCGCAGATAAAGAAGCTTGTGCGAAAAGAGGGCTACAGATATTCTGACATCGCAGTTATCTGTGCTTCACCTTCAAGCTATGCAAGCACCTTTGTATCTGCGGCGCTGAGATACGGCATACCTGTTTTTGCCGACCTGCCCGAGCCTATATCCGAAAAGCCCTTGCTGAGATTTTTCGACAGTCTGTTTGCGGCGGCAGAAAAACCCGTCGGCACAAACATAATGAGATATATCAAAAGCGGATTTGCACGGATACCGTCAGACAAAAATGACGGCTCAACAAGACCGATAACGCTGAGAGAACGCCATTTGTTCGATGAATATGCAAGCTACTGGGACTTAAAGGACAAGTCCTGGAATCGCCCGTTTCCTAAACTTGAAACCGAAGACGATAAGACAGTAGAGCATATAAGAGAGCAGATAGTTGCTCCGCTTGTAAAGCTTGCCCGTGAGGCAGAGGGTAAGGATGGCAGACAGCTGACCGAGCTTTTCACACGGTTCTTATTTGAGAAAGCCGATATAAAGGCGGCTATACAGGGACAATGCCAGGACAATTCCACCCGTGACTTGAAATATGTCAAGGAAAAGACCGAAGAATACAACAACCTGTGGTCAACGGTATCGGATATGCTGTCATCGCTGTATGAAACGCTTGACGGTATGCCTATGACGCTTGAAGAATATGCGCTGACAGTTCGCAACTGCGCTTCTCAGATAAGCCTTTCACGGCCGCCTAAGGTACTTGACAGCATACTCTTCGGAGATGCGTCAAGGACAAGGAGCAAGGATGTCCGTGCCGTGTTCGTTATGGGCGCTTCAAAGGGAGCATTCCCAGTTATTGATACGCAGGATGCCCCCGTATTCACCCTTTCGGAAATAGAAAAGCTTAGAAAAAGCGAGATAGTGGTAAAAGAGGACGAGGAGACGGAATATTCCCGTGCCGTTTTTGATGTGTACAAGGCTCTCAGCTTGCCGTCCCGGAAGCTGTGTGTAACTTTCACGGGCGAACCCGAAAATGCGGCAGAGTGCTTTGAGGTTATGAAAAAAGCCTTAGGAACACAGCTTATAAACATAGATAAGGAAGATCCTCTGAGCTTGTGTGAGAGCGTCAGATCTGCCGAAAAGCAGTATGTAAGATGTATAAACGGCTGTGATTCAAAAGACAAGGCACAGATCATACTTTCTGCGCTGAAAGAGAGCGATATGCCCACTTGCGCAGACAAGTTTGAAGGTATAGCAAAAAAGCGGGAGCAGGGCGCCGAGGAGCATATTATAAAGGATATCGCTCCGCTTGTTTTCCCTCCCAGAGATTTGTCGCCAACGGCTATAGAAAAGCTGAACGGCTGTAAGTTTGCCTACTTCTGCAGGTACGGTCTTGCTCTTCGCTCTGCGTCGGATATAACGATGAACTCGGGCAACTACGGCAACATAATGCACTATGTGATGAAATACTGCTTTGAACGAATTTATGCGGATAAAACGGCAGAGTCCAATCCCCATGTGCAAAGCGAAGAGATAAAAGAGCTTATTTCAGAGGCAATGGACGAATACCGCCGTGAATATCTTCTGCCGGAAAGCGAGATGAGCGTGCGTTTCAACACTCTGTATGACTCTATAGCAAAGACCGCTTATTATATAATTCTATATATGACGGCGGAGCTTGAAAAAAGCAGTTTCAAGCCGATGTTCTTTGAGCTGAAGCTTGAACGGGGGAAATCTGTCGATGGGCTGAATGCCGAGCCTTACAGCTTTGATATCACTCTTCCCGACGGCACTTTACAAAAAATCGGCATATCGGGAACGGTTGACAGGGTAGATATAGCGCAAAGTGACAGCACAAAGCAGCTCAGAGTAATAGATTATAAGACAGGACCTAAAAAAGCGGATATAAAACATGTGTACTACGGTCTTGACCTTCAGCTGCTGCTGTATCTGTTTGCGCTTTGCGACAGCAACAGCGGACTTGCTCCCTCTGCGGCGGTATATTATCCTGCAGGAAAAACGCCTCTCAAGGATATAACCGCTCCGTCTGAGAAACTTAAAAGAAGTATATGGCTCGACACGCACAGAGAGAACGGCTTTGCCGTAGAAGGTACGGTTTATGAAAAAGAAAAGCTGTTTTATTCGGGCATAACGACCGACAGTAAAGGCAATGAAAAAGCGGCAAACTTTTTTTCGGCGGTCACGGTAAACAGCGACAAGCTCGACAGGCTGAGAGAGCGTGTACTGAAAGTCGTAAAGGATAATCTCACCGAAGTAAAATCGGGCAATGTCAGCGCAATACCTCTTGTGCAGAATAACAACGCTATATCCTGCGAATACTGCGATTTTTCGGATGTATGCGGAATAAGCGACGGCAGGTACTGCGAGGTAAATTCTCCCGAGGCTGAGATGTTCGAACAGGATGTAATAAAGCAGGAAGAAAAGAAGGATAAGAAGGGCGGCAGATAAATGGCTGAAATTAAATTTACAAAAGCGCAGGAAGCGGCTATAAACCACTGTGGCGGGGCTGCCGTTGTATCTGCAGGCGCAGGAAGCGGCAAGACTGCCGTTTTAGCGCAAAGAGTGGTAAAACTGCTGTGCGATGAAGAAAATCCGCTTGATCCGTCAAGAATAGCGGTAGTCACCTTTACCGAGAAGGCGGCAGGAGAACTTAAAACAAGGCTTGCTTCTCTTATGAACGAGACTGCCGCAGCAGCAGGTAAAGAGAAAGCAAGATTTATAAAAGCACAGAGCAGAAGACTGCACGGAGCAAAGATATCTACAATCAGCTCTTTCTGCTTTTCTATGATAAGAGAAAACATAGAGCTTGCCGACTCAGTCAGCGCAGGTTTTTCCGTGATAGACCAGACTCACGCCGACCTGCTTAAAAACGCTGTGCTTGAAACGGTGCTTGAAGATTTTTATAAAAACGGAACAGAAAGCGAAGTCGCCTGCATACTTGAAAACTATGTACAAAAGAACGACTTAGCTCTGTGCAATATGATACTGAGGATATATAACAAGGCGTCAAACCGTACAGACCCGTTAGACTGGCTTGACAGAAGCGACGATATGGCTATTCAGAACGGTGTAAAAAAGTCGCTCGAAACTAAAGCCAAAGTATATGCCGACAGCTTTAAAAAGGAACTTGACGAGCTGTATACTTCTATTGGAACATATGACGGTTCAAATGCCGATAGCCATACCGAATATGCGGATAAGCTCGACAGCTGTTACGGCGAAGCGGTAAGACGGCTTTGCGATAATGATTTTGTAATAGACGATGAGATATCTGAGCTTTCCGCAGCCGATATAGGAAAAGCGCCAAGTGACAGAAGCACCGATAAAGCGGTCAAGGAACACAGAGAAAGAGCAAAGAGCATATTTGCCGAGATAATGAAAATATGCAAAAAGATAACCTCGTTTGATGAGGATATGGCAAAGAGCCTGCCAGCTGTGACGGTGCTTAAAAAGCTGGTAATAAGCTTTGCTGAAAAATATGCCGAAGAGAAGAGAGCTCGCAACCGGGCAGACTTTTCCGATGCGGAAAGAGTGCTGTACAATATGCTGTTAAAGCACCCTGAGCTTAGTGAAAGAGCGGGACTTCAGCTTATCATAGTAGATGAATTTCAGGACAGCAACCGCTTGCAGTATGAGATATTCAGAAGGCTTTCGGGCGACAGCCCCGACCGCCTGTATTTTGTAGGCGATATAAAGCAGTCTATCTACGGCTTCAGAGGAGCCGAGCCTGAGGTATTTGCTGAGGTTTCTTCACAGGACAGCGAATTTACCGTACTTCCGCTTAACGAAAACTTCCGAAGCAGAAGATGCGTAATTGACGGCATAAATACGCTGTTCGACAGAATGATGACGCCACAGCTCGGCGGTGCGGACTACGCAAAGGACAGCAGGCTTATCTGCGGTACGGACAGCACTCCCGAGGGTACCGAGATACCCGATGAATACAAGACGGAGGTATGTATTGTCGCAAAGCCGGGCAAAACAAGTGGTTCCGAATACGAAGCGGCATACATAGCACAGCGGATATCCGATATGATTAACAGCGGCTTCAAGGTCGGAAAAGACTGTCACGCCTGCACAGAGGACGATTTTGCGATAATTATGCGCTCGCCTAAATCAAAGCTTGGCGCATATACCGAAGCGCTGAGGGCAAAGGGTATAGGCTTTTCGCTGTCGCTGTCGGAGAATTTTACCGACCGCCCCGAGATACGCATAATGCTGGATCAGCTCAGAGTGATAGACGATCCTTATAACGATGAGAGCCTTGCAAAACTGCTTATGTCTGTTATATACGGCTTTTCTGCTGATGATATGGCAAGGCTCAGAACAGGCACATTCGGCGTGGATGTAACAAAGGTTTCCGATGAGGATATGCAGGCTTTACGGCAGTATGTCCGCTTGATGCGAGAAAAGCCGCTTTACAGCTGTATACTTGCCGCCGCAGACGGATACTGCGGTACTCTAACAAATGATTCACTGAAAAAATACTTTGAGAAGGCACTCCCCGAAAAGCGTTGTGCGGCGTTTATCGAACAGCTGGATATGCTTCGCACTACGGCGGCGTCCTGTTCGGCAAGCGAGCTTATACGCAGTATATATGACACAACGCCTGTACTGCAGCTTCTGTCCTTGTCGGCAGAGCCGGAAACGAGGCTTGCTAACCTTGAGCTTCTCATAACCTATGCACGCAACTACTGCGACTGCTCGGGCGGCGGAACGCTTACCGATCTGCTTGACAATATCGCCAAGATAAGCAGTTCGGGCGGACTTGAAGCGGCAAAGCCTTCTGCCGAACACGGTGTAAGATTGATGTCGATACACGCTTCAAAGGGCTTGCAGTTCCCTGTGGTGTTCGTAAGCGACTGTTCGCATCAGTTCAATGACGGCGACTACACGGGAGATATTATAATCAGCAATGACTACGGCATATGCTCAAAGGCGGTGGATACAGCCGCTATGAGCAAGATACCGTCTCCTGCGTATGACGACGCACAGCGTGAGATAAAAAAGAACCTTTTCAGCGAGGAAATGCGTCTTTTATATGTCGCCGCAACAAGAGCCGAAGACAAGCTGATATTCACGGGCTGTAAGTCTGTCACGCCCGATAAGCTCGATATCGGAAGCAGATGCAGAGAAAAGGCAGGCTGTGAAAAAGGAAATTATCTTGACTGGTTTTTGGATGTGCTTGCATTGGATAACGCAAAAATCACGCAAGAGGACGGATTTATAGATTACGATTCGGTAAGATATATATTCTGCTCTGCCCCCGATGAGTGCGACGCTGAAGTTATAACAACCGAGACCGCTTCGGCACAAACAGCAAGTCCTGATGAAAGTGACGACATAATTGCGGCAATGACATCGGCATATGAATATGAGCCGCTGACTCGCATTGCGGCAAGATATACGGCTACAGAGCTTGCCTCAAACCGCCGTAAGCTGTCGGGAAAGGACGACTTCGGTCTGTATATTAAGCTGCCGTCTTTTATGGAGAATATGGGCGGCAAGCTGTCGGGAAAACGCCGCGGCGACGCTTATCATAAGCTGATGGAGCATATTCCTTTTGACCGTGCCATGACAATAGACGAAGCACAGCAATATATCATAAACGAAACATCGGATTATTTATCGGATGCAGAAAGGGACTGCATTGATGCAAAGGATATCGCTCGTTTCTTTGAAAGCGATATTGCAACACGGCTGATAAATTCCGATAAAGTATACCGTGAGCATCCTATATTCCATAAGCTGACGGCACAAAATTTTGACGCTGAACTGTTCGGTGCGGATAAAAACACCGATTTAAGCGGCGCTGAGCCTTATGTACAGGGAATAGCCGATCTGTTCTTCATAGAGGATGACGGCATTGTGCTGATAGATTACAAGAGCGACAGATTCACCGACGAACAGCAGTACATCGAAGATTACAAGCTCCAGCTCGATATATACGAAGAGGCTCTTGCACAGGAGTTTTCGATGCCGGTAAAGCAAAAGCTGATATATTCGTTCAGACTCGGTAAAACAATAGAAGTGTAAATTTTGAAAGGTTCGGGGTAAAATGCTTTTTAATAAAACGCCTGCTACCATTAATCAGCAGATAGATATACTTTTGCAAAGAGGCTGTATTATTAACGACCGTGAGTATGCGGCAGAGTGCCTGACAAGGATAAATTACTACAGGCTCGCCTATTATTTCGCACCGTTTCTTGAACATAAGGGAAAGTACAAGGACGGAACAACGTTTGAGCAGATAATGCGCATTTATGATTTTGACCGTATGCTCCGCAGATTGATAATGACTTATCTTGAAGAAATAGAGATAGCGTTTCGTGCGCTTATATCGAACTATCACGCTATGAAGTACGGCGCACTCGGTTATCTCAATCCGTCGGGATTCGATCCGCACCACAATCATCAGGCGTTTATGAGCAAGATAGAACGGCTTATGGAAGTCAATGAAAAAGAGGATTTTGTAAAGCACCACAAGAACAAGTACGGCGGTATAATGCCTGTGTGGGCGGCTATGGAGCTGTTCAGCTTCGGCACGCTGACATACTTCTTTATAGATATGAAGGCGGCGGATAAAAAGGAGCTTATGGCAAAGAGCTTTGACCTTAATTACAGAACGGTGGAAGACCGACTGCTTTGCCTGTCCGATTTGCGTAATGCCTGCGCTCATTATACAAGGCTGTTTGCTAATCCTTTTACAAATGCGCCGAAGAGCGCCGATGACTTCGGCTTTGAGCCTGACAACACGCTGAAAACATATCTTGCTGTCACAAGGTCGCTGTATCCCGATAAGAGCAAGTGGGAAAA
>CAMEKR010000058.1 GCA_945921515.1 uncultured Clostridia bacterium | reverse complement strand
TTTACACGCTCGTTTTCTATCTGCTGTGCAGGCGCTTTTGAAAGGAATCCCTGATTGTTCAGCTTGCCCGAAAGGAAGTCGATATCCTTCTGTGCCGCCTTGCGCTCCTTTTCAAGCCTTGCAAGTTCTTTTTCCTTATCAACAAGCTCGCCCATAGGCATAAATATTCTTGCGTTTGCGGTAACGATAGTTACCATATCATCGCTTGTTTCTGCCTTTTCGGATACGGTAAGCTCGCCTGCGCCGGCAAGACGCTCGAAGAATACCTTAGCGCCGTCAAACAGCGAAGTTTCCGCTGTTTCTATCATCATTGTTACCTTCTTTGACGGAGGAACATTAAGCTCGTTGCGCTGTACTCTTACAGCACGGATAGCGTCAACTATCTTTGTAAAGTCGGTCTGCTCCTTTGCAAAGTGAAGCTTTTCGTCATATTCGGGCCAAGCGGAGATCATAATGCTGTCGGGGTTGTTGCCCTTATCGGCAACTATAGGCATTGACTGCCATATCTCTTCCGTTATGAACGGCATAAACGGATGAAGCAGTTTTAATATGCCCTGCATTACATAAACCAGTACATTCTGTGCGGCAAGAGCCGTTTCTCCGCCTGCGGCTATACGGGGCTTTGTCAGTTCGATGTACCAGTCGCAGTAAACGTCCCAGATAAAGTCGTACAGATTCTGTACCGCAATGCCAAGCTCGTAGCTGTCAAGGTTAGCGGTAACGTTCTTTACAAGGTCGTTGTACAACGAGAGTATCCACTTGTCCTCGATAGGAAGTTCGTCGGGAAGAACTGCACCCTCCATATCTTCGGGCAGATTCATAAGGATATATCTTGACGCATTCCACAGCTTGTTTGCAAAGTTTCTGGAATTTGTCACCTTAGTTTCCGTCCAGCGCATATCGTTGCCGGGAGCGTTGCCGGTAACAAGCGTGAGTCTTAATGCATCTGCGCCGTATTTGTCTATAACTTCAAGGGGATCAACGCCGTTTCCGAGCGATTTTGACATCTTTCTGCCCTGTTCGTCACGAACAAGTCCGTGTATCAGTACATCCTTGAAAGGCTTCTGGCCGGTATGCTCAAGTCCGCTGAATATCATTCTTGCTACCCAGAACGGTATGATATCATAGCCTGTTACAAGCGTGTTTGTGGGATAGAAGTAGTCTAAGTCCGCCGTCTTTTCGGGCCAGCCCAGAGTTGAGAAAGGCCACAGAGCAGAGGAAAACCAGGTATCGAGCGTGTCCTCGTCCTGCTTCATAGGTGCGCCGCACTTGGGGCATACATCAATGCCGTCAAGTGTTATCTCGGTGTGACCGCAGTCCTTGTTCTGACAGTAATATGCAGGGATTCTGTGTCCCCACCAGAGCTGACGGGAGATGCACCAGTCACGGATATTTTCCATCCAGTAAAGATAGCCGTTTTCAAATCTCTGAGGAACATATCTCAGCTCGCCGCTCTTTACTACATCAATAGCAGGCTGTGCAAGCTGTTTCATCGAAACGAACCACTGATAGCTTGCTCTCGGTTCAACGGTAGTTCCGCAACGCTGACAGCAGCCTACATTGTGCTTGTGAGGCTCAACCTTAACAAGCAGTCCCTGCGCCTCAAGGTCGGCAACCATTGCTTTTCTCGCTTCGTATCTGTCCATACCCGAATACTTGCCGCCGATGCCCTCTTTAATAGTTGCGTCATCGTTCATCATATGGATTATCGGCAGGTCGTGGCGCTTGCCTACCTCAAAGTCGTTGGGGTCGTGTGCGGGAGTTATCTTAACTACGCCCGTACCGAATTCCATATCAACATATTCGTCGGCAATAACGGGTATTTCTCTGTCGGTGAGAGGAAGTTTTACCATCTTGCCTACTATGTTCTTGTATCTTTCATCATCGGGATGAACAGCTATAGCGCTGTCGCCCAGAAGAGTCTCGGGACGGGTAGTTGCTATCTCTACGCTTCCGCTTCCGTCTGACAGTGGATAGTTAATATGCCAGAAATAGCCGTCCTGCTCCTCATATTCGCACTCGATATCCGAGATAGAGGTCTTGCAGTTGGGACACCAGTTGATTATTCTTTCGCCGTGATAGATAAGTCCCTTGTTGTAAAGGTCGATGAATACCTTCTGAACTGCCTTTGAACAGCCGTCGTCAAGCGTAAAGCGCTCTCTGTCCCAGTCGCAAGACGAACCGAGCTTTTTAAGCTGTTGTACGATTCTGCCGCCGTAAACCCTTTTCCATTCCCACGCACGCTCCAAAAAGCCGTCTCTGCCTACATCGTCTTTGGTGAGGCCTTCTTCTTTCATAGCGTTTACTATCTTGGCTTCTGTTGCTATTGAAGCGTGGTCTGTGCCGGGAAGCCATAATGTGCAGTAGCCCTGCATTCTCTTATAGCGGATAAGTATATCCTGGAGCGTGTTGTCAAGGGCGTGTCCCATATGGAGCTGGCCTGTTATGTTCGGAGGGGGGATAACTATCGTAAACGGTTTTTTCTTAGGATCGATTTCTGCGTGGAAGTATTTCTTTTCTTCCCATTCATGATAGAGCCTGTCCTCAAAATCTTTCGGAGAATAGGTCTTTGCGAGTTCTTTCTTCATTTTATTTATATCCTTTCTTTGATTTCTGTATTATTCTACGCCTCAACCCTTGCAAAAAGCTGTTCATCGGGGTCTACAAGCACGGTAAAATTATTTGAGAATATCACCATTCCGGGCTTTGCGCCGTTAGGCTTTTTAACAAACCGTATCCTTGTGTAGTCAACCGGAACTTTTGTGCTGTTCTGCGCCTTTGAGCAGTATGCCGCAAGAGAAGCCGCCTGAAGTATGGCGTTGTCGGATATCTCTCCGTTCTTAGCCTTTATTATCACATGAGAGCCGGCAATATTCTTGGTGTGAAGCCACATATCATCGGGCTCGGCTGTCTTTACGGTCAGCTTATCGTTTTGAATATTGTTTCTTCCAATGTAGATGTCGTATCCGTCGTCGGATACAAAATGCATAGGCGGTTTCGGTTTTATCTGCGTTTTCTTACTGCCCGAAGGAGCGTGAATGTAGCCGTTGGCGGCAAGCTCCTGCTTTATTTCGCTTATCTCGGCATTGGAGGTCGCACGGGAGGCGGCGTCAAAAACGCTGTCGATGTATATAAGCTCGTTTTCGCCGTCGGCGATCAGCTTTGTCAGCATCTTTTCCGCTTTTTCGAGCTTCTTGTATTCGGCGTAGTATTTCTGTGCGTTCTGAGCGGGAGTAAGCCTTGCGTCAAGAGGAACGGTCACGGTTTCTCCCGTGCTGTAGTCCTCTGCGGTAAGCTCGGTCATGCCCTTGTGCATCTTATATATATTTGCGCTGACTATGTCCCCACGGACTCGGAATACCTCCCTTTCGCCGCATTCACTGAGCTCGCTTTTCTGAAGCTCCAGCTTTCGTGAAATTCTGTCGTAGGTATTCATAAGCATCTTGAGCAGATCCTTTGAACGCTGTTTCATGCGCTCGTTTTCTGCTTTGCTTCCGTAGAATATATCAAGCAGAGCGTTTGCACCGCTTGCCTTTGATACAAGCATCTGTGTGCCGTATTGCTCTATCGGCATAAAGCAGAAGTCCTTATATCCGCCCTGAAGGTCTCTCAGTATAGTGAAGCCTTCGCCGCCCCGAACATATTCTCTTGCCTTTTTTATAAAGAACAGCAGACGGTCGAAGTTATCGCTTGTCATATCGCAAACTGCGGCGTCTGTGTCACGGCAGGAGTAATACGCACACTCTCTTGCAAATACCGGCGACACGCCTTCAAGACAAGCGGTAAGGTGCTTTGAAAGCCGTTTTCCCGTACCGCTTTTTACTGCGTTTATCAGCTGTTCGTCGGTGCAGGTGAGAAAGTTTATTCTCGAAAGGTCTCTTGGCGGCGTTTCGTATACGATATTGGGCAGTATGCGCCGAACCGATGAAACATCGTCGGTTATCCGCTTTATACTGTCAATGACACGGTATACGCCGTCCTTTTCGGTCATAAGTATTATGTTGCTGTGTCTGCCCATTATCTCAGCGGTAAGGCGGTTTATCACCATATCGCCGATTTCGTTCATACATTCAAAATCAAAGTTTATTATTCTCTCAAGTCCGTCCTGAGTTATTGCGAGCAGTTTTCCGCCGCTTAAGTGCTTTCTTAAAAGCATACAGAACATAGGCGGTGCGGACGGGTTTTCCGCCGCACGCTCGGTCATACCTACACGGGCAGACATTGAGTTTGCACTTATCAGTAATTTATTGTGCTTTCCTGCACTGCGTATGGATAATATCACTTCCTCACGGGAGGGCTGATATATTTTGTCTATTCTGCCGCCGATAAGTCCTGCGGACAGCATCTCGTTTACTATGCAGCTAAGAAAAGTGCCGTCAAGTGACATCGGCAGTCCTTTCCGTCACACTATACTATATATTATATTAGAATATATAGGAGCAGGGATCTTTACTGCTCTGTGCGACAAATATCTGAGTATCGTTGAATTTGCGGCTTAGTATACCGCAAAGGTGATTGCAAAGTATGTTTTCTGTATGGAAATGTCCTGCGTCAATAAGGCAGAAATCGCTGTTTACGGCGTCTACCCATACATCGTGCTTGATATCTCCCGTTATAAGCGCGTCACAGCCTGCCTTTATCGCAAGCGGCAACGTGCTTCCGCCCGAGCCTGAGCAGACAGCCACTCGCTTTATCGGCTTGTCTGTTTCGGTATAGCGAACAACGGTGCAGTCGAAGGCTTTCTTGCAGTATTCGGCAAGCGCCTTTGCGTGAGTTTCGATAGCCAATGTGCATATCTTGCCGTATCCGGTATTATTCGGCATAATCGGTTCAAGCACCTCGTTTGACTGCTCAAATTCAAGCAGGTCGAGCATAAGGTCGCTCACGCCGTCCTTTGTCATATCTGCGTTTGTGTGCATACATATTGCGTTTATCTTGTTTTTTACAAGCTCATATACGGGAGAGCCTTCGGTGACGCTTTTAAGCGGATCGAAAATCACCGGATGATGAGAAATGATAAGGTTTGCTCTATGAGCCGCCGCCTCTTTGATAACATCCATAGTTATATCAAGGCAAAGGCATATACCTTTTACTTTGGCATTTATATCTCCGACCAAAAAGCCGCTGTTGTCATATTTGTCCTGTACCGAGAAAGGTGCGTATTCGTTAAGAAAATCGTATATGTCTTTAACTTTCATCTGCGTTCCCCTCAATCTCATTAATTGTTTTTTCTATTCCATCTGCCGCCGTGCGCAGAGCGGTACTTTTTGCAGGATCGGCGCAGGCGCAGTTATCGGCAGCTCTTATGAGTCGGTCACGGGCAAAGCAAAGATATGCGGTATCCCTGACCTTTCCGATATATGCAAAGGTATCGTCTGTTTCACGGCTCTGTCCGTCATAGTATACCGACATAACAACATAAAGCCTGCCTGCGTCTTTTACGGCAAGCTCCTTTTCGATGTAAAAGCCGTTTTTGTAAAGCTCCCGCCGCAGTACCTCCGCCTTTGTCATAGGCTGTAGGATAAAATGCGTGTCCTTGCAAAGAAATCTGCAGCCGAGTATTATTCTTGCGATAAGCTCGCCGCCCATGCCTGCAATAATTACATCATCGGCATAGTCTATCTTGTCAAGTCCGTCGGACAGAACAAGCCGTACTGCGTTTTCATCGCCTATGTAGTGCGATATCGTCTGCCGAGCGCTCAGCAGAGGACCTTCGTTTATATCAGCCGCAATCAGCTTTCTTTCGCCGTCAAGCCACAGCCTGCACGGCAGCAGGGCATGATCTGTGCCGACATCGCATATAACTCCGCCTTTTCGCACCATACCTGCCGCCGCCGCAAGCCTTGCCGAAAGTATCGGTTCGGACATCAGTTGCCGACTGCTTCGTTCAGCTTCTTTACAAGCTCGTCTGCGTCAACGCCGTGAACGGCGCACGCCTGAGCTACGCTCTCTCCTCTTGAAGCGGGACAGCCTAAGCAGTGCATTCCCATCTCAAGAAAATAAGGAGCTGTTGCCTCTCCGTGTGCGTCTAAGATATCGCCGATTATCGAATCTTTTGTGATGATCATTTTTCTTAATTCCTTCCGTTTTAACATTTCTGCCTGGCAGGGCAGATAAATATACATTATTTATTATACACCACATACGAAGAAAAAACAATAGCAAAAATGAAAAAGACTGCCGTTATCCATTTTTCAGCTTATTTAATGCAGACTGTACAGCTATACCGCAAATTTGCAAGAAATATTTTTGCAAGATTCATACAAAAAACTTGCAAAAATATATTGACAATGCTTAAAATGCGTGATATAATAACAAATGTAGTCAAACCGACTCAGGCAATCCACGAAACAAAGCTGTTTCAGATGACCGAAAAAGTGAAGCATTTCCTTCATTTTACTGCAAATATTCCTTAAATTTACGGAAAATCAATGAAATACCGCAGATTTAAGGCGAGGCTCATCTGTTGCCTGCTGTTTTTATCTCTAAAAACGAATAAATTCAGTTTTAAAATGTCGGAATCAGAAAAAATAACCGTAATACCGAACAGGAGTGAGCTTATGCTGGAAAAAGAAGGTCAGGTCAGAATCCCCGCCGGCTGTGCTATTTCAGGCTTTATCAGCAGAGACGGAAACAGAATATGCGGCGATAAGATAGTTAAATCTATCTCTTATATGCACGACAGATCGAACGGTCTGGGCGGCGGTTTTGCCGGTTACGGCATATATCCCGAATATAAAGATCAGTACGCATTTCATATTTTCTATGACTCAAACGAGTCAAGAGTAGAGACCGAGAGGTTCCTTGACAGACATTTTGATGTTGTAAACCTTTCAAGAATCCCCACAAAAAAGCATCCCAGAATTACAAACGAGCCTCTTATCTGGAGATACTTCGTGACTCCTCTTCCGACAAAGCTTGCCGCAAGTCAGCTTGATGAGAGAGAATTTGTCGCACAGTGCGTAATCAATATAAACGATAGGATAAACGGAGCGTATGTGTTCTCAAGCGGCAAGAATATGGGCGTATTCAAAGCCGTAGGTTATCCCGAAGATGTCGGCGAGTTCTACAGACTTGACGAGTATGCAGGCTATGCGTGGACAGCTCACGGAAGATATCCAACTAATACTCCCGGCTGGTGGGGCGGCGCTCATCCCTTTGCACTTCTCGACTATACAATAGTACATAACGGTGAAATATCGTCTTATGACGCAAACAGAAGATATATAGAGATGTACGGTTACAAGTGCAATCTTCTTACCGATACCGAAGTTATCACTTATATATTTGACTTCCTCAACAGAAAGCAGAAGCTGTCGTTTGAGGATATTGCAAAGATAATAGCTGCTCCGTTCTGGAGCGAGATAGACTCGGGCAAATTCAGCGAGAGCGAAAAGCAGAAGCTTAAATACTTCAGAAATGTATTCTCAAGCCTGCTCATCACCGGACCGTTCTCGATAATACTCGGATTTGACGGAGGCCTTATGGCGCTTAACGACAGACTCAAGCTTCGTTCTATGGTAGCCGCCGAGAAAGACGATATGGTTTACCTTGCAAGCGAAGAGTGTGCTATAAGAGCTATCTGCCCCGTTGTTGACCGTATCTGGTCACCCAGAGGCGGCGAGCCTATCATCGTTAAGCTCAACGAAAAGAAGTAAGAAAGGGAGCGGTTAAAGTGGCACTTAATTATTTTCAGCCTTTATTTGATGTAATAAGAGACAAGGATCGCTGTATAAAATGTCAGGCGTGTGCAAGACAGTGTGCAAATGAAGTACACAGATATGACGGCGATCTTGATAAGATGATATCCAACAGCCAGCAGTGCGTTGATTGCCAGCGCTGTGTGTGCATCTGCCCCACAAGCGCGTTAAAGATAGTGGATAACCCCAACAAGTTCAGAAATAATTCCAACTGGAGCCAGCAGACAATGACAGAGGTGTACAAGCAGGCCGAGACCGGCGGCGTTCTCCTTTCTGCTATGGGCAACCCGAAGGAATATCCTGTATACTGGGACAAAATACTGCTCAACGCCTCTCAGGTAACAAATCCTCCTATAGATCCGCTTCGTGAGCCTATGGAGACAAAGGTATTCTTAGGCAAGAAGCCTAAGGATGTCACCTTCAACGAGGACGGCAGTGTAAATACCGAAACAACTCCAACTCTTGAGCTTTCTACGCCGATAATGTTCTCTGCAATGTCTTACGGTTCTATCAGCCGTAACGCTCACGAGAGCCTTGCAAGAGCGGCTACCGAGCTCGGAATATTCTACAACACCGGCGAGGGCGGTCTGCACAAGGATTTCTATCAGTACGGCGCTAACACGATAGTACAGGTAGCGTCCGGTAGATTCGGCGTGTTCAAGGATTATCTTGAAACCGGTGCGGCTATCGAAATCAAAATGGGACAGGGTGCAAAGCCCGGTATAGGCGGACATCTTCCCGGTGCGAAGATCCTTGAGGATGTATCAAGAACAAGAATGATACCTATGGGAACCGACGCTATCTCTCCCGCACCTCACCACGATATCTATTCTATCGAGGACTTAAGACAGCTTGTACTTTCGCTGAAAGAAGCTACGGAATATAAAAAGCCGGTAATAGTAAAGATAGCGGCTGTACACAACGTTGCGGCTATCGCATCGGGTATCGCTCGCTCGGGTGCCGATATAATCGCAATAGACGGCTACAGAGGCGGTACGGGTGCCGCTCCCACAAGAATAAGAGATAATGTAGGTATCCCGATTGAGCTTGCGCTTGCAAGCGTGGATCAGAGACTGCGTGACGAAGGTATCAGAAACGAGGTTTCTGTAGTAGTCGCAGGCTCTATCCGTTCAAGTTCGGATGTGGTAAAGGCAATCGCTCTCGGTGCAGACGCCTGCTACATAGGAACCGCCGCACTTCTCGCACTCGGATGTCATCTTTGCCGCAGCTGTCAGACAGGCAAGTGCAACTGGGGTATCGCAACACAGCGTCCCGACCTTGTAAAACGACTTAATCCCAACATCGGCTATGAACGACTTGTAAATCTCGTTCATGCATGGGATCACGAGATAAAGGAAATGATGGGCGGCATGGGTATCAACTCCGTTGAGGCTCTCAGAGGCAACCGCCTTATGCTCAGAGGTATCGGACTCAATGAAAAGGAGCTCGAGATACTCGGCATACAGCACGCAGGTCAGTAATCGGAAGAGAGGGTAGATTAACATGAAAAAAGTTTATGTGAACGAAGACTGGTGCCTTGCGTGCCATCTGTGCGAATACTACTGCGCCGCCGCAAACAGCGGAGCTGAGAATATGATAAAGGCTTTTGCGAACGGCAACAAGCCCATCCCGAGAATAAGAGTCGAGGAGGGAAGCGGCATTAATTTTGCCGTACAGTGCCGTCACTGTGATGTTCCTCTGTGCGTAAAGAGCTGTATAACAGGCGCTCTTTCCGTGAAAGATGGCGTGATCTCCTGCGATGAGAGTCGCTGTGTAGGCTGTTACACCTGCGTTCTCGCTTGCCCTTACGGATGTATTGTCACAAGCGAAAGCTCAAAGGTTATCAGCAAGTGCGACCTTTGTATGAAGAACAACAACGGCGATCCCGCCTGCGTCAAGGGCTGTCCCAACAAGGCGATAGTTCTTGAGGAAAGATAAGGAGGAGCTAAGATGAAAAAGTATGTTATCATAGGAAACTCCGCAGCGGCAATCGGCGCTGTTCAGGGCATACGCTCCGTTGATAAGGACGGTACGATCACGATAATTACCGACGAGGCGTATCACACCTACTCAAGACCGCTTATCAGCTACTGGCTTGAGGGCAAGGTGACAGATGAAAAGATTTATTACAGAGAGCCCGACTTTTACGAGAAGAACAATGTAATGACAATGTTCTCCACCCGTGCCGAAAAAATAGAAAACGGTTTTGTTGTACTTGACAACGGAGGGAAAGTACAGTATGATAAATTATTGATAGCAACAGGTTCAAAACCGTTCGTTCCTCCGATGAAAGGTCTTGACGAGGTTGAAGATAAGTTCACCTTTATGACTTGGGACAGCGCAAAGGCTATCCGTGAAAAAGTAACCGACGGCACAAAGGTGCTGATAATCGGTGCGGGACTTATAGGCCTTAAGTGCGCCGAAGCGCTTTATCACCTTAATGCCGATATCACCGTTGTAGATCTTGCAGACAGAATACTGCCGAGCATACTTGATGTGCGTGCAGGTGAGATAATGCAGAAGCATATAGAGCAAAAGGGTACTAAGTTTATACTCGGCGCAAGCGTTGAGCAGTTTTCAAAGAACAGCGCAAAGCTGACAAACGGCGACACGGTAGACTTTGATATTCTTGTGGTTGCAGTCGGCGTAAGACCGAATACCGAGCTTGTAAGCGAGGCAGGCGGCAAGGTTGAAAAGGGCATTATCACAGACCTTCATCAGCAGACCACCATCGAAAATGTATATGCCGCAGGTGACTGTACCGTAAGCCACGACTGCTCGTCCGATACGGATAAGATACTGGCACTTCTGCCCAATGCGTTTATGCAGGGCGAGGTTGCAGGCAAGAATATGGCAGGCGAAGAAACGCTTTATCTTAACGCCATTCCCATGAATGCGATCGGATTCTACGGACTTCATATCATAACGGCAGGAAGCTATAACGGCGACGCCGACATAACAGAGGACGCCGACAAGGAGATATACAAGAAGCTTGTATTCAGAGACGGTCTTCTCAAAGGCTTCATACTTATGGGAGATGTGGCAAGGGCAGGTATCTACACTTCAATGATAAGAGAACAGATACCGCTTACCGATGTAGACTTTGAGCTTCTGAGAGAAAAGCCTCAGATGATGATGTTCGGCAAGGCAAGAAGAGAAGAAAAACTCGCCGGTATCACTCACTGAGTTGACCGCTTGAAATACGGAGGACAGGCAGAATGGTTATAAATGCTAATGAAGTAGGTTATTACGACCTCAATAAAAAGATAGTAGAGTGTACGGATAAGGATATTACCGTTACCGGCGCTATGGGACAGCGTTATATCGGCTGCGGCGTATCTGGCAAGAAAATAACCGTTGAGGGCACTCCGGGCAATGCGCTCGGCGCATATCTTGACGGAAGCACGATAATAGTACATGGAAACGGTCAGGACGCAATCGGCGATACCATGAATGACGGCGAGATTTTCATTCACGGCAACTGCGGCGATACGACAGGTTACGCAATGCGTTCGGGCAAGATTTTCGTAAAGGGCAATGCAGGTTACCGTGTAGGTATCCATATGAAAGAATATCACGAGTTCTTTCCGAAAATAGTGATCGGCGGAAGAGTCGGAGATTTTCTCGGAGAATATCAGGCAGGCGGAATAATCGTCGTTCTCGGCATAGGCTGTGACGGTAAAGTTCCCGTAGGCTCGTTCTGTGGAACGGGAATGCACGGCGGCCGTATGTATATCCGCAGCGACGACGCACCGCAGGGACTTCCCGTACAGGTTTGCTGTGAAGTGGCTGACGACAGCGACAAGGCGAATATCCGTGAATATGTCGATGAATTTGCAAAGAACTTCGGATATGATACCGCAACGCTGTTAAAGGGAAGATTCTACAAGCTGTCGCCTAACACGGCGAGCCCCTATAAACAGCTGTACACGCATAACTGATAAGAAAACGAAATAGATATATGATAACGCATTGCATTCAATCAAAACGGATGTGATGTGCCTGAATGCCAATACTGAGAGGTGACAACCGTGAATATACTGATAGCAGGAAAGACAAGCGAAATATGCAACAGTATAGCCGAACTGCTGTCAGAGCAGGGCGACGGCAAGGTATCATCGTTTACAAGCGGTTCGATTGTCAGAGGAGTCGATGTAACGGCATTTGACAGCGTTATCATATCCACTCCGCTTTCGGATGAGTTCGGACTTGACCTTGTCGCAGATATCGCAAAGGACGCAAAGAACGGTATAGTGGTTTTGGCAAAGCGTGAGATTGCAGACGAGGTGCAGAGAAAGCTGAAATTCACGGGCGCTTTTGTATTGCCGAGACCTTTCAGCAAGGCAATGCTTGTGCAGACTATAAAGATGGCTGAGATTGCTCATATCGGTATGGCAAAGCTCGAGGAGGAAAACAGGCACCTCACTCAGCAGTTATCGGATATGAAGATAGTAAACCGTGCAAAGTCAATGCTTATGCAGTATCTTAATCTGACGGAAGAACAGGCTCACCGCCATATTCAAAAGCAGGCAATGGACCTGAGAAAAACTCAGAGAGCTGTTGCGGAAGATATACTTAAGAC
>CAMEKR010000057.1 GCA_945921515.1 uncultured Clostridia bacterium | reverse complement strand
ATGGCGGATAAGACTAAAGATAATGAAGCCAAAGTCGCGGAACAGTATAACTATGACCATGATAAAGTTATTAGAGCGATAGATGCTAATGATATGGAATATTTAAGGACAAAGTTATCATAAACTTCTCCTATTCATATTCCCCATACGGCGGAAATCAAGCCTGATCATAAGAAAAATGGATATGAACAGGTTAGCTATAAATGGAGTGATTCAGGGTATAATTATGAGAGCAGATGGCATACTCATACGCCAAATGCACCTGAGTATAGTCGGGATACATGGGTAGTTGAAAGAGTACGTCCAGGCATTGGTGTCGGAAAAGATGCTCGTCCACGAATACATGAATACTTGATCAGGAATCAAGGTTGGGTCAGAGATGTACTTTGGAACAGAGCTAAGGGCGCACGTAAAAGAGGAAATGAATCCAAAGAACAGAGGGAGATGCTTGACAATGGACATTGGAATGTTGATTAATAATACAAAATTTTATGATGGTTTTGAAGATGAACCTGAGATCGAACTGTATTTAAGTGAATCACCGGAATTTAATATTCATATATGGCAAGGATATTTTAGCGATATTTTTAAAGAACCACCATTAGATGGAAAAGGGTGGAATGGATTTACCCGTGACTTTCAGCAATTAGAGCGCACCTACGAAGAGAAAGATGTAGTTATTGATGTTAACGAGTATCTGAATGACCTCCACATTTATGATAAACGCACTTTTGACTTTGAGGAAACCAGAGAATGCTATGAACTTCTTTGCTGTTTTTTAGAGTACGCCAAGGAAAATGGTAAAACAGTGAAAGTAAATTGGTGGTAAGATGGAACAGTTGTTTTGTAATCACAGGAAATGGCTTGAATCCGAGGGCGAAAGTGGAGAGCAGCTCGTTCTTGAAAATATCAGTTCTGAACAGTTGACAAGCGAACAGCTACGGCTTTTGACGGATTCAATTCTCACGGAATGCTCTTTTACTGATACTGTCCTAAGTAAAATTGACTTTTACCATACTGAGATGTATTCGTGTAGGTTCAGCAAGGCTTCATTTCATAAGGCGCAGTTCATCAAAAGTGAAGTAAATGACACCGATTTTACAGACATAATTTTTGAATGTACCAATTTCAGCAATGCCGAATTCTTCGACTGTAATTTTCTCAGATGCACCTTTGATAATTCAACCTTTGTCAGCGTGGGTATATGGAACACTGTATTTAATGAATGTACTTTTGCGAATATTGATTTTGAGAGTGCATATATTGAAAATGCCGTACTTGTAAATCCGAAATTCGTAAACCCTGTTAATCTTGATAAGGCAACAAGAATTATCATAAATGTTGGTACTATCAAAAAGCCGGTCTTGCTCAGTCATGAAGAATCGGTAAAATGGATACAAGAGCATCTATGATAATACAGAAGAACCTATTCGTATAATCAAAAAGCACAAAGAAGACATTTCAATTTTCCCCAATGACTTGTGGACTGAAGAAAGAATATTGAGCTTGCTATAAATACTTAAAAGGAACCGCTCATCAACGAACGGTTCCTTTTTGCAGGTGCATCAATTAATTCCGATATTAACTTCACAATATTCCCATAGGAACATACTATCCGACCTAAGCGACGCTTATATTTTACTCTTCACTTCAATTTATTTGTTAATTCTTACGGGAAGTTATTCAATCATCCGCCGAAATCGCTTCAGTCCTGTAAATAAACTTAACGCTTCCGTTCATCGTATCGGGCTTTCCGCTGAAGGTATCATAGTCCTTTCCTGCGGCAACAGTTGCCTTCAGCTTGTCGAGCATTCCTGCAATATCACCGTCCACGGCGTCAACAATTTTCTTAACCGCCTTGTCATTAAACTCGTCCATGCCGTCTTTTAACTCCTTCGAGCCGTCACGAAGCTGTTTTATACCATCGATAAGCGTTTTTACGCCGTCATTCAGCTTGTTAGCACCGTCAAGTAGCTCCCCTGCTCCGTTATCGAGCTGCTGCGTTCCAGTCGTAAGTGTGCCTACACCGTTTACGAGACTTTGCGTACCGTCCATTAACTCGCCCGCACCGCTGTCAAGTTGTCCTGCGCCGCTGCTGAGCTTATTAACTCCGTCAACAAGACTGCCAGTACCGTCCTTCAGCTCTCCTGCACCGCTGTCAAGCTGATTTACGCCGCTTATAAGCGTATTTCCGCCGGAAGTCAGCTGTTCGGTGCCCGCTTTAAGCTGAGCTGTGCCGCTGTGCAAATCCTTTGCGCCGTTATAAAGTTCAGCCGCGCCCGATGACAAATCCTTAGAGCCGCTGTATGCCATATCAACACCGGCGGTATACGATGTAAGACCCGTGTAAAATTCGTTGTAAGCGTCAAGCTGAGCGACAAGCTCTTGTATAGTCTTCTGACCCTCTTTGGCCGATGCAACGGCTTCATTTATCTGGGCGGTTACGGCTTCGTTGCTCATATTCTGCTCGATAAGCAGCTGCTTTTGTGCGGTCACTTTGTCGCTTATCTGCATTCTAACTGCATCTGTGTTCATCTGTGCTTCTACCGCCGCGTTTACCTGATTTTGTACAGACTGTGGGATTTGTCCTGCGCTGACAGCGGCGCTATACTGCTCTGTGGTCATATTATATCCGGAGGCTTTCAGCACCGCTTCAAGTACCTTTGCTTTTACTGCCTGCTCTACGCCGGCTTTTATAGTGCTTTCATTCTTGTTTACTTCCGCGGTTACCTTCTGTAATGCAGTATTATAGGCTACATCATAGATTTTATCCTTGTCAAGCGAGCTGATGACCTTGTTAAGCTCGGTTTTATAGTTCTTTATTGTGAGTGTAGGTACATCTATACCTGCGGCTTTTATCTGTTTTTCGGCAGTAGATAGCAGAGTGACGAATACCTGCTTTGCGCCGTCATTAAGCGCACCGCTGTTTGATGACAACTGCTTCAGTCCGATTGTAAGCTGTGATGCGCCTGTGCTGAGCGACCCCGCGCCGTTTTCAAGCTGACCTGCACCGGTATCTAAGTCAGCAGCTCCGCTGTTTAAGCTGTCTGCGCCATTTATCAGATCATTTGCGCCGCTTACAAGAGAAGATGTTCCGTCTTTCAGTTTTATTGCGCCCTGATTAAGCGCATCTGCACCACCTGAAAGCTCGTTTATACCGCTGACCAGTTTTCCTGTGCCGTTTTTAAGCTGTGAAGCTCCGCTGTTTAGTGTGTCCGCTCCGCTTGCCAGCTCATTTGCACCGCTCGCAAGCTTACCTGTTCCGTTTTTAAGCTCTGCCGCACCCTGTACAAGTTGCTCGGTGCCGTCATAAAGCTCACCCGATTTTTCAAACAATGTTACAAGTCCGTCATACAGCTGTGACGAGCCGTCGGAGAGCTGATTTACAGCGTCGGTAAATTCATTTATAGTGCCGTCAATATCATCCATGCTGATTTTATCGGTATCAACATCATTGAACAGCTCGGTTGTGCCGACTGTCATGCAGGTGATAAGCTCAAAATCTTTTACATCTGCCGAAATCTCGATGTAATCCGGTATTTCAAAATCGTCCTTGTCAAGGCCTAAGTTTTCCTGCATACCCGGCATAGCAAAGCCGATTATTGCCATTCTGTCTCCGTCGTTTAAAAGCTTGCCGTTTGTGACCTTTACATTTGAAAATCTCGAATTATCAAGAACGGTACCCGTTACCATGAGAAAAGGAACATACATCTCCATGCTGTTGCCGTCTACTTTTACGGTGCGCTTTTCGTTGTTTGTGTAGTCAAAGCGCATTGTCACCTTACCGCTCTTGCCTTTTATTTCATCAGGGGTGACTGTCTTTCCGTCCAGAGTGTATGTTATTTTCATATCAACAGGCAGCTGCTTGTCGGTCGTGCCCTGATAGTAGATGTCACTTCCGTCGGCATTCCAGATGTAGTTTTCACCACTGTTTGTAAAGGTTTCTTCTCCCTTTACATTCTTTATATCCGAAAGCGTAGTCTCATCCTCAAGCTGACTGTTTTTAGAGCCGTTTTTCAGCCAGTTGCTGACAATTACCTTTTTTGTACTGCCGTCTGCGTTTGCTATAATGTAGACGGTTTCTTCCTTTCCGTCGCTGTCTGAGTTTGATTTTTCCGATATGTATGACTCTGTAGTACTGTCTGATACGGAAGATTCCGTATCACTCTGGCTTTGCACCGCAAAGGCGATAAGTCCCGATGATGTGCCTATCATTGCGGCCGCAAGCACTATTGAAACGATTTTTATAATCTTCTTTCTTATCTCTTTCATGACTGTGTTCCTTTCTCAGTTATACTTGTTTGCTTATTATCTTTTCTAATTTTAAAGCCGAGGCTGGTATGGATAATCACCTTATCAAACAGCTTCAGCATAGCCGGAAGCAGTAAAATTACCGATACCATACTTATGATAGCACCCCTTGCCATTAGTGCGCAAAGCGAGCTTATCATATCTACGTTTGAATAAAGACCTACACCGAAGGTTGCGGCAAAAAATCCGAGCGCGCTGACTATTATCGAAGGAATAGAGGACGAAAGCGCTATGTAAACTGCTTCATTCTTATCGTTGCCCTTGCAGCGTTCCTTCTTGTATCTCGTGGTCATAAGTATCGCATAGTCAACCGTTGCGCCGAGCTGAATCGTGCTTATACATATCGGCGCGATAAACGCGAGCTGAGTGCCTGTGTAGAACGGTATGCCGAGATTTACGAATATCGCAAATTCTATTACCGCTACAAGTATCAGCGGCAGAGATACCGACCTAAAAACTATAAAGATAATAAGGAATATAGCGGCGATTGAAATTATGTCAACGACCTTGAAATCTCGGTCGGTTACTTCTATCAGATCCTTTGTGCAAGGTGCCTCGCCTATCAGTATCGCCCTGTCATCGTATTTTTTGATAATACTGTTTATCTCGGCAATCTGAGCGTTTACCTCATCGGTTGCCGTGTTATATTCCGAGCTTATCAGCATAAGCTGATAGTTTTCACTTTTAAGCGTTTTGGTAAGCTCCTCGGGTACAATCTCCGACGGTACGGCAGAGCCGATAAGAGATTCAAAGCCGAGCGCAAACCTTACTCCGTCTACCTTTCCCACCTCATCAAGCATCTGCTTTGCCTCTTTTTGCGGCAGGTCGGAGTCGGCAAGAATCATGTGTACGGTTGACATACCGAAATCGTATTTAAGCTTTGAATTTGCTATTACAAAGTCCATGTCCTCGGGGAGCGACTGGCTTAAATCGTAATACTTCGATGTATTTGTATAGCCGTAAACCGCCGGTGTAACCAGAACAGCGAACACGATTAGGAATATCCAAGAACGTTTTGTAATAAACCTTGCCACCTTGTCAAACTTCGGCATAAGCGGCTTGTGTCTGGTCTTTTCTATCGGCTTATCGAATACCAGTATAAGTGACGGCAGGATTGTTACACAGCCTATAAGTCCGAAAACAACGCCCTTTGCCATTACTATTCCGAGGTCACGGCCGAGCGTAAAGCTCATAAAGCACATGGAGAGAAATCCCGCAACCGTAGTAGTCGAGCTGCCCGCAACCGAAACAATGCTGTTTGAAATAGCGTGAGCCATAGCACGCTGTTTATCCCCGTCAAAGCGTACCTTCTGTTCATTGTAGCTGTGCCACAGGAATATCGAGTAGTCCATTGTTACACCAAGCTGCAGTATAGCAGACAGCGCCTTTGTAACATACGAAATTTCGCCTAAGAAGTAGTTGCTGCCGAGGTTGTAAAGAATAGCCATACCGATACTTACAAGGAAGATTATCGGTATCAAAAACGAATCCATGAACAGCATCATTACGGCAACAGCCAGCACAACCGCAATTGCCACATATACCGGTTCTTCCTGCTCACACAGGTTTTTAAGGTCGGTTACCATAGCCGACATACCCGATACAAAGCATTGGTTGCTTGTTATGCTCCTTATTTCGTTTATAGCCTCCATCGTTTCGTCAGCTGATGTCGATGTGTCAAAGAATACCGCCATCATTGTTGAATGGTCAGTGTTGAATATTTTGTAGAACTTATCCGGCAGTATCTCCATCGGAATCGAAATATCCGCAAGGCTGTCATACCATATTACTGAGTCAACGTGATTTACCTGCTCGATTTTTTCCTTCAGCGCCGCCGTATCCTTTGGCTCCATATCCTCTACCACTATCATGCTGAATGCGCCTTTGCCGAAGTCCTCCAGCAGTATATCCTGACCCTGAATGGTTTCCATTGTGTCAGGCAAGTAGTTCAGCATATCGTAGTTAATTCTGGTTGCCACCATGCCCAGCACCGAGGGTATCAGCAGCACGACTGCAACTATAAGTATGATAACTCTGTGCTTGGTTATCCATTTGCCGAGTTTTATCATTTTAGTCCTCCCTGTCGATTTCTATATATATTTTATTATCGGTCTTTGCCTCTTTTTTAATAGCCTTTACTGTATAAGCGGCAATACAGATATTTGCAATTCCGTCTGCGAGTAAGGTTATTCCTAACAGTACTGTCAAAGTAACAGCACCCTCAAACGGATTTACGAGCAACAACACGCCCATTATACCGATTGCTATTGCGCTTATTAAGATAAGCCACCAGCGTCTTATTCCGAAGCGCTTTGCATCGACAGCGGTCTGTATCTTCATAATTCCGTCCGTCATAAAGTAAATACCCATTATAATCGGGACAAGAGCTATTATTTTGCCCGGGTGTATAACTACTACAGCGCCGAGAACTATAGCTATTATTCCGAAAGCCAGGTCAAACTGGAACGCAAGTCCGTAGGGGTCGGACGAAAAATATCCCGTGATTTTCACTATACCGAATACTATAGCGGCAATACCCAGAATATAGCATATAGCGAGCATAGAAATCTCAGGGAATATTATCAGCACAAGACCGATAACCGCGATAACCGCGCATATAGCGATATAAGCGGCTTTTGCCCTTTTGATGAATTTCATACAGGTCACTTTCCTTTCTTTTTCTTACAGCTATATTTTATATCCATTCTTCCCTGTTCACAACAGACAATGTTAATCAGCTGCCCAAAAATCGAACAAAAACAAAAAAGTGTCCGTTTTTTGAGCAAACGGGCACTTTTGTCTAAATATTGAATTTTTTAGGCTGACGTGCTATAATTGTATCAGTAAAGAATTTCTCATTTTACGGAGGAGCCATGTCAGCCATAACAAAGAGAGCTATTGAGGAGTCGTTTAAAAAATTGCTCAGCGAACAGCCGCTTGATAAAATAACAGTAAAGAATATCACCGATGACTGCGGAGTAAACCGCAACACCTTTTACTATCATTACAGCGATATATACGAGCTGCTTGAGGATATTTTCATGGAGGAAGCACAAAAAGCGATTGACAGCATGAACTCAGAGCAGTCGTGGGAAGAGGGTCTGTGCTCGGGACTTCGCTTTGTAAAGGAAAATAAAAAGCTTATCTACCATGTGTACAACTCGCTGCACCGAGAAACTATAGAGCGCTATCTGTACAAGGTTTCGTCTGACTTTATGCTGAAATTTATAGATCATGTCTCATCAGATTTAATTGTTGACGAGTCGGACAAGAATTTTATTGCCGCTTTCTACAAGTTTGCGCTTGTCGGTATAATGCTTGACTGGCTGGAAGGCGGTATGAAAACCGAGCCCGATGAGTTGATTTCAAGGCTGTCGAAAATACTATCGGGTACTTTGCGTACTGCACTGTTGAACGCCGATAAAAGTGGGAAAAGCAATAGTTGATTCGTATCTGCTCGGAAAGCTTCGGCTACGATTTTCGGCAGCGAAATTCCTTATCTCACCCACATAATTCTTGATTTCTTAGTATTTAAAAACAGGAACCGATCTTCACCGACCGGTTCCTTTTTGTATGTGCGTCTTATAAATCTTGTCCGCTGTTTGTCAAAAAAGCTATAAATTAAGCTTTGAAAACAGCAAAAGTTAAAAAATGAAAGGCAATGTATTACTTCTATATTTTCCCATCTCTAATACCAAAATTCTCTTCATATGTCCATAGCATTTTCGTCAAGCAAAAACTGCTCGATTCCGATATACAGAATGCCGTTATCATCGTGCCAGGGAATAATATTGTCCTTTACGACAACAATTTTCTTGAACGAATCACCGACGCGTTTAAGAGAGTTTATTTCCTGCTGCCGTTTTTCTTCATCGCTGACAGTAAGCGCAGATTGGATATAATACCTTTTGCTACCTTTGTTGGCGACGAAATCTATTTCAAGCTGTGTGCGCTTGCTCTTTCCGTCCTCTTTATAGCAATACTCCACTACACCCACATCAACGCTGAAATCACGATTGCAAAGCTCGTTGAAGATAATGTTTTCCATTATGTGATTCTCTTCCTGCTGGCGAAAATTAAGCCTTGCATTGCGAAGTCCCACATCGCTAAAGTAGTATTTCAAGGGAGAGCCGATATATTTTCTGCCTTTGACATCATAACGCTGTGCTTTGTAAAGCAGAAATGCGTCAATAAAGTAATCAAGGTATCTGTTGACGGTAGGAGAGCCGATACTCATTTGCCTCTCGCTTTTGAATGTATTTGTGATTTTGTTCGCATTGGTAAGAGAGCCGACAGATGACGAAACTATATTCAGAATGTCATCAAGAACAGACTTTTCATACAAAAGATTATACCTGTCCATTATGTCGCTGATATAAATGGTATCAAAGAGGGACTGCAAATACTTGACCTTTTCTTCGGGAGTTTTTTTCGCTATAACAAGCGGCATACCGCCGTAGGTATAGTATTCCTGCCAGGCAAAACGCTTATCTCCTTCATAAGCGTTGTAAAATTCCTCAAACGAAAGCGGACTAACACGGACTTCATCGCCTCGTCCACGAAACTCGGTTAGAATATCCGAGGACAGCATTCTTGAATTACTGCCGGTTACATATATGTCCACATTGTCCTTTTTCATAAGCCCAAGCACAACATCAACAAAACCGATTTTGTCGTCAACTCCGTCGATATATGGATTCTGAATAGTGGCGACCTTTTGAATCTCATCAAGGAACACATAATACATCTTGCTGTCATCGGTAATCAGCGAACGAATGTGCTTTCCGAGCTCTATGGGATTGCGGTACATAATGCTTTCGTCATCGTCCAGAGCAAGACAGATTATACAATCGTCCGCAACACCGATAGACTTAAGATAATTCTTGTAGATATTGAAAAGCAGATATGATTTACCGCATCTTCGGATTCCGGTAATGATTTTTACAAGGCCGTTTTCCTTTTTGCTTATCAACTTATCAAGATAGCGTTTTCTTTCTATCATAGCTCTCACTCCCATCGAATAATTTTGCGTATTTACGCACTTTTATATTATCAATATAGCATTTTCAAACGCTATTGTCAATAGTTCATCGAATAATTTTGCGTATTTATACAATTTTAGTTTGTGAAAAGTGCAGAGAAATATTCAAGTAAAAGAGTTGATCATAAGAGAATAAACCGACTCGCTTTTCAGGCTATCAGCTGTATTTTTCTTGTTGTGTTTCTCGCAAATAGCGTATAAAAAATCTTTGGTTGGAAATATATCCAAGTTTACAAAAAGGAACCGCTCATCAACGAACGGTTCCTTTTTTGCGAGTGCGTCTTATAAATCTTGTCCGCTGTTTGTCCGCTACAGTTACACCAAAAGCCCCGAATAACGCAAAACGGTAAAAATTGTAAAGCGTCTCAAACCCGCATGAACAAAGGGTTTACAGCAAGTGAGCGGAAGAAGCGAAAAATGAGGTTTGACTTTCGATTCCCGTACGGGTCACCATAAGCACAGCTCACATTTGGCTTTATAAAGCCTTTTGTGGGCTTTTCTTTTTTGCCAAAATTTTGAGTTGTCCGCTGTCAGCGTGACCTGTAGTGGACAATTGTGTTTTTGATGTGCTGTCCTTTGCAGGAAGGAAAGAAAAAGCCCTGTCCATAACATCTGCTACTCTTGCCTGTGCGTTCTGGAACATATGAGAATATACATTCAGCGTTGTACCCGAAACGGTCGGTTATTAGATTTTCGGGCAGCTGAACAGTCGTTTATCGGTTATTAATAGCCGTTTCGATACGGAACGGAAGATATTCCGGCTGAAAAAGACAGCTTTTATGATTCAGCTTCTTATCCGTTAGTTCTTCTGTTATTATTAGCTATCGTTTAGTGACACTGAGTCGATCAGAGAAGACAATTAAAAGGAAAAGATAGAGCGGTTGTTGCAGACGGATTATACGTCTGTCAATCTGTCATTATCGGTAAATATAGGCGGCTCCTGCAAGCAGTCGCTGCCACCGTTTCTGTGTAGCTCTCTTTAATATTAATATAAATAACTCCTTTAAATTCGACCGTAAATTTTAATATTTAGTGTACCTTCTGTACGCAACATATCTCATTTTACACAGCAAAATCTTTCACAGAATAGTGTCTTCCCGCTTAACAGATGTATTGTAATTCAAGTTTCAATTATTTCAATTTATCACGAAATCTTCTGATAATTGAGATAAGCCGGTGGACATATAAAAGAACCGCTCATCACCGAACGGTTCTTTTCCATCTATTCTTAAACTAACCCTGCTTCCCTATAATTTTTTCACACCTCATCAATCAAAGCCACAGCTTGTGCCTTAACATCCTCTATCACATGGATATAAATGTTACATGTGATGGACGTGCTTGAATGTCCGAGAAGTTTTGATACTATTTTAACATCTGTGCCCTTATTAAACAGATTGCTTGCGAAAGTATGCCTTAATGCGTGTATTCCGTAGGTTTTCTCAAATCCGCAATTCTTTTGTATAGTTTTGAAAGTATTAGCCAATTTTCTCGGCTTGACCATAGTGCCATTTGCGGTTGAAAGAACATATTTAAATGAGCCGGTAATTTCATGTAAATGTTGCAACGCATCAAGAGCGGCTTTATTTATCGGGATACTTCTTCTGCTGCTTTTCGTTTTCGGCTCATTATAAACAATCGTTTTGTACTTGGCATCGGCAGAATCATCTCTTATCTTAACTTCCGAGACAGTTTTGTTGATCCTTATTATCAGTTTCTCAAAATTGACATCAGCCCATTCTAACGCACATATCTCGCCCTCTCTCATTCCGGTATTTAACAAAAGAATGAAAGCATATCCAAGACGATATCCGCTAACTCCTCGTTTGAAAGGTTTGGTGCATTCTTCTTTTACTGCCTGTTTATCCTCGTCAGAAAGTATTTCAATTTCTTTTGTTATTCTTTCTGATTTGGGAACAGTGACACTTCCAACCGGGTTCTTCATTATCACATCATTTTTAACAGCAAAATCAAAACAAGCGTTCAATGCGTCGTAAGTCTTTTTGATTACGGATTGCGAATACTTCGGCGGCATATCGTTAAGCAATGTTTGAATGTCGTTCACAGTTATACTGCACATCTGTATGTCCCCGATAACAGGAAATATCTGATGCTCACAAGTTCTTTCAAGCCTGTCGTAACTTGACGGTTTCATCGATTTCTTCTTTGCCTTTTCAAGCCATTGGTTGCGCATATATAATTCCAGAGAAAGTTTAGCTAACTCACCCGGCTGTTGTTTTGCGATATTGTTTCTATATTCTCTTAGGCATTTCTTAGCTTCTTGTTCTGTCTTGCAGTACATACGCTTGAATTTACGAGTACCTTTACTGGTATATCCGACATTAACACAAGCGACCCATCGTTCACGTTCTTCCGAGTAAAAAATAGAGCCATTGCCCTTTTCTCTTCTCATATTCATATCACCTCCGGTACAGTGTATTATACACAATGCACATACTTATGTCAATAGCTCTTACAACGCAAACAGCGATACAAAAGCGATACAAAAGCGATACAATAATTTATAAAAAGCCGAAAAAAGGTGATATCAGATAACAAATCTGTAAATTTATGTTACTGTTTTTTGGGATAAATTTTATCGGTAAACAGCACCGTTAAAGTGCCGTAAACCCGCACTACAAAAGGATTTACAAAAACAAAAAATCCCCGATTTTCATCGAGGATTTCTGGAGGCGCCACCCAGATTTGAACTGGGGGTCAGGGTGTTGCAGACCCATGCCTTACCACTTGGCTATAGCGCCATAAAAATTGGAGCGGATTACGAGGCTCGAACTCGCTACCTCCACCTTGGCAAGGTGGCGCTCTACCAGATGAGCTAAATCCGCATATATAAGAAACGCTATTGCGTTTCTTATGGTGCCTCCGGTCGGAATCGAACCAACGACACGAGGATTTTCAGTCCTCTGCTC
>CAMEKR010000056.1 GCA_945921515.1 uncultured Clostridia bacterium | reverse complement strand
CTTCTCAGGGAAAAGAGGCGCTTATGCCGCTGATATCGGTTATAATGGGCATTTACAACAGCGATGAGCAAAAGCTTATAAACGCCGTAAATTCTGTCCTTAGTCAGTCGGTGAGCGACATTGAGCTTATTATCTGCGATGACGGCTCAACTAAGTATATAAATGATACGCTTAATGAAATATGCCGTGACAGCAGGGTTAAGCTGATTCGCTTTGATGAGAACAAGGGGCTTGCCGCCGCACTGAACGCCTGCCTTGACGCCGCAAAGGGTGAATATGTAGCAAGACAGGATGACGACGACATAAGCCTTGCGGGAAGATTTGAAAAGCAGATAGCTTATCTTTCAAAGCACAGCGATATAGATTTTATCGGCACAGCCTGCGAGCTGTATTCTGACAGCGAGGGCGTGTACGGGCAAAGAGTTATGCCTGCGGATATAGATAAGAACAGTTTCCTTTTCAATTCTCCGTTTATACACGGCAGTATGATGTTCAGAAGAAAGGTGTTTGAAAAGTATTGTTACCGCACGCTCGGCAAAAACAGGAAGTATGAAGATTACGACCTGTTTATGCGGCTTGTTGCAGACGGATATAAAGCGGCAAATATGACCGAAAAACTGTACAGATTCTTCTATGACACCGATACAAGAGGCGTTTCGTTTTCAATGCGCCGTGACGAGTATAAAGTCAGGATGGATGGCTTTAAACGGCTCGGCCTTATGCCGAAAGGATTCCTGTACGCATTAAAGCCTCTGGTACTCGGCATTTTACCCCGTAAGACTGCTATGAAGCTAAAGAGAAAAACAGGCAGAGTGTGACTGCCTTGATAATACTATGCTCGAACATCAGCGTTATTTGTAGTATTTGCATATTGTAATAAGTCGTAAAATGTGATAAAATAATATTTATGGACATTTTTAAAAACACACGCAGAATCAGAGGGAGTTGACATATAGTTGAGCGATAAATTCAGCATTGATGATATTCTTGCCGAATTCTCAGAGCAAAACAAACAAAGTAAAAGCAATGCCGCAGAGAAGGAAAGTAAAAACAATGTTGCACCGAAGAATAATGAACCGAGTGCGACAATGATACTTAATTCTATTGACGAAAAGAAAAAACCCGACAAAAAGCCCGAAGATACAAGAGAAGTAACGGCTCAGAGTATCCGTGAGGCTATGCAAAAGCAAAAAGAGGCAAAAGCTAAGGCAAAGGCAGCACAAAATTCGGAGGCTAATGTCAAAGCGGCGCAAAAGCCGGAAGAGAAGGCAAAACCGTCGCAAAAGTCCGAAGTGAAAGCAAAGGCAGTGCAAAAGCCTTCCGAAAAGCCTCATACTTCGCTTGGTAATGCAGATGCTGACAGCGGATACAAAAGACTGTCGGAGTTTGAAGAGGAAAAGCCTAAGCCTGTAAAAAAGCCGGCTGATAATAAGCATACCGAAAAGAAGCTGAGAGAAAAGCCTGTTACCACTGAAAAAACGGCAGATAAATCTTCGGAAAAGAAGACGCAGGATAAGAAGCCTGTTTTCGCTGTTAATAAAAAGGCTGAATCAGGTTCATCTGTTAAAAGCGGTGCTGAAAAAAATCCTAAAGACAGTGTAAAATATGAGCATTTAACCGAAAAACACACAAAGCCGGCAAAAGAAAAGGCAAGCGTTTCCATAAACACCTCTGCAAATTTGTCATTTGCCGACAAGGTAAAGCGGAACCGTTTCCTTTTTGAAGAGCTGACAAAGCGTGATTTCAAGAAAAAGTATAAGAGGACTATGCTCGGAATATTATGGAGTGTAGTTTCACCGTTCCTCACATTTTTGATTCAGTATTTTGTGTTCGGTTATATCTTTGACCGTCTTGATACAGGATTTATAGTATACCTGCTTACCGGTACGCTGATGTTTTCGTTCTTCAGCAACGCTACCACCGCCGGAATGTTCTCAATGTATTCAAACGGATCGATACTGTCTAAGGTAAAGGTGCCAAAGGCGTTGTTTGTCTTGTCCTCAAACTCTGCCGCAACTTTTAACTTTTTCCTGACTCTTATAGTTTACTTCGGCTTTATGCTGGTGTGCAAAGTAAATTTCGGACCGCATCTTCTGCTTATGATATATCCGATATTGTGTCTCATTGTCTTTAATATCGGAATGAGCTATGTGCTGTCTGCGTTGTTCGTATTCTTCAGAGATGTACAGTATCTGTATCAGATTTTCACAATGCTGCTCTCATATTTGTCCGCAATTTTCTACGAGATTAAAGCATTCCCCGAGCATTTTCAGATGTTATTCTATATAAATCCGATATATGAGTATATTTCTTATATGAGAGAGCTTGTAATGCAGTCATCCATACCGAGTTTTCAGCATCATGTCGTGTGTCTGGCGTTCTCTCTCGGAATGCTCGGAATCGGTCTGCTCATCCATAAAAAGACAGAGCAGAAGTTTGTATATTACTATTGATCCGGAGTAACTAATGATTATAGATGTAAAAAATGTTACTGTAAATTACAGTGTAAGCAATTTCAGAGATATCGGTCTGAAGGAATATTTTATCAAGAAGGTCAAGCACGAAATCAAGACCGAGCACTTTACCGCTGTTGATAATGTTTCATTTTCTCTTGACGAGGGCGACCTGCTCGGCATTATAGGCACTAACGGTGCGGGCAAATCGACATTGCTCAAGGTAATATCGGGAATTATGAAGCCTGCAAAGGGCAGTGTCACGGTAAACGGAAAAATTGCCGCATTGCTGGAGCTGGGCTCGGGCTTTGACGGAGACCTCACGGTAAAGGAAAATATATTCCTGCGAGGCGCAATGCTCGGCTATACCAAAGAATTTGTCACGGACAAATATACAAGCATCCTTCAGTACGCTGAACTCACCGAGTTTGAGAACAGAGCCTTCAAACAGTTGTCATCGGGTATGAAATCACGACTTGCTTTTTCGCTCGCCTGCCTTATGGAGCCTGAGATACTGATACTCGACGAGGTGCTTTCGGTAGGAGACGCCGCATTCAGAGCAAAGAGTGAAGCAACTATGATGAAAATAATCAAGGGCGGTTGCTGTACGCTGTTCGTATCTCATTCCATTCCGCAGGTGCGCAGACTGTGCAACAAGGTGTTGTGGCTCGATAAAGGCAAGCAGATAGCCTTCGGCGATGTCAACACGGTCTGCGATAAATACGAAAGATACATTCAGACGGTAACCAATATGCAGAAGATCGATTAAACGGAGACGGCATAATATGGCAATCTACCTTATTGATTTTGAAAATGTCCATTCCGACGGACTTAAGGGCATAGAACAGCTTGCGGAAAATGATGTGTGCTATGTGTTTTACAGCGAACACGCAGGGGTACTTACCTTTAATATTCATAAAAAGATAATTGAGAGCAGAGCAAAGATATATTATGTCGAGGCACAGGTCGGCATGAAAAATGCGCTTGACTTCCAGCTCGTATCATATCTCGGATATATGATAAGAGAAAATCAGGAAGCCTCTTATTGCGTTATTTCAAATGACAGGGCATTCGCTCTTGTGGCTGACTTCTGGAAAAATAAAGGCGTAGATGTTGCTTCTGCTGTTTCTTTAGCCGCCGCTGTCCGCTTAAAAGAGAATGAAAAGACAGCATCACAGCTTGCGTCTCTTATCCCCGACAAACAAGAGCGTGAATTTGTCGCAAAGTGTATAGAAGAACTTTCCACTAAGCAGGGCATAAATAACCGAATTGCAAAGAAGTACGGCACAACAAGAGCCGGAGAGATATATAAGCTGATAAAGCCGCTTATTGCCGATAAAAAGGGAGGAACGGAGAAAGACGCCTGACAGCGCCGACCGCTTTTCCGTCTGTTCGACAATACGACTTTACACGCCTGCATTCGCAGTTTACGGTTCCTTATTACGACAAAATACATTGACCTGAAAAAGTAGAATTACGGTATAGCCGGTTTTACTTTTTCGGGTTTTTATTTTGCGAAAGGATGTATATATGCTTAGGACAGTATCAAAGGACAGAATAAAACTGAAAGAACATTCTTTGTTAAGATGTGCGGTGATAATTCTTATTGCGGCGATGATATCTATGAGTACGGTGTTCGGCAGACCTTCGCCGTTTGCGGCGTCGTTTGCGGCGGCGATGAGCGGGGTGGACTGCATCTCGGCATTTGTCGGCAGTGTGGCAGGATTTATTCTTGGCGGAAACTACTCGGACGGAGTTACCGTCACATCATCGTTGCTTTCTGTAATAGCTATCAGAATGATAGTATCACGGCGAAAGTCCGCTTTATCGGATGTAATATCCGCTATAACTGCGGCAGGCTCTGTGTTTGCGGCAAATTTTCTTACCTCGGCTACCGTAAGCGACCTTATGAATTGCATTATACTGTCGGTAATGGCAGGATTGGGAGCGACGGTTGCGCTGAGGCTTGTCAAGCTGTTTTCAAAGCGTGAGCTTATACACGCAACATTACGGAGCGATCCGTTCAGCCTTATATGCGTGCTTGCAGGCTGTGCAATATTGGCAGGGGTGCTGTCACATTATAATATCGGAATATTCAGCATAGGGATAATATTTGCCGCAACAGCGTCTTTGCTTACTGCTATGAAATACGGTACGGGCGCAGGAGCTGTGTGTGCGGCGGCTACAGCTCTTGGAGCTTCGGTAGCTTCGGGAGAGAACGCTTTTCTTGCGGCGGCACTTGCGCCTGCGGCCGCGGCGGCAGGTATTTTTACGGGCGGTAAAAAGATGAATGCCGCATCTGCTTATGTACTTACCGCAACGCTGTGTATTGCGCTGTTTACTATGGATAACGAAAAGCTTGCGGTGGCGGCGGATGTTTTTGCCTCTGCTGCTGTGTTTATGCTTGTACCTGCACGATTCACACAGCTTCACACCGATTCTGTACGGTTTGCGGCAAAGGAGAACAGCATACGCAGACTTTTTGCAAAACGGCTGAAATTTGCCAAGGGTGCTATCGGAGAGGTCAGAAGGACGGTAGATATTGCGGCGGACAAGCTTGACGGCAATCCCGGCAGAGATATCAGCTGGGTGTATGATACCGCCTGCGACAGTATATGCAGACGATGCAGATATAATATGCAATGCTGGGGCAAAGAGTACACAGACAGCATAAAGCAGTTTTCAAAGCTTACCTTTGCAATTAAGTCGGGCGACACTCCTTTGCCCGAGATGTTTTCCTCTCCGTTGTCGGAACGATGTCCGAAAAAACAGCAGTTATGCGATAAGCTGACAAAGCTGTATGACAGCTACGCATCTGCACAGAGCGAGCGCAGAAGAGTGGCTCGTATGAGAAGCGTGCTGACCGCCCAGCTATCCGCTACAGAGCAGATACTCTCACAGCTGTCAAGCGAGATAGAAAACAGCGGAGATATCGATCCGGGATACAACGAGACAGCCGCCAATGTTCTCAGTAAGCTGGGGTGCGAGGACGCACAGGCTGTCAGCGTAGAAACGGGAGAGCAGGGGAGAATGTCGGTAGAGGCATATTCCGACACGGGATTTTTTTCGTCAAAGCAGGAGATATGCGAGGCGCTCACGCTTGCTTTCAGACGGCAGTTCGACCTGCCGGTGATAAGCCGTGTCGGAGGAGGCTGTAAGCTGAGCGTGTTTTCAAAAACAACATACACGCTTGATGTCGAGGTGTGCCAGATAAGCAAGGACGACGGTACTGCCTGCGGCGACTATTACGAGAGCTTTATAGATAAAAGCGGAATTGCTTATGTTGTGCTTTCTGACGGAATGGGAAGCGGCGGCAGAGCAAGGGTAGATTCTTCATTTGCCTGCGGAATGCTTATAAGGCTGTTGCAGGCAGGTATAGGCATAGAGGCGGCAATAAAGATAATCAATACATCTTTGCTGTGCAAGTCTTCCGATGAGAGCTTTGCAACGCTTGAGATATGCGCTGTAGATCTGTACAGCGGCAAAACCGAGCTGTATAAGGCAGGAAGTGCAAATACTTACATCAAGTGCGGAGAACGCTGCGTCAAGCTCGGCTGTAAAGGTCTGCCCATAGGTGTTAAGGAAGAGCCTGTTTACGAGCGGCGGTCTTTTACCATTGGGAGCCGTGATATGATAGTAATAACGAGCGACGGAGCAGAGCTGAACGATAAGTGGCTTTATCGTGAAATGGACAAGCAGACGGATCTGAAGGAATTTTCAAAAGAGGTAGCAAACACCGCAAAATTCTATGCGGGAGATGGAAAGAGCGATGATATATCCGTTATTGCAATGCGCCTTTGCAAATAAAGGTTGACTTGAAATACCGAAAGTGATAGAATATGAAACGGAGTCTGCGAAAAAGGCTCCGCTTTCCATTTTGCACAAGAAGGTATATAAATGAAATCAAATATATTGCAGAAAACACCGATAGCGGCACTTCTTGCGCTGTTCTGCTCGGCATTGTGGGGAAGCGCTTTCCCCTGCGTAAAAATCGGATATGATCTGTTCGGGATAGATAAAGCTTCTACGCCGTCGATTATACTTTTCGCAGGAGTAAGATTCTTCATCGCCGGAATAATGGTAATAATAATCGGGAGCGTAATACGCAAAAAGCCTCTCGTTCCAAAGCCTGCAGAAATTCCGAAGGTGATGTTGCTGAGCCTGTTTCAGACGATACTGCAATACCTGTTTTTCTATATAGGACTTGCCAATACAAGCGGAGTGAAATCCTCCGTCATTGAAGGTATGAGCGTATTTGTCTGCATACTTGTATCTGCGCTTATCTTCCGCCTTGAAAAGCTGACGCTTGCGAAAATAACCGGCTGTATTCTCGGCACGGCAGGAATAATAGCGATAAATCTTGACAGCTCTCTTGTGAGCGATATCAATTTCACCGGCGACGGCTTTATTCTTATTTCTACGGTAGCGTATGCAATTTCATCCGTGCTTATTAAGCGCTTTTCCGCCGATACCGATACAATGATGCTCAGCGGCTGGCAGTTCTTGTTCGGCGGAGCTGTGATGAGCGTGATAGGATTATTGTTAGGCGGCAGATTTGAATACGGCAAAATAGGTGTTGAAGCGGTGCTGATGCTGATGTACCTTGCGTTTATTTCCGCCTGCGCCTATTCGATATGGAGCCTTTTGCTGAAATATAACCCGGTATCCAAGATTGCGGTGTTCGGTTTTATGAATCCCGTATGCGGCGTGCTTCTGTCTGCCGTATTGCTCGGCGAAACGGAGCAGGCGTTCCGCCTTGAAGCCGCCGCCGCACTTGTTCTTATCAGCGCAGGAATTTTCATTGTAAACAGATTCAATGAACATACCGAAAACGAAAGCAAAAAACAGGGGTAATTATTATACAAATCGTATAAAATATAGCGTAAATTACCCTATGTGGAATATGCTAAAGCATAATCGCAATGAAAAGAAAATTTTTTGAAAAATATGCTTGACATTCTGTTTTTGCTGTGATATAATATCTTATGTTGTCACGGTCGTGACGGAATAATATTGGGGTGTCGCCAAGTGGTAAGGCATCGGACTCTGACTCCGCCATTTCGAGGGTTCAAATCCTTCCACCCCAGCCAAAAAACAAGCAACTTTTGTTAAACAAAAGTTGCTTATTTTTTTATCCAAGCCGCAGGCTTGGTATATCATCACCGAATAAAGTGCGGTGCATATCATCTCGCACAGGCGTACATTATTCTGCGGCTTGATGAGATACAACGGCATATGCTGTTGATTTTTGTATTCTACAGTGATTTTGGTCGGATTACAAACTAAGTACACCTTACGTCACAATAACCAAACCTTACTTCTTCTATAATTTTCGCTCTTAAAAGCGTGACAAATGCCCGAATCTTTTCCGATATTCTATTGCACAAGTCTTTTTACACCTGATTTATGTCATTTCGTTCCTCTTTAGTGTCATTTCGTTCCATTTCTATTGACAAATGGCAAATTTACAATTATAATTAGTGCGAACTCAATAAATATCCACAGGATAGTTATTGACTCAAAGCCTGTCTTCAGGCTTTGAGTTGGCTAAAAACGCATTATATGTGATTTTTAGCCGTACACACTAATTGGTGTCAAGCTCATTTCGTCCCAAGTGACGAACTTAAGTGCAAGGATTTTTTATAAATTATCAAATCAATCCTTGCACTTAAGCAACTTCTGATAGGCTTTTTCATTGTTATTAAGCCTATCGGAAGTTAATGAGCAGACATCAATTAATCTGTCCGTATAATTGTCCTACGGACAGTTACTGAAGAAACGTTTTTGTGATTTTAAGCCAAACGCATCACTTCGTGAGCATACTTGATACTGATTGTGAATGCCTATTGTTTATGTGGTGCTTTTGAGCTTTTGTGTGTTAAGGAGATATTATGAAAAAACGAATAAAGAGATTGATAGCAGGCATATCGGTACTTGCTGTTGCGGCAGGTTCTGTGATTCTAAGTGCATTTGGCTTAAACGCAGGTGCGGCAAGCAGCGACCCCACCGTAACTGCTTTCGCAACTAAAAATCAGCTGATGACGGTATTTGACCTTGACGGCAATAACGATACCGTAGGACTGATCTATTTTGGTAATGTGGCTAACTATTCCAATAGTATGTTGAATTGGTATATAGCCGGCAAAGATAACGGCATATCGGGAGACAATGTGATATTGTTTGCAAAATCCTATGTAAGCATGACAGCTTATGCGATCGATCTCAGCGGTTGGAATTGGTATGATGCCGCTGAGAGCAACTATTATACAGAAAATTTTGTTTTTACTTCTACAGAGAAAAGTCTGATAAATACCACAAGGATAGATTCCTCAAATGACAGAGGGCTGTATTCGCTTAAAGGAACGTATGGCGATGATACAATTTATGCAGGCACAAACAATAATGTAAAAATTCATCTCCCTTCTTACCCCGGTGGCGAGTGTTGGCTACGCACGCAATACGATAACAACTACCAATTGTGCGTAAGGTCAAGCGGTACGACCGTTGACAAGGAGAAAAAGACCGCCGGATTATATATGCGCTCAGCGGTTAATATTAATCTGACAAATGTTCTTTTTGCTTCTTCGGCAAGGACAGATTCATCCGCTGTCAAGTACGGAAAAACAAATGCGTCTACCGGTATGATCTTGCGACTGGATGGCAGTGACAAAAAAATCGGTACCGTAAAATACTATGATGTTAACGGTTATCAGGGAGTAGCGGCATACAAGGATGAGAATGCAACGGGAGCTGTTTCACTCGTTATACAGGGTAACGACGGAACAAACGACTGGTACTACAGCGCACCTGTTAACGATTATACCGGTGTTATGGTCGAGGAGATCGAAAGTGCACTCGGTATTTCGGGCGTTTCTCTTGATAAGTGCAAGATATGGCTTGAAACGACCTCAGGCAGAGTAGCTTATGCTACCGGTTTTGCAAGCAAAGTACAAAGCATTACTACTTTAAATACTGTAGCGTTTAATATCGACGCTCCTGTTGGAGGCAGTGCTCTTGATACGACCGCAGAGATAAATAAAAGCGTAAACGGATTTACTTATGGCATATCCGATATAACATGGAGTCCTGCCGATACAAGCGCATGTTATAATACGGCATATACCGCAAGCGTTACGGTAAAGCCGCATATAGGATATTCTTTCAGTTCTTCTGTTACCGCAAGGGTAAATACAACCAGTTCGAATAACGGAACGGTTACACGCAACAGCGACGGAACTATAACGGTTAAATACACATTCGGCAAAACCGCTTACGGCAATCCGCAGGCAAGCGATTTCACTTTTACTCCGCCGTCAAATCTCGTATATAACGGTTCGGCAAAGACCGCAACAGTAACTTCAAGCGCAAGGGGCATGGGCGCAGTTACCGCCGTAAAGTACTATAAGAACGGCACAAGGCTCAGCTCAGCGCCTGTAGATGTAGGCGAATATACGGTAAAAATCGATGTTGCCAGGGGTAATAACTATAATTCCGCTTCAGATGTTACATCAAGCGAATGGAAGTTTACTATCTCAAAGGCTGCACCTGCTGCAAACAACTTTACTTTCACACCGTCTGCCGGTCTTGTCTATGACGGCACACAGAAGTCTGCCGAAGTGAAAATAAAGTCCGGCATAACGGGCATGGGTAATATTACAGCTGTAAAATACCTTAAAGACGGTGAGAGTACAGCGACGACTACAGCACCCAAAGACGCAGGAACTTATTCGGTGCTTATTGATGTATCAGACGGAAGCAACTATGCGTCCGTTACCGGTCTTACATCAAGCAACTGGAAATTCACAATAGAAAAAGCTGTACCCACTTCTGACGATTTCATATTCACACCGCCTTCAAACCTTGTTTATGACGGTAGCAGAAAAAACGCAAGAGTAACATTAAAATCCGGCTTATCGGGTTTGGGCGGTATGACATACAGATATTACTGGGTGAACGCAGGCTATAACGGTGCTGTTGCACCCGGTCCGGCATATACATATATAGTAAAAATCAGTTTTTCAGAAGGCGAAAATTTCACTTCTGCAACCGATGTTACTTCAGAAGACTGGACTTTTACCATAACAAGAGCTACTACTACAGTAGACAAATTTACATTCACACCGCCTTCAAACCTTGTTTATGACGGCACCCCAAAGGTTGCTACGGTAAGTGTTAACAGCGGTGTATCCTGGATGGGTGATGTTACTGTAAAATATTACGGCTCTGACGGCGCACAGCTTTCTTCCGCTCCGACAGATGTCGGTTCTTATACCGTGAAAATAGATGTTGCGCAAGGCGGAAATTACTCCGCCGCAAGCGATCTTTGTCTTGACAGCTGGAAGTTTGATATAACTGCGGCTACACCCGCTGAAAATGACTTTATATTTGCGGCGCCCGAAAATCTCGTCTATGACGACAGCGCAAAGGCTGCCACAGTTGAATTGAAACCGGAGATAAACGGCATGGGCAGCTTTACCGTAAAGTATTACAAGGACGGCAGCTCGGAGTATACCACAGAGGCTCCTGTATTGCCCGGTACATATACAGTAAAGTTAGATATTGAAGCAGGAACAAATTTCACCTCATACAGCAATCTGACATCAGCTGCTTGGAAATATACTGTAGCTCCCGCAGTTCCCACAGCGGATGACTTTACTTTCACACCGCCGTCAGACCTTATAGCTAACGGCAATGAAAAGACAGCAACGGTAACCAAAAAGTCCGAAATAAAGGGAATGGGCGAATTTACCGTAAAATATTACGATAAAGACGGCAATTTGCTTTCTTCTGCACCGACTAATCCCGGTACTTATACAGTTAAGCTTGATGTCGCAACCGGTACAAACTATACATCTGCAACTGCCATTTCGGACAACTGGGTATTTATCGTATCGGATGTTACCGAAAGCGATGACTTTTCTTTCACACCGCCTGCAAATCTTGTATATGACGGTACGGTAAAGGATGTGGTCGTAGCAGTAAAAACGGGCATTTCGGGTATGGGCGACTTCGTTGTAGGTTATTATGACTCTGAAGGAAACAAGCTTTCTTCCGCACCGATAAACACAGGCTCTTACACAGTAAAAATAGATGTTGAGGCTACGGCATATTATACCGCCGCACAGGAACTCACGGCAACCGAATGGAGCTTTACGATAACAAAGGCTACTCCTGCGTTTGATGATTTTATCTTTACAACCGATGAAAATCTTGTCTACGATGATACCGCAAAGGGCGTCACCGTAGTGCCGAAAGCCAATATTGTCGGCATCGGCGAAGTGACCGTAAAGTATTATAATGACGGAGAAGAGCTTGACTCTGCGCCTGTTTTCCCGGGAACATATACCGTAAGAATAGATGTTACGGAAGGCTCAAATTACACGGCGATAGACGGCCTTACAACACTTAGTTGGAAGTATTCAATAGCGGATATTGTTTCATCTACTTATTTTACTTTTGTCAAGCCGACCGACCTTGCCTATGACGGCAACGGAAAGCAGGCTGTGGTAAAGGCAAAATCGGGTATAACCGGCATGGGCTCAATAACCGTGAAATATTACGGCGCTGACGGCGAACAGCTTTCTTCTGCTCCTGTTGTTCCCGGTACTTACTTTGTAAAGGCAGATATTGCGGCAGGCAGAAAGTATGCCGCCGCAACAGATATTACTTCTGACAGCTGGAAATTTACCATAACTAAGGGCAATCTCACCGCAGAGGGAACAGGAAAGGCGAGCGGTAAATACGGCGATAGGCTGAGCGATCTTGTTATAAGCGGTCTTACCGTAAAGTTCGGCACAGCCGAGATTGAGGGCGATTGGTCACTTACAGGCAGTACGATAGTGAATGTAGGGGATAACGGCAGATACAC